>JALEWQ010000064.1 GCA_022783305.1 Trueperella sp. | reverse complement strand
ACTCGCAAGGCGATGGGTTCTTGACTAAGGGTGTTCAGGCGGGCCATGGCTGGAATGGTATGGACAATATTGTCTATGCCGGCAAGCTTGGTGCCTCGAGCGCGGATTATGTGGTGGCCCGTGAGGTGGCTAGTGGTGACTTGTACCGTTACCAGGTCGGTGATGGCGGCTTGTTCGGGGGCAGGAAGATTGGTCATGGCTGGTCGGCGATGACCACGATTTTGGCCCCGGGCCAGTTCGTGGGCAGCTCTTACAGTGACCTGGTGGCGATCAGTGCCGATGGGGCGATGTATGCCTATGCGGGTAGTGCTGATGGCGGGGTGTATGGTGTGGGCCGGATTGGTCATGGCTGGGATCACTTTGTTCAAAGCAGTGTTCCTGGTGATGTCGATGGCGATGGGCGCCTGGATCTGATCGGTATCCGCGAGGATGGGAAGATGTTTGCCTACAAGAACCAGACCAATGGCTGGTGGGGTGTTGCCCGCCAGGTTGGCCATGGGTGGTCTGCGATGGTTGCGATCAGTTAGCGCACCGGTGGTAGGGCCCACGAATGGGCCTTGCCCGCCATGCTAGGTACGTGTGGGCCCGGAGTTTTCCGGGCCCACACCCACACTCACACCCGGCAGTGGGCCGGCGGACAACGAGCCCGGCGGGCCGGCGGAGAACGACCCCGGCGAGCCGCCGGCACCGGCCCGGCGATGAGGGCGCGCCTTGCGGCACGACGAGGAGCGGGCCGCGTGGCGCTAGCGTCAATCAGCCGTAAGCGGGGTAGTGCGCGGTAGACTGGCGCCGTGACCGGCCGCTATGCACCCTCGCCCACGGGCGACCTTCATCTTGGAAACCTGCGAACCGCCTTGCTCGCCTGGGGCTTTGCCCGCCGCGCGGGCCTAGGCTTCCACATGCGGATGGAGGATCTCGACGACCGGGCCCGGCCCCAGTACTACGAACGCCAGCTCGCCGACCTTGCGGCGATCGGGGTCGACTGGGATGGCGACGTCCTCTACCAATCCACTCGCACCGCCCGCTACGACCAGATCTTCGCAGGGCTCGCCGCCCGCGGCCTCCTCTACGAGTGCTACTGCACCCGACGCGAACTGTCCGAGGTGGCCGCCGCACCCCACCGGCCGTCGGGAGCTTACCCGGGCACGTGCCGTGAGTTGAGCGAGGCGGAAAGGGAAGCCGGCCGTGCCAAGCTCGCGGGGATGAACCGCGGTCCCGCCTACCGGCTGCGGACTGACGTCGTCGAGCTCGAGGTGACCGACCGGCTGGCCGGCCGATACGTCGGTGCTGTCGACGACTTCGTGATCCGCCGCGGCGACGGCACCTATTCCTACAACTTCGTCTCCGTCGTGGACGATGGGGACTTCGGCGTCACACAGATCGTCCGCGGTGACGACCTCCTGCCCTCCACCCCACGGCAGGTCTACCTCCAGCGGCTCCTCGGCTATAGGAATCCCGAGTATATCCACGTACCACTAGTACTCAATCTTGACGGAGTGCGGCTGGCCAAGCGCGATGGAGCGGTGACCCTGGCCGACCTGGCCGATCTTGGCTGGCAGCCCGAGGCGGTTCGCGCACTGCTCCTCGAGTCTCTTGGCTTGCCGGCGGACGCCGGCGCGGACGACATCGTGCCGGAGGCGATCCCCCGTGAACCCTGGCTCTTAGATGTCGCAGCGCTCGAGCGCGAGCCACACTCCTGTCCCTGACGCCCATCCGGGGTGCGTGGAAAGGTCGGCCGGTTGGCGGCCTTGTCCCTGACCGCCCATTTCTGAGCCGAATCGCCCGCTTCATGCGCGCGCTCTCGAATGGGCATACAAGTGGGGCGCGGACCCACGGTCCGCGCCCCACCCGGCTAAAGAATGCTACGACTCGTCTGCAACCGGGGACTGAGCTGCGATTGAGCTCTCGTTGCCCACGCGGGCATCGATCTCATCACGGGCTCGTGCAATTTTGTCGGCGTGCTCGGCGCCCACCTTGTCCTTGACGAACTTCTCCGCCTGGTCGAGGGCCTTGTCCGAGTACTCCTCCGCCTGGTCGCTGGTGAGCATTTCCTTGGCCTTGTCAAAAATACCCATGTGGTCCGCCCTTCTCTTCGGTGACGCCGGTTTGCCCGGTTACCAACATCCTAACGAGTGCCGAGAACGAGGAAAAGGGCAGGATTGCGCCGTGAGTGAAGGGGCGCTGGTGTCAGTTGCACGCTCGCACGTGCGGGCGGCTTTGTTGCGGAGTCTGCGGCCGTGGGGCTGCGTGCCCGGGTATTCATGCCGGGGGCCGGCCGACTCAGACGCCGCGGACTAATGCTGGCAGCCTGGGCACCAGAACAGGCGCCGCCCCTGCATCTCCGCTTCGCGTACCGTGGCTCCACAGCGCAGGCAGGTCCGGCCCTGCCTGTGGTAGACGGCGAAGCGGGAGGCTTCGGGGTCACCGGGGAGAGGCTCAGCGGGCGCAAGCTCGGGGGAGATGGTGCGGATGGTTCCGCGGGTGAGACCGTCGCCCATGAGGGAGACGAGGTCGTCCCAGAGGTCGGCGAGCCTGCCGACGCCGACCCGCGCGCCCACCCGGTAGGGGTGGATTCCGGCGCGGAAGAGCGACTCTGCGCGGTAGATGTTGCCCGGGCCGGCCGCTACAGATTGGTTCATGACGAGCGCGCCCACCGGCGAGCGTCGTGCGCGGACCAGCTCGATGAAGCGCTCGCGGTCGCCGGGAGCGTTGCGTAGCGGATCGGGACCGAGCCGGCCGACGACGGCGGCCACCTCGTCGCCCGTCTTGATCGCACACTGGTTCGGGCCGGACAGGTCGGCCGAGCCGTGCTCGGTGAGGAGACGCAGGCGAACCGCGCCGCGCGGTGCCGGCGGACGCCAAGCTTCGACGTCGTGGTTTCCGGGCCCGGAGGTGCGAGTGGTGGCCGGCCCGGCCACGTGAATGGCGGTGGGCGCTGCTGCCCGCAACTCGGCCACCTCCTCGCCGATGAGGATGTGGGGCGCCCCGAGGAGGCGAGAGGAGAGGAAGGCGGCGTCGCCGTTGAAAACCCAACGGCCGTAGAGGCCCAGGTGTACGTGGAGCCACAGGAGATCTGGGTCCAGTGCGGCATCGGGAAGCTGCGTTGCGTGCTCGCCGGCGCGTCCGCTTCCGGCTCCGGCGTTCTGACATCCCACCACGAACGGCACGAAAAGGTGCTTGCCCCAGGCCTGGGCGGGGAGGATGAGAGAGCCGTCGAGGATATCGGCGCCGGCAGCGAATCGGCCCTGCGGCGAGCTGGCGCGCACGATCTGCCCGGCGAAGAGTTCGCCTAGCACGAGGGCGAGTCGGTGGATGGAGTGTCCTTCTGGCATGAATCCAGTCTAGGGGCGAGGCCGCGGCAGGGAAAACCAGCTTCCCTCTAGACGTACTAACTTGAGCGCGGTAGACTCAACTTAGTTGATGTTGTGGACGACTACTTCGGACACCGCACCGCACCCGGCCGCCCAAGGCAACGCGAACGGAAACGCCCCGCGAACGCCCGAAGCGCGCCGCCTGGAACGTGTCCGAAACCCCGCCCGCAACGCCCGGACATTTTTGGAGGTCTCAATGGACAAGCTGACGACAAAATCGCAGGAGGCGATCGCGCAGGCGATCACTTCTGCCACTCAGGCGGGTAACCCGCAACTCGAACCAACCCATATTCTTGCTGCCCTGCTCGATCAGAAGGACGGCATCGCGAACGTGCTGCTGGAGGCGGTGGGTGCCAACCGTGGCGACATCGCGCAGCGAACGCGCGCCCAGCTGGCCACCCTACCGGGGGTGACGGGATCGAACTCCCAGCCGCAGGCCTCGCGTAACACGTCCCTGGTGCTGGCGGATGCGGGCAAGGAGGCGACAGCCCTGGGCGATTCGTACATCTCCACCGAGCACCTGTTGCTGGCGTTGTCCAGCTCCCAGAGCTCGGCGGGTGAGATTCTGCGTGCCGCCGGCGCGGGGCATGACCAGCTCACGACTGCCCTGCCTACCGTGCGCGGGAATCGCAAGGTGGATTCCCCGGACCCGGAGGGGACATTCCAGGCGCTCGAAAAGTACGGCTCGGATCTGACGGCGATGGCGCGCGAAGGCAAGCTCGACCCGGTGATCGGCCGTGACGCCGAGATCCGCCGCGTCGTGCAGGTCCTGTCCCGGCGTACGAAGAACAACCCGGTGCTGATCGGCGAGCCGGGCGTGGGCAAGACGGCCGTCGTCGAGGGCTTGGCCCAGCGCATCGTGGACGGCGACGTGCCCGAATCCCTGCGCGGCAAGCGCCTCATCGCGCTCGACATCGCGGGTATGCTCGCGGGCGCGAAGTATCGCGGCGAATTCGAGGAGCGCTTCAAGGCGGTGCTGGCGGAGATCAAGGACTCCGACGGCGAGGTCGTGACGTTTATCGACGAGCTGCACACGGTGGTTGGAGCAGGGGCCGGCGGGGATTCCTCGATGGACGCGGGCAACATGCTCAAGCCGATGCTAGCCCGCGGCGAGTTGCGCCTGGTGGGCGCCACGACCCTCGATGAGTACCGTGAGCACATCGAGAAGGATCCGGCGCTCGAGCGGCGCTTCCAGCAGATCTACGTGGGCGAGCCGTCGGTGGAGGACACCGTGGCAATCCTGCGCGGCATCGCGCCGAAATACGAGGCTCACCACAAGGTGACGATCTCCGACGGCGCGCTCGTGGCCGCGGCAACGCTCTCGGACCGCTACATCTCGGGCCGCCAGCTGCCGGACAAGGCGATCGACCTGGTCGACGAGGCGGCCTCCCGGCTTCGCATGGAGCTCGACTCCTCCCCGGAGGAGATCGACGTGCTCCAGCGCCAGGTGGACAGGCTCACGATGGAGAAGTCCTACCTTGAGGATACGGAGGAGGACGACGACGACGCCGGCGCGGCCGATCGCCTGGAACGCATCAAGGCGGAGTTGGCTGACAAGACCGAGGAGCTGGCCGCGCTCAACGCCCGCTGGGAGGCGGAAAAGGCCGGGCGGAACAAGGTTGGCGAGTTGCGCGTGCGGCTCGACGAGCTGCGCACCGAGCTGGAGAAGGCGATCCGTGAGGGTCGCTACGAGGAGGCTGGACGCATTCAGAATGGCGACATCCCGCAGGTGATGGAGCAGATCGAGTCCGGCGAGGCAGCGGAGCGTAGCGAGGACCGCGGCGAGCCGATGATCGCGGAGCGCGTGGACGCGGACGGTATTGCCGAGGTGGTGGCCGCCTGGACGGGCATCCCGGTGGGCCGGCTCATGCAGGGCGAGACCGAGAAACTGTTGACCATGGAGGACCATATCGGTGAGCGCCTCATCGGCCAGCGCGCGGCCGTCGTGTCGATTGCGGACGCCGTTCGCCGCTCGCGGGCGGGGGTTGCCGACCCGAACCGCCCCACCGGCTCGTTCATGTTCCTCGGCCCCACGGGCGTGGGCAAGACGGAGCTGGCGAAGGCGCTCGCGGACTTCCTCTTCGACGACGAGCGGGCGATGGTTCGCATCGACATGTCGGAGTACTCGGAGAAGCACTCGGTGGCGCGCCTGGTGGGAGCCCCTCCGGGATACGTCGGTTACGAGGAGGGTGGCCAGTTGACGGAGGCGGTGCGGCGCCGGCCCTACGGCGTCGTGCTGCTGGACGAGGTGGAAAAGGCGCACCCGGAAGTCTTCGACATCCTGCTTCAGGTGCTCGACGACGGGCGGCTGACGGACGGCCAGGGCCGCACGGTCGACTTCCGCAACACGATCCTCATCCTCACCTCGAATATCGGCTCCCAGTTCCTCATGGACGAGACGCTCGATGAGCACGAGAAGAAGGAATCGGTTCTGGCGGGGGTGCGGGCGCACTTCAAGCCGGAGTTCCTCAACAGGCTCGACGACATCATCGTCTTCGACCCGCTGACCATCAACGAGATCTCGCAGATTGTGGATCTGCAGATCGGGCAGATGATGAAGCGCCTGGCCTCGCGCAGGATCACGTTGGAGGTGACGGAGGCGGCAAAGTCGGTGCTCGCGATGGAGGGCTACGACCCGGCCTACGGCGCCCGCCCGTTGCGCCGTCTCATCCAGCGCGAGATCGGCGACCAACTGGCCAGGCTCATGCTGGCCGGTGAGGTGCAGGACGGCGACGTCGTGCTGGTCGATTCGGCCGACCTTGACACCTCCGCGCTCGACGGGGCGCCCGCGCACCGGCTGGTGGTGAGGCCGAAGTCGGCCGAGCGGGTCTAAGTCGACCGAGCGGGCCTAACCCGCCGGGGCCGAGCCCGACCAAGCGGGCCGAGCTCGGCCGAAGCCGACTCGGGCCTTACTGTGGCACCCGGACGGACTGTGGGCTTATCTGCGCTGACTTCGCGGATAAGCCCACACCCGTCTCATGAGGCAACGATTCTGTGACAGCCGGCTACAGGACCTGCAGGAGCGCGTTCTCCACCAGCTCGGGCATGGCGGGGTGGATCCAGTACTGGGTGCGGGCGATGTCGGCGGCGGTCTGGCCGCTCGCCATAGCCTGTACGATCACCTGGATGAGAGTGGGCGCCTGCGGCCCGATGATGTGGCAGCCGAGGATCCGTGTGCTGCCTCGCTCGGCGATGATCTTGCAGAAGTTCGTGGTGTCCTCCATCGCCCACCCGTAGGCGATGTCGGCGTAGCGCTGGACGCCCACCACGTAGTCCGCGCCCGACTTGCGCGCCTGCTCCTCGGTCATCCCGACGGTGGCGATCTGTGGGTGGCTAAAGACGGCGGCGGGGACGGCGTCGTGATTGACCTCGACCATAGCCTCCGGGTGGAGCAGGTTGTGCCGGACCACCCGGGCCTCGTGGTTGGCCACGTGCTTGAGCATGTAGGGGGATGAGACGTCGCCGAGGGTGAAGACGCCGTCGAGCGCGTGGCCGTCCGTGCCGAGGACGCGCTGGTAGCGGTCGGCGCGGATCCTCCCGCCCTCCACGGCGATGCCCGCGGCGGCGGGGTTGAGCGTGTCGGCGTTGGGGATGCGCCCGGTGGCGACGAGGATCTGCTCGGCTTCGAGCGTGGCCTCCGCGCCGTCGCGCGTGCCCGTCAGGCGGACCGTCCCGTCCTCTCGCGTGGCAGAGGAGGCCTGGAACCCGGTGACGAGCCGGTAGCTGACGGCGTCGGTGTAGGCCCGAGAGATATCTGCGTCCAGGTGACGAAGCATCCGCTCACTGCGCGCCACCACGGTCACCTCCACGCCGAGCGCGCTGAACACGTCCGCCATTTCGGCCGCGATGTAGCCCGATCCGAGCACGAGCAACGACGCCGGTAGCTCCTCCATCCTCATGACCGATGCGTTGTCGAGCGGGCCGACGCCCTCCAGCCCGAGCACGTCCGGCATCGCGGGACGTGAACCGGTGGCGATGACGACGCGGTCGGCGCTGACGGTGACAGTGCGGGCTGGAGCCTCGCGGGCGGATTGCCCGGGCGTGCCCGCCGGGCTGTCGGCGAGGGTGACCTGCACGGTCTTGGGCGCGACGAAGGTGGCGTGACCGGTGTAGAGGGTGAGGTTGCGGTTGTCCGGGCTGCTCTCCCGGTAGTCTTTGCCGGCGGCCGAGATCGGGTCGATCCGGCCGAAAATGCGCTCGCGGATGGCGGACCAGTCCACGCTTTCAAGGCGCAGGTCGACGCCGAGGCGCCCCGCATCCCTCGCCTGCCGGGCCACGTTGGCGGTGTGGACGAACATCTTGGTAGGAATACATCCCACGTTGAGGCACGTCCCGCCGAAGACGCCCTCCTCCACGAGCGCGATGCTCTGGTCTTCGAATTCGGGGCCGGGGATGGTGTTGGCGGAACCGGAGCCTAGGATCAAGAGGTCATAATGCATGCCTCAAGCGTAGCGCTCGCAGCGGGGGAGGCGCCTGCCCGCCGCGGCGCCCGCGGGAACTGTGTTCCGAGGGCGCCGCCTGGCCTGCGGGCGCCGGCGTCACGGCGTGCGTAACACCCGCACGGGATCCTGCGCGGCCGCCCACACCGCTCCCGGCGCGGCGGAGACCATCATGACGAGGCACACGAGAACGCCGGTGCCGACGGCGAAGCTGGGCGGCACACTCGAACCCATGCGGCTTGCGGCCACGAGTCCCACGCCGGCGCCGACGAGGCTGCCGAAGATCGCGGGTAGCGCGGCTTTGCCGACCGTGAACGTCACGATAATGCGGCGGGTGGCGCCGAGCGCCATGCGGCGGCCGAGGTCGGCGCGCTTGCCGAGCACGTCCGCGAACACGATGAGCGCGCTGAGGATGGCGCTGCCGGCGAGGACTCCGTAGAGCATGGAGGCTGAATATGCCTGCAGATCACCAACGATCTGGGTGCGTAGCTGCGCGATCGATACGGGCGAGTCGAAGCGCAGGTTTCGCGGGTCGTCCGCGGAGATGACGCCACTGGCGGCGAGCATCGCCTGGTCGACGAGGTCGGAGCGTGTGACGACGACGCGCGCCACCGTCGCCTGAACATCGGGCGCGTTGATGAGGATCGCGTCGAGTTCGGGGATCGAATCCGGGGAGCTGAATGCGCCCACCACCGGGAATTCCCGCCCGCCGTCGCGAACCGTGATCGAGCCGAAGGGCTGGTCAAAGCCGAGTGCCCGCGCGTCGTCGGTGGTGACGATCGCCTCGCCGGGTTTGGGCATGCGCCCGGCGTCGAGGGTGATAAGACCCGTGAGGTCGCCGTTGACGAAGCGCGAGGCAACGGGGGTGGCGCCCGGGCCGATGTAGGTGTTGTAGGCGTCGGCGGCGATGGTGAAGGCCACGGCCCGTTCGACGTAGGACAGCGAATCAATGCCGTTCATGACTGCGGGGGTGAGGAAGCCGTAACCGTGGACGTCCACGATGGTGAAGCTGCGGGTGCCGGCATCCTCGAGGCGCCGTTCGAGCTGGTGGTGGGCCGCCACGGAGCGGCCGATCGTGAGCACGGCGGCCAGGCAGATCAGCGCCGCGAGCAGGAAGATGAGCACGGTGGGCACGCGCTGGGAGAGCGCCCCCGTGCGGATCTCTCGGATGAGCTCGCGGATTCTCATGACAGCTCAACGAGTTCGTCGGCGCGGCTGACCACGTATGGGTCGTGTGTGACGACGACGACCGTGCGGCCGGCCCGCGCCTGTTCGTGCATGAGGCCGAGGACCGCGGCGGCGTTGGCCCGGTCGAGGTTGCCGGTGGGTTCGTCGGCGAGCATGACGGGCGGGTCGTTGACGAGCGCACGGGCGAGGGCCACGCGCTGGGCTTGGCCGCCCGAGATCTCCCCCGGCTGGTGATTCCAGCGGTGGGCGACCCCCGTCAGCTCGAGGAGCTCGCGCGCCCGGGCCCGCGCTCTACGCCGGCTCCACCCGGCGTAGAGCGCGGGTTCGATGACGGAGTCGATGATGGGGCGGGTGGGGTCGAGGGCGGAGTCCTGGAAGACGAAGCCGTAGCTCTTGGCGCGCGCCCGTGCGCGTTCGTCGTTGGAGGCGTGTGAGACGTCCTTCCCGCCGAGCATGACGGCGCCGCGAGTGGGCTTGAGCATAAGCCCGAGGATGTAGAGCAGGGTGGACTTGCCGCACCCGGACGGGCCGGTGACCACGGTGAGGCTACCTTCGCTAAACGAATAGTTCAGGCCGCCGAACAGGGCTTCCTCAGATTTCGGGTAGGAAAAGTGGAGGTCGTGTACCGCAAGCATGTTAGCCCTCGCTGGGCGCGGGTTCTGGGGCCGGCTCGGACCCGGTATCTGGCGAGGGCTCCGGCGCCCCGGCAGCAGGCGTCGACGTGCCCGCCTGGCTGATCTGGACGATTGTTCCGACGTCAATTCCGTCCACGACGGCGAGGCCCTGGCCGGAGCCGCGCACCGTGACCTCCTGCGTGGTGGCGTCGGCGAGGGTGACGAATGCCTGGCCGTCGGGGGTGGTGCGGACCGCGGCGACCGGCACGGTCACGCCGGTGATGGGCGCTTCTGGCTGAACCTGGGCGAGCACGGTGGTCTTCGGCCGGTTGGGCAGGAGGTTGCACCGGGTGTCGCAGACGCTCGCGCCGTCGGGGCCGAGGAGATGGACGGTGACATCGCCTTGCTCGGTCATGGTGCGCTCCTCGGCGATGGTTGCCACAAACTCCTCGTCACCAACCGTGAATGTGACCGTCGCGCCGGCGGGGACGAACTCCTGCTGGGACTCGCTGACGGTGATGGTGAACGTGCGCTCTCCGCTCGGCGCGCTGATGAGGGTTTCTCCTCCCGCAACGACGGCGGATGGACGTAAATCCTCGCCGTAGGTGACCGTGGCGGGCAGGGACGGGAAAGCGTATAGGGTGCCGAGCGGGGCGTCACCGGTCTGGGCGAGGCCGTTATCTTTTTGGAAGGCGCTGAGGGCACGGGCGGTGAGGCTGCCGAACACGCCGTCGGCCTCGCCGGCGAGGTACCCGGTGTGAATAAGTGTGCTCTGGAGTGCCCGCACGTCCTCGCCGCGAACGCCGGGGCCGAGGTCGCGGTAGAACGGGAGGGCGGATTCGACGGCGATGATGCCCTGGTCGCCGACGACGACGAGCACCGAACCGTCCGCCGCCTCGGCCGGCCCGACTTTGGTGACGACACCGCTCAGTTGGTTGACCGCCACCGGCAGGAACGGGGTTTGGATGGTCACGGAAAAGTTGAAGGTCCGCCCCACCCTGCCCTCACGCGCTTCCGCCGTGAGGACCTCGGCCGTGGGCGTCGGCTCAGTGGTGGTGGTCAGTGTGGCGCGAGCCGCCCACCAGCCGACGATGAAGATGATGACGGCGGCGATGAGCGCCCCGAGTGCCGTGAGGATCGAACGCTTCTTCATGGCTACTTGTCGAGGAAGCTGGGCAACGTGTCACACGGGTGCCGTTCTCCGGCCTGGTCCAGCCCGAGTGCGGTGATGGGCAGGGTGTAGGTGCGCTGGGCGAAGTAGCGGTCGATGAACGCCTCGCGAGAATCGAAGGGGACGTCGGTGTATCCATATTTGGCCAGGCAGGGCAGGACGACGTCGTTGTTGTAGTCCCACAGCATGCCGATCTGTTCCTCGTTCATGGGCGGCACGTGATAGTAGTACTGGCCGCTGCACACGTAATCAGAAAGCTGGTATGCGCTCATCTGCTCGGGCGGCACCTCGGCGTCGATCGTCTGATCGGTGGTGTTGAACGTGACCTCGTTCCATCCGGCGTCGTGCATGCATGGCACGTAGGCCTGTGCGTACTGGGCGAAATCGTCAAACGTCTGAACAAGTTGGACATCCGGGCGGGTAAGGGCCGCCGCTTCGTCAGGGGCGAGGCTCTGAAGCAGGTTGCTCCACTTGATGTTGAGATACTCCTGGTGCGTTTGATCGGGGAACGAGCGCATCCCGTTGTCGTCCACGACCACCTCGGGTAGGTTGGTGTACTCCGCTTTTTCCGAGGCTGACGATACTGGCGAGGGGGTTACCGACGACGCCGCGCCGCCGGGCGCGGAAGTCTCGCCCCCGCAGGCCGACACGCCGAGGAGCAGCACGCCTGCGAGGGCGAGGGGGCGTCGCCTCATGTGCTCACCCAACAACGATGCGCAGTGATTGTGCGTGCGAGGTCGCATATCACGAGTACCCCATTTCCGCGGTTGTGATACAGGTTACAATTATTGACGCCAATTATTGCAAGGGGGATTCACCTGTCAAGGAGAGTCAACATGCTGAAAGACGCGGCCGATTCAAGCCCACATAGCGCTGGCTCGGGTGCCAGCTGTACCCCTCCGTGAGGTTGTGAACGCGCGCTACTCGGCGGCGGAGGAAGTCCCCGACTTCGCTAACGCAGATCCGCGTATGCGCCCGTGCGGCGCATAATCTGGGCGCACTCGACCAACACCAGGGCGATGATCGGCAGCATCATGAAGATCGAGCCCGTGGCGGTCATGCCCAGCGTGCCAGCAAACCACACAAGGACGTTGACCACCGCGCGGTCGGTGCGGCCCAGGTAGAAGTTGTGGGCGCCCAGCGTGCCGAAGATAAGCGCGAGGACGACGGCGACCCAGCGGTTGCCTGACAGCAACGCGGTGCGGCGGCTGGCATGGAGGCAGGAAGCGGGGGCGAGGCCGGCCCCGAAGGAGGGGTGTGCGCGAGAGACGGCGTCGTGACGAAGGCGCGCCTCGGCTGGTGTGAAGCCGCGCGCGAACTCGCCGAGGTTCCCCGGAGCGTAGAGATCCGGGCCAGGTGGCGTGCGCAAGGAAAGAAGCGGATCTGGCGACTGTTCAAAATGAACGCCATCCGCCAAGGAGCTCAACCTCGATGTCTCGTCCATATGTACATAGTAACCATTTTCCCCGCGCAGGCCGAAACCCGGTTCGCCCCTGCGGCGCGGGGAGCTTTGTGCCAGAGTGGGAGGCATGATCACCGATCCTCTTCCTGCAGATAAGTTCGACTTCGAGCACGTCTATGTTGCCTTCGATGCTCACGACGTCCTGGCGGCCGTGGGCGACCCGACGAAGATCTACCGTTACATGTCGGTGACCAAGCCGATCGCGGCGTGGGGGATTCTAGTCGCGATCGCGCGGGGCAAGTTCGACCTTGACACCCCTGCCGGCCCGGAGGGCTCCACCTTCCGGCATCTGCTCTCCCACGCTTCGGGCCTGCCCGCCGAGCCCGGCGATCCGATCGCCAAGCCCGGCAGACGCCGAATCTATTCCAACTACGGCTTCGAGGTGATGGGCGAGGAGGCTGAGAAGTACATCGGCATGTCGATCCAAGACTGGATCCAGTCAGAGGTGCTTGACCCGCTCGAGATGTCCTCGGTGCGGATCGTCGGCTCGATCGCATACTCCGGCACGGGCGCGGCAAACTGCCTGGTGAAGTTCGGGCGAGAGATCCTGCGCCCCACCCTCATTCCTCGCGATCTTGCCGAGAAAGCGTTCCAGGTGCAGTTCCCCGGCATCGGCGGCATCACGCCGGGATACGGGCGTTCGCAGAACCGCCCGTGGGGGCTCGGCTTTTCGATCCGCAACCCCCGCGAGCCACACTGGACCGGCCCACACTTCTCCAACCACGTGGTCGGTCACTTCGGAATGTCCGGCTCCTTCTTCTACATGGACCTGTCCCAAGGCAAGGGGGGAGCGTTCCTGGGGGTCAAGGACTTCGGCAAGGAACACGTGCAGTATTGGCCGGCTCTCACCGACGAGATGATCCAGCTCTAGCGCGGCCGGGGGCCGCAGCTGTGCAGCCGGGAGCTGTAGTTGCGCGTCCAGGAGCCGTAGTTGCGCGGTCGGGGGCCGCAGCTGTGCGGTTTGCGGCGGGCGCGGGCGAGCCGGCGTCGTGGGCGAGCCTCGAGCCGGTGTCCTAGCCGGCCCTATAGCGCGAACTCCACGACGACGGGCACGTGATCCGAGGCCCCCTTTCCCTTGCGTTCATCCCGATCAATGACGGCCGAGGTGACGGTGGCCGCCAACGCCGGCGATGCGTAGACGTAATCGATACGCATCCCTTCGTTCTTGGGGAATCGGAGCTGTTGGTAGTCCCAGAACGTGTAGTTCGTGACTCGCGGCCGAGTGACCTCGACAAAGCCGGCCTCCTCGAACGCAAAAAACGCCCGCCGTTCCGGCTCACTCAGGTACAGGCCGCCGGTTGCGCCGGTGTCCCACACGTCCGCATCCGTGGGGATCACGTTCCAGTCCCCGACCAGGGCGATCTTCGCCTCCGGGTCCGCCGCCAAGCGCGCGGACATCGCGTCCTTCAGCGCGGCAAGCCACGCCAGCTTGTAGTGGTAGTGCGGGTCCGCCACCGCGCGCCCGTTGGGCACGTACAGGCTCCAGACCTCCACGCCCGAGCCGGCCGCGCTACCCGCGCAGGTGGCGCCGATGGCCCGCGCTTCGACGTCGCCGGCGATGAAGAGCCCCTCGCTGGGCGTTCCCTTGGCGAAGCCGGGCTGGCCCTCGAAGGCCGTGCGCACGCCCGCGATCCCCACGCGCGACACGATCGCCACGCCATTCCACTGATTCAGCCCGTGAAGGGCCACGTCGTAACCCGCCTCGCGGAAGGGCGTGAGGGGGAACTGCTCCGGCTTACACTTGATTTCCTGCAGGGCGAGCACATCGAGGTCGTGCCGCGTGAGCACCTCCACGGCGCGGTCCGCGCGCGCACGAACCGAGTTGATATTCCACGTCGCTAGCTTCATGCCTTCAGCCTACCGGCGGCCTCCGACATATTCTCTCCGGCTAGACTCGTCCCATGACCACCGCACTCATCACCGGCGCCTCCGCCGGCCTCGGCCGCGAATTTGCCCGCCAGCTCGCCGCCTCCGGCCTTGACCTCATCCTCGTCGCCCGCAACGCATCCCGACTGAAGGAAGCGGCGGGGCAACTGCGCGCGGAATTCGGGGTCGGCGTCGAAGTCCTCCCCGCCGACCTCGCCGATCACGACGCCGTGGACCGTGTCGCGGCCAAGATTACGTCCTCGCCGGTGTCGGTGCTGGTCAACAACGCGGGATTCGGGCTCGGGCAGGACTTCGTGGGCGGCTCGCTCGAGCGGGAGCTGGCCGGGTTGGACGTCATGGTGCGGGCCGTGCTCGTCCTGTCACACGCCGCGGCCGCCTCCATGAAGGCCCGCGGCCGCGGCGCCATCATCAACGTCTCATCCCTGACCGCACTGACTGCCCAGGGCACCTACTCCGCGCACAAGGCCTGGGTGCGCACCTTCACCGAGGGGCTCGCCGCCGAGCTCGCAGGCAGCGGGGTCACCGCCACGGCCGTCACCCCCGGCCTCATCCGCACCGAGTTCCACGAACGCTCCCACGTCGATTCCAGCCAGTGGCCCGACGCCGTCTTCGCCGAGCCCTCCCAGGTGGTCGCGGCAGCGCTCGCGGCGGCCCGCCGCGGCCGGGTGCTTCTCACGCCCACTCCTCTCTATAAGGCGGCCGCCGGCGTCGTGAAGCTGATGCCGCGTGCGCTTGTGCGGAGGATCGCGGGGCCGAGCCTGTCTGGCCGATAAGTGGTCAGTTTTTGGGAAAACGGAGACGAATCCGGCGCGATCATGTTACATTTGGCACAGATCGCCAACGGGGGCGATCTATGGTCCTTGAGAGGAAGAGACGATGAAGACTCTGCGACAGACGATCGCCGCGTTG
>JALEWQ010000061.1 GCA_022783305.1 Trueperella sp. | reverse complement strand
TGACCCGGTCGACGTCGTCGGCGCCGATTTGGTAGCGTGGAGCATACGACAGGGGAGCGCATCAGCGCTGAGAGTGCGGCAACGCAGACCCTCGAACCTGCTCCGGTTAGCACCGGCGAAGGAAGTCGAGCTCTCCCCGGGCACGCCCGGGCCCTCCCGAACTATTGGGAGGAAAAATGAAGGCGAAGAGCCTTTTCGTCGTGGCGCTTTCGGCCACACTTACCGCGACGATGGCAGCATGTTCTGCCGTTGACCAAGCCAAGACGACGGGCGAGACGGTCACCGTCCTCACCCACGACTCGTTCACCATCTCCGACGAAGCCAAGGCGGCTTTCGAGGAAGAGACGGGCATGACGCTGAAGACCACCGCCCCGGGCGACGCCGGCATGGTCCTCAACCAGCTCATCCTCAACAAGGACAACCCGACCGTGGACGCCGTCTTCGGCATCGATAACTTCTCCGCCCAGACCGCTCTGGACGCCGGCGTCATCGAACCCTACGCCCCGGAATCGGACCCGGGCGCGGACCGCCGCATCGGGGACCTGACCGCGATCGACTACGGCGACGTGTGCCTCAACGCGGACGTCAACTACTTTAAGGATCACAACCTCGAGCTGCCCGCCTCGTTCGCGGACCTGACCAAGCCCGAGTACAAGGACCTGCTGGTGGTGACGAACCCGGTCACCTCCAGCCCCGGCCTGGCCTTCCTTGTGGGCACGATCGAGGAGGCCGGCGATAACTGGCGCCAGTACTGGGCCGACCTGCTCGACAACGGCACGAAGGTGGCCGACTCCTGGTCGGACGCCTTCTACACCGACTTTTCCGCCTCCGACGGCAAGGGTGCATACCCGCTCGTGCTGTCCTACGCATCCTCGCCCGCCTACGGGGCGGGCGCCTTCGTCACTGTCCCCGGCACCTGCGTGGCTCAGACGGAGTACGCCGGCGTGGTCAAGGGCGCGAAGAACCGGGAGGGCGCGCAGAAGTTCATCGACTTCATGCTCTCTGACCGGGTCCAGTCCGAGATCCCGGAGACGATGTACATGTACCCGGTGGCCGACGTCGCGTTGCCGAACGAGTGGGAGACCTATGCTCAGCGCCCCACGGACTCGCTCACGCCCGACCCCAAGGTGGTGGGCGACCGCGAAACCTGGCAGAAGGAATGGTCCAAGCTGCGCGAAGGCCGCTAACGCATGAAAGGAAGAGTCGCCCACGCCGGGTGGGTGGTGGCGCTGGCTGTGCCGGCGCTCTTCCTCGCCTTGTTTTTCCTGTGGCCGGTGGGCCGCATGCTCGGCATGGGCCTGGGGGACTTGGCGCTGTTCGGCGAGGTCTTGGGTCAGGGGCGCACGTGGCGAATCGTCGGCCAGACGCTTGGCATGGCGCTCGCGGCCACGGCCATCTCGGTGGCGTTGGGGGTGCCGGGCGCCTACGTGCTCTACCGGCTGAGGCTTCCGGGGGCGCGGGTGGCGCGCGCGTTCGCGACCGCGCCGTTCGCGCTACCGACCGTGGTGGTGGGTGTCGCCTTTCGCGCCCTGCTCGACGACGCCGGACCGCTCGGCTTCCTGAAACTTGGCCAGACGACGACGGCCGTGGTGCTCGCGATGGTGTTCTTCAACTACGCCGTGGTGGTGCGGACGGTGGGCACGATGTGGGCGGGGATCGCCGACCTCACCGACGCGGCGCGTACCCTCGGCGCGAGCCCCGCGCGCGCCTTCTTCACGGTGACGCTTCCGCAGCTCGGCCCGGCGATCGCGGCGGGCGGGGGCCTCGTCTTCCTGTTTTGCTCCACGAGCTTCGGGATTGTCCAGACCCTCGGCCGGCCCGGCTATGGCACGCTGGAGTCGGAGATCTACGTCCAGTCCACCGCCTACCTTGACCTCGGGCGAGCCGCCGTGCTGTCGGTGCTCCAGCTGGTCATCGTGGTGGCGGCGCTCGTCGTCTCTTCTGCGGCGTCCTCACGCACCGAACGAGCCCTGGATGTGACGCCACGTCCGCCCACGCCTCCCACGCGCGCGGCGATCCCCGCACTTGTCACGACGGCGGCCGTGCTGGTCTTCCTCGCGGCGCCGCTCCTCGGCTTGCTGACCGGCTCGCTGCGCTCGCAGGGGCAGTGGTCGCTGCACAACTACCGGGTGCTGGCTACCCCCGGCGCCGGCTTCGCGGGCGGAACCTCGATCCTTGACGCGCTTGACCACTCGGTGAGGATTGCGCTCGACGCGGCGACGCTATCGCTCGTCGTGGGCGTCATTCTTGCCTTCGCGTTGTCGCGTCGCCCGCGCTCCCGCCTCGTGCGCACGGCTCAGCGGGTGGCTGACGGCGTCGTGCTGTTGCCGCTGGGGATCTCGGCGGTGACGGTCGGATTCGGTTTCCTTGTGACGTGGGGACGCGTGCCGGGCGTGCCGACCGGGCTGATCGTGCCGCTGGCCCAGGCGGTGGTGGCGCTGCCGCTGGTGGTGCGCTCGCTGGTGCCCATGTTGCGCGCGATCGATCCGCGGATGCGCGAGGCGGCAGCCACGCTCGGGGCGAGCCCGGCGCGCGTGGCGGCCACCATCGACCTGCCCATCATGGCGCGCGGCCTCGGGATCGCCTTCGGGTTCGCGTTCGCGATCTCGCTCGGGGAGTTCGGGGCGACGTCGTTCCTTGCCAGCCCCGACTACCAGACCCTGCCCGTGCTCATCTCGAAGCTGCTGGGCCGGCCGGGTGTGGACAACTACGGCATGGCGCTGGCGGGCGCGGTGATCCTGGCGGGTCTGACGGGGGCGATCATGTTCGTGACTGATCTCGTGCGCCCGAACACAAGCAGGGGAGCTTTTTAACATGGGGGAACAATGCTACGAGTAGACAACGTCGACCTGTCCTACGATCAGCCGCCGGTTCACGCGGTTAAGGGAGTGTCGTTCACGGTGCAGACGGGCCAGATTCTGGCCCTCCTGGGGGAGTCAGGCTCGGGGAAGTCCTCGCTGTTGCGGGCGGTGGCGGGCCTGGAGGCGGCGACGGGTCGGGTGACCTTGAATGGGCGTGACCTCGCCGGGGTTCCGGTCCACCTGCGCAACATCGGCATGGTTTTCCAGGACGGCCAGCTCTTCCCGCACCGCTCAGTGGAGGGCAATATCGCCTACGGGCTGGAGGTAGCGAAGGTGGCCAAGGCTGAGCGGAAGGAGCGCGTCGCTACACTACTGGAGCTGGTGGGCCTGCCCGGCTATGGGAGCCGCCCGATTTCCACGCTCTCCGGCGGTCAGGCCCAGCGCGTGGCGCTCGCCCGCTCTCTCGCCCCGCGCCCGGACCTCATCCTGCTCGACGAGCCGCTCTCTGCGCTCGACCGCATCCTGCGCACGCGCCTGTCCACCCAGCTACGCCAGATCCTTGCCGGCGTGGGTGCCACCGCGATCTACGTGACCCACGACCGCGAGGAGGCCATCGATGTCGCCGACCGCATCGGCGTCATGGATGCCGGCCGGCTTATCCAGCTCGGCACCGCCGAGGAGCTGCGCGCGCACCCAGTCTCGGACACGGTCCGCCGCCTCATCTCTTAGCCGGCAGGCGCTCGACACAAGTCATGAATATGGGGCCAACCAGGCCCATATAGCGATCGGCAGTCGGTATATTCAAGTGAAGT
>JALEWQ010000038.1 GCA_022783305.1 Trueperella sp. | reverse complement strand
GAGAACGGCTGTGCTGTTGCTCCGACGGTTCCGAACGTTCCGGTGATCAACGGTGAGGTTAACAAGCCGATTGATCCGGTCGTCGTTCCGGTTGACAACCCTGGTAAGGCCACTGATCTGGTCTGCACCGCCACCGGCCTTGCCGATGGTCTGACGATTGCGTACGACGCGGAGAAGGGTGCGTGTGTGATCACGGGTACCCCGACCGCTCCGGTCGATGGCGATTACACCGTCACTGTCACGGGTAAGACCCCGGATAGTGGCAAGGAAGTCAACACCTCGAGCGATGGCAAGATCACCGTCACCGAGCCGGAGGCCCCCAAGTCCCCGGATTGGGGTAATGGTTCGGGCAAGCCCGGCGAGACCGTTGTGATCCCGAATGACGGCGGCCCGGTTCCGGACGGCACCACGGTCGAGACTGACGGTCCGGGCAAGGCGACCATCGATGAGAACGGCAACCTCGTTGTCGACATCGATAAGGACGCCAAGCCTGGTGACAAGATCGTAGTTATCGTCAAGGACAAGGACGGCAACGAGATCGACAAGATCGAGGTCACTGTCACCGATCCGGACAAGCAGCCCGAGGCCGAGAAGCCGAACTGGGGCGACGGTTCCGTCAAGCCTGGCGAGACCGTTGTGATCCCGAATGACGGCGGCAAGGTCCCCGACGGCGCTAAGGTCACGGTCGAGGGCCCGGGTAAGGCTCAGATCGACAAGAATGGCAACCTGGTCATCACTGCCGATCCGAACGCCAAGCCTGGCGACAAGATCACGGTGACCGTGACGGACAAGGACGGCAACGTCCTCGATACGTCCACGATCACGATCGCGGGTAAGACTGCACCGAAGTCCGGCACCGGCAAGCTCTCGTACACGGGTGCTACCGTGGGCGGCTTGGCTGCTGCGGCTACCATGCTGACTGCGGCTGGTGCCTTCCTGGTGTCGCGGAAGCGTCGGGAGGACTAATCACCCTCGGGTGACAGTCCACCTCTAGCGCGAGGATCCCCCGGTGTTCTGAAAAGAACCCGGGGGATCCACGTATGTGCGGGCGGCACCAGCCGGCGAGGCCAGCGGGCTGCGTCAACCGGCGGGGCCAGCCAACACCAGCCGGCGGCGTCGGCTAGAAGAAGTCCGGCGCGGGGATGCCCACGTAGACGGTCTGGAGGTAGTCCTCGATGCCTTCCTTGCCGCCCTCACGCCCCATTCCCGAATGCTTCATGCCACCAAAGGGCGCACCCGCGTTGGAGATGGTGGCAGAGTTGACTCCCAACATGCCGATCTCCAGCCGCTCGGCCAGCCGCATCACTCGGTTCATGTCCTTGGTGTGGAAGTACCCGCCCAGGCCCACCGAGTCGGCGTTAATGACCCTGATGAGCTCGCGCTCGTCGTTGAAGCGGATGATGGGTGCGACCGGCCCGAAAATCTCCTCGGCGACGATCTCGGATGCCGGATCCACGTCCACGAGCACGGTGGGCTCGAGGAAAAAGCCTTTCCCAGCCGGCCGCCCGCCGCCCACCTTGACCTTCGCGCCGGCGCCGACGGCCCGCTCGATCATGGCGCTGACCTCGCTTAGCTGCTTCTCGGAGACGAGCGGACCCACCTCCGTCCCCTCCTCCAGGCCATCACCGACGCGCTGCGCGGCGATCCGGGCGGAGAACTTCTCCACGAACTCCTCGTAAACGGCGTCGTGGACGAAGAAATGGTCGGCCGCGTTGCAGGCCTCGCCCATGTTGCGCATCTTGGTGGCGACGGCGGCATCGACGGCGGCGTCGATGTCGGCGTCGTCGAAGACGATGAAGGGCGCATTCCCGCCGAGCTCCATGGAGGTGCGCAACACGTTATCGGCCGCCTCCTTCAACAGCGCCTTGCCCACGGCGGTGGAGCCGGTGAAGGACAGCTTGCGCATGCGCGGATCCTGGATGAGCGGGCCGGTGATCGGCCGGGAGCGCGAAGAGGGCAGCACGGCGAGGACGCCGGCGGGCAAACCCGCCTCCTGCATGATCTGGGCAAAGAGGAGAGCCGTCAGTGGCGTCTCTTGCGAGGGGCGCAGGATAGCGACGTTACCGGCGGCGAAAGCCGGACCCGCCTTGCGGGTAGCCATGGCAAGCGGGAAGTTCCACGGGGTGATGAACAGGCAAGGGCCAACCGGCCGGCGCACCACGATCGCCTGGAGATGCCCCTCGGGTACGCGGAAGTAGTCCCCGCGGATGCGGGCGGCTTCCTCGGAAAACCAGCGCAGGAATTCCGCGCCATAGGTAACTTCGCCGTAGGCCTGGTCGAGAGGCTTGCCCATTTCCAAGGTCATGACGGTGGCAAGGTCGTCCCGGTACTTGCCGGTGGTGAGCTCGAAGGCGCGGCGGAGGATCTCGGCGCGCTCGCGCGGGGCGGAAACGGCCCAGGCGTGCTGGGCCTCGACTGCCAGATCCATGGCGCGGGCGGCGTCGTCGGGCGTAGCGTCGGCGACGGTGGTGAGCACCTCGCCGGTGGCCGGGTTGAGTACCTCGAAGCGCTGCCCGGAGGAGGAGTCGGTGAACTCGCCGTTGAGGAAGATGCCGGTGGGGATCCGGTCGAGGAGGGCTGAAATGTGAGGATTCATGGTTGCCTTTCCGCTCGCACTGCGTTGTGCGGGGCGTCTGTGTTGTGTCAAGTTCAGGGTAACGACGCCGGCGGCCGGGAGCCTCCGAATCATCTTCCCGAGAAACTTTGAAAAACCTCTTGACGTTGTGGGATCTATGGTACATGATCGTATATACGATCGTACACGTAATCATATACGATCGGCGGGGAGGTCGCGCAAGACCTTTCCACAAGGTTCACGGAAGTCGAGCAAAGGAGCCAGGCTTTGAACATCGTCACCCAGACGTACGGTGAGGTCGGCAAGATCATCGCCGTCCACCTGTCCTACCCCTCGCGCGCGGCACAGCGCGGGCGCACCCCCGCCGAGGCCTCGTACTTCATGAAGGCATCCTCCTCCCTCAACGGCCCGGGAGAGGTGGTGCGGCCCGCCAACACCGAGCTGCTCGTCTTCGAGGCCGAGATCGCGCTCGTCATCGGCACGGCCGCGCGCAACGTCTCCGAGGCGGACGCCTGGGGCCACGTCTCCCACGTCACCGCCGCGAACGACATGGGCCTGCTCGACCTGCGCGCCGCGGACAAGGGCTCCAACGTCCGCTCCAAGTCCGGGGACGGCATGACCCCGATCGGCCCGCGACTCATCCCCACCGACGCCGTCGACCCGGCCCGGCTACACGTCCGCGCCACGGTAGACGGCCAGGTAGTCCAGGACGACTCCTCGGCCACCCTCCTCTTCTCCTTCGCCCACATCATCGCCGACCTCTCCCGCGTCATGACCCTCGAGCCGGGCGACGTCATCCTCACCGGCACCCCTGCCGGCTCCTCGGTACTCCAGCCGGGCCAGACGGTCACGGTCGAAGTCTTCTCCGAGGACGACCCGCACCTGACCTCCGGCGAGCTCACGACGACGGTGGTGGCCGGCCCCGCCCTCGCCGACATCGGCTCCGCCCCCGCCGCCGACGACAAGCAGCGCATCGACGCCTGGGGCTCACCCGAGGCCGCCGGCCTCGCACCGGCCGGCCTCGCCCCCGCTGAAGCCGAGTTCGAGCTGACCTCCGAGCTGCGCGAACGCATCTCCAAGCTGGCCGTCGCAACCCTTTCCTCCCAGATGCGCCAGCGCGGCTACCCCAACGTCTCCATCGACGGCGTCCACCCCATGTGCGCCGGCCAGAAGATCGTGGGCCGGGCCCGCACGCTGCGCTACGTGGGCCACCGCCCGGATCTATTCAAGAACGTCGGCGGCGGCTACAACGCGCAAAAGCGCGCGATCGACTCGGTGGGCGAGGGCGAGGTCCTCGTCATGGAGGCGCGCGGCTTTGAGTTCGCGGGCACGCTGGGCGACATCCTCGCCCTGCGCGCCAAGGTCCGCGGGGCGGCGGGCATCATCACCGACGGTGCGGTGCGCGACTGGGCCGCCGTCGCCGAGGTGGGCCTGCCGGTCTTCGCCCAAGCCGCCCACCCCTCCGTGCTCGGCCGGGTCCACATCCCGTGGGACACCGACCAGACCATCACCTGCGGCGGCGTCGCCGTCCAGCCCGGTGACGTGATCGTCGGCGACGACGACGGCGCAATCGTCATCCCGCCCCACATGGTCTGCGAGGTGGTCGAGGCCGCGGAGAAGCAGGAATCCGAAGAGACGTTCATTGCCGAGATGGTCGCCGCCGGGGAGTCGGTGGACGGCCTCTACCCGCTGGGCCCCGCCTGGCGGGAACGCTACAACGAGTGGCTCACGGCCAACAACGGCCACGCCCACGCTGATAACCACGAAGGAAGGTAACCATGGCGAATAAGCCCGCGGGACTGCCCGACCACATCCGCCACTACATCAACGGCGAGCTCGTTGATTCCATCTCGGGAGACACCTTCGATGTCCTCGAGCCGACCACGAACGAAACCTACATCCAGTGCGCCTCCGGCGACAAGGCCGACGCCGACGCCGCCGTCGCCGCCGCCAAGGCCGCCTTCGACGAGGGTAGCTGGGCGAACATGCTGCCCCGCCAGCGCGCCCAGATCCTCTACCGCATCGCGGACGAGGTGGCCAAGATGAACGACGAGCTGGCCGCCATCGAGTCCTACGATTCGGGTCTGCCCATCCGCCAGGCCAAGGGTCAGGCCAACCGCGCGGCGGAAAACTTCCGCTTCTTCGCCGACCTCATCGTGGCCCAGGTCGACGGCGCGTTCAACATGCCCGGCCGCCAGATCAACTACGTCCACCGCAAGCCGCACGGGGTCGCCATCCTCATCACCCCGTGGAACACGCCGTTCATGCAGGAATCCTGGAAGCTGGCCCCGGCACTTGCCGCGGGCGCCACCGTGGTGCTCAAGCCGGCCGAGTTCACCCCCGTCTCCGCCTCGCTATGGCCGGGAATCATGGAACG
Source organism: Trueperella sp. (assembly GCA_022783305.1). GTDB lineage: Bacteria > Actinomycetota > Actinomycetes > Actinomycetales > Actinomycetaceae > Trueperella > Trueperella abortisuis. The sequence goes on along the minus strand of JALEWQ010000038.1, from coordinate 882 downwards.
CGCGGGCGTGCCCGAGGGCGTGTTCAACATCGTCTACGGCTTCGGCCACACCGCCGGCGACGCCCTGGTCAAGCACCCGGACGCCCCGCTCGTGTCGTTTACCGGCTCGCTCGCCACGGGCAAGAAGATCTTCGAAAACGCGGCCCCCTACATGAAGCACCTCTCCCTCGAGCTGGGCGGCAAGTCGCCGGCCATCATCTTCGAGGACGCGGACTTCGACAAGGCCCTGGACTCCACCCTCTTCGGCGTCTTCTCCCTCAACGGCGAACGCTGCACCGCCTCCTCGCGCCTGCTCGTCCAGCGTTCCATCTACGACAGGTTCGTCGAGGCCTACGCCGAGCGTGCGAAGAAAATCGTGGTGGGGGACCCCTCCGACCCCAAGACGGAGATCGCGGCGCTCGTTCACCCCGAGCACTACAAGAAGGTCACCTCCTACATCGAGATCGGCAAGGGCGAGGGCCGCCTAGTCGCCGGCGGCGGCCGCCCGGCCCACCTACCCACCGGCAACTATGTTGAGGCCACGGTGTTCGCCGACGTCCCGGCCTCGGCCCGCATCTTCCAGGAGGAGATCTTCGGTCCCGTCGTCGCCATCACACCCTTCGACACGCAGGAGGAGGCGATCGAGCTCGCCAACGACGTCGAATACGGCCTCGCCGCCTACGTGTGGACGAACGACATCGCCCGCGCCCACAACGTCGCCGGCCAGATCGAATCCGGCATGGTCTGGATAAACTCCCACAACGTTCGCGACCTTCGCACCCCGTTCGGCGGCGTGAAGGGCTCCGGCCTCGGCCACGAGGGCGGGTACCGTTCGCTGGACTTCTACACCGTCCAGCAATCCATCCACGTCACCCTCGGTGACGTTCACACCACCCGGTTCGG
>JALEWQ010000108.1 GCA_022783305.1 Trueperella sp. | reverse complement strand
TAGATCAGAATTCCCTGAAGAAAAAACGTGGTACGATCGCACGCAGGATTTCGATTGCTATCCCAGCGGTTTACCGGGCAGGGCGGGGAGGGGAGACCTGCCCCCTCAGTCTAAACTACGACACAATAAAAAAGAAACGCTTTTCCGATTTCATATCCGCGATAGCTTCGCTCAGCCTTTCAAACCTGGATGCTTTTCTGCAGGTCTTAGTCGCGTGCGAGCCCGGCTACGCGCTGCGGCCTCCCGTGCAGTCTTAGCCTGATGGCACTCTTTCGATAGCCATTGCAGATTTGCGAGGCTGTGATCGTCGCCGGGAATGATGTGGTCGCATTCGGCGCCGGTGCCGGGGCATCGTGGGTGGTGGTGGGTGGCCTGGCATTGCCCGTGGGCTCGGTTGCGCACTTGGGTGCGGCGCTTGGCCCAGTCTTTGGGGAGTCGCTTGCTGCGCGTTGAGGTTGCCCAAGCCATTGCTTCACCACCGTGGTCGGGTGTCGTGGTATGGAAAATGGGCGCACTGGACGCCCTACAGGGGGACTATACCACACGAGCGGGGTTGGTGAGGGTTTTGCTGGGGGGTATTCCGAAGGGGCTCATGCGTGGGTCGATGCGATCCCCTCGCACAACTTTACCAAATTAATTGACATTTGGCGGGTGTGTTGGTAAAGCTATAGACGTAAAGAAAGGAGGTGAACATGCTAGAAGATGTAGGAATCTTCCTCGGCGGGCTTGCCGCACTCATCGGATCAATCGCCAAACTGGTCGAAGTGCTCAAGCCCACCAAGAGGAAGAAGAATAAACGCTAGTTCTTCTAGGAAGTGCCCCACACCGTAGGGTTGCTTCCCCTACATACTACCATCTAGCACGCCCACCATGGAACGAATCCTATGGATCGCACTCATCGCAATCCTCCTCATCCCCAGAATCTTTCATGCCCACGGGGTGCTCGCACAGATCGGGGTATTCCTCACCGGCCTTGCGGCACTCATCTACGCAATCGCATTCAGCATCAACATTGTGCGCCATCGCGGAAAGGAAGATTAATGACCGCCCATTACTTATCGCTCAACGGTTTCGCGAAACGCGCCGGTTTGAGCCGCTCTACCCTCGTGTCCTATCGCCATCAAGGCCGCCTGCCAGAACCGGACGCGATCATCGGCGGGCCACGGCGCGGCGGCACGCACGGATGGCTGCCCGAGACAGTGGACTACTGGATGGCCAACCGGGTAGGCCAAGGCCACAGAACCGACCTCGAACGCGAAGGCTAGCCGATTGTTGCACATGGCGGGCATTGGCGAATTAAAGCTCTTCGTCGTCGGTATCTGCCTGCACAGAGCGATAGTTGGACGATTGGTTCATATTGGTGATATGCATTGGATCATTCATGTTGTCAGGCGGGGCAGTCACGCATTCTCGAATGCCGTCAATATGCTCACTCAAGGAATCTGTAATTGGCGACCACATTGGGTCGAGAATGAAATCTATCCCCGATCGCCTTGCATGTTTCGCGGCCGGGACGAAGTCCGAGTCCCCGGCAATCATCACAATCTGATTAACGAGACTGCGCTCTGCGAGCGTGGAAATGTCGAGCCCGAGACGCATATCGACACCCTTTTGCTTGATGTCTAGACTGAAGTCCTTTTCAGTGAGGTCGTCGATCGTAATCTTTTTGGCCAGGAGCTTCTTCATGGGTTCTGGTTTGAGGCTGTATCCGCGCTGCGTTTCGAGCTCCTCGCCGCGGCGGAGCGCGACCTTTCTCTTTTTCAAGAGCTCCCTGAAAAATTGCTGGGTCCAGCGGTATTGATCGCTTTTTGCCAGATTTATCTGCTTTTTCAACAAAGGGTGATAGAGAACTTTTTCTGATGGCGGGCAGTCGTAGTAATAGATCCGGTATAGACTAGAACGAGATTTCCGGATGTGTCTACGGCAGTACTCTAGGAGCTCTTCGGCACGTTCTTCAGGACTTTTGTCACCAAACAGGGAGTACGCACGTTTTCTGTAAAAGCCTCCATCGACGAGTATGGCGGTTACGATCGGGCGGCGTGAGATTTCTGGACTCGATGAAGATGTGCGTTTCGACGAGGTAGGTTTCATTGCTTCTCCTAATGAAAAGGCTCTGGTCATCGGCGGCATCCCTATAAGTGGAGCGTCAACGGCCAGAGCATCTTTCAAAAAGAATAGTAGATAGACAAGACTTTCTCAATCTGATTTTGCCAGTTGCTTGTGGCCTCCCTCACAAAATGTGGCGCCTAGGTGCGCCTTGGCAAGCCACGCAACGCCACAGTCGAGAACAACCCCTCACGCGGGTGAAGGTTTCCACGCTGCACATGCTTCTTCAACCTTTCCCGAGTCAGCCCAAACAGGGCGCAAGCCATGTCACGACTACCCCACACGTCAGCATGAGCGATGACGTGGGCGCATAGATTGGTCACATGCTCGAGAGTGCCGGCGTAGTCGCAGGCGGGGCAGCGGTAGAGCCGGTCCTTGTGCGCCCAGTTCAGGTTCGCCCTGCCGCAGGCCGGACACAGGTGCCCCGATATCTCGCTGGGTGGTTCGCAGGCGGTCTGCCAGCGGCGGTGTATGGTCTCGAGCCGTTCGACGTGTTCGGACCATTCGGGGCCGTTTCTTGACCCCCAGTCGGCGCGTACGGTGAGCCACCACAGGGGCGGCCCGTCGAGGGCAGTGGACCGCCAGCCGGTGGAGGTGGCGGCCTCGTCAATCTGCTCGAGTTCGGTGTCGAGGCGGGCGCGGCCCACGACTGCCCGCTCCGTCACGCTATCGGCCTGCACGCCGGTGGTGTGTGCGTGCGTGTAGCGGATGCCAGGCGTTGCCGGCTCGTTCAGGGTTTCCATGAGCGGCCGTACAGCGGGCGGCGTTGGCTCATGAGTACGTTCATGCCACCCTGGGTCATGATGGGCCGCAGGAGGCGCGCATAGAGGCACGCGTGGATCGGCGGGCCGCCCGCCTACTGGTCTCACCCGCCGATTACGTCCTGGCCGAGCACCTCTATGGGTGTGACGTTGTGGCGATTGCTGAGGAGCTTGGTGTGCCGGTGTGGGTGGTGGTGGCTTATCGAGAGGGGATTGAGGTGTGACACACAGATAACTATACCCGCAACCCTTGATATTGGCGTGGGGTGCGGGCATAGTTAGTGTTGTTGGAGGAAATACCCCCAACAGGAAGGAGACAATCATGACGCTGGCAGACAGCATTATGATCTCCCTCATGATCATCTCGATCTGCCTGCAGATCGTAACGATCACCCGCGACTAGTGCGGTGAGGGAGGGGCTGGGAGCCAGCACGAGGCTCTCAGCCCTCGTCTCCCCTTCAAACTACCACGAGGAATACCCCCATGGAAGACCAAACCCGTAAAACGCTCCGCGCCTCCGCCCCCACCTGGGCAATCCTGACCATAGGCACCTACGCCATAGGAATAAATCTAGTCACCGCCACCCTATGGGTTCTATCAATCCTCGCCACCGCCTACGGCATCACAAGGAGGAAAACCCGATGACCACCATCTACCTCACCTTGCGCGGCTTCGCCGAACGAATCGGTATCTCCTACCAAACAATCCGCACCTACCAAGCCGACGGCCGACTCCCTGAACCCGACGCCCAACTCGGCCAAGGCAAAGGCTGCACTTTTGGTTGGCTCCCCGCCACCATCGACCACTGGCAAAACAACCGGCCCGGACGTGGCGCCCGAACCGACCTCCAGCCCTAGCCGCCCATCCGCTCCACCAATTCGATCGCCCGCGCCTGCCCAGCATGCTGATAAATCATCGCCGCATCCACATCCGAATGCCCAGCCACAGCCATCAACTCCGCGAGCGTGGCGCCCGCCTGCCCATACAGAGTAAGACCGGAGTGACGCAGATCATGAAACCGGCCTTTGGGTAGGCCAGTAGCCTCGCAGGCCACATGAAGCGCAGTCAACAACACCCGCGAGCGCACCGGGCCACCATCCCGCGCCACCCAGAGCAACGAGGCAGGCGCCGGTGGCACAAAGCGCTCAAGATGCTCTGTAATGATGTGCTGATGGCGCGCGGCAATAGGGACAGTGCGGTACCCCGCCACGCTCTTCGGCGGCCCGATGACAGTGCGACCACCCGGCTCTGTCTTGGTCGCCTCATCCACACGCACACCGGCGTCGGTGATGTAGTTACGGCGCAGGGCTGCGACCTAACCCGAACGCAGGAAAGCATACGATCCAAGCACAATCGCAGCCCGGTACCGCTCCTGAGCCCCAGCGATAAGCGCATCCAACTGGTTGGCCGTGTAGGTGATAGTGGCTGTGCGGCGGGCGGCGGGGCGCCTCATCCAGCCTTTCGGGAACGCGGGCACGACCTCGAGCTGGCCTTTGTCATGCGCCGCGTTCAAACCCGCCGACAGGGAGCGTGCTACGTTCCCGGCGGTGCGCAACGAGGTGTCAGCCTGGACCTGGCGTAGGAAGTCCTCGATCATCCCCGTGGTCAGCATGGCCATATCCGTGGACTCCCCCAGCTTCGACAGGACGTGGGCGTGCCAGTGCGTCTTGTAGGAACGTAGCGTGTTGGGTGAGTATCCGGCGAGTTCAAGGTCGCGCATCCATTGGTCGTGCCATTGTCGAAGTGTACGTGTGGGTGGGGTGCGCCGGCTGTGTGGGGGTCGCCAGGTGCCGTCGAGGACGGTGGCATGGATTTTGGTGAGGTGGTTCCTGACTTCGGTCTTGGTGCGTCTGGTAGGTGTGTAATATTCCTTGCCTTGGTGTCGGTAGCGGCCGTGGTGGCGGCCATTGCGGGTGACGATCGAGCCGAAGAGCCCGCGCATTTTGTTGTACCCCTTGACGTTTCGGTTTGTACCCCGGTTTGTACCCCTTAGGGTAGTGCCCGGCGGCATTTTCTGGTGTGTTCTGAGCGTATTAGACCGCTCCGACAAAACGGCTTATAGGCCAAAATGTGTTGGTTTCGGTTTAGTAGGTTTCGTGCCAGGTTCCGTTGTGGTGGAAGTCGGTCCAGTTAACTGCGGTTCCCCATCTGTCGATCTCGGCTTGTGCTTGGGCGCGGTGGCTGGCCTTGTCGA
>JALEWQ010000031.1 GCA_022783305.1 Trueperella sp. | reverse complement strand
CACTCGCGCGCCACCTGCCAACAGATGGCTGCCTATGCGGTGGATGCGCAAACCGCGTCTGACGCGCGTGCTGCTGTCGAGCAGTTGGCTCACCCCAGGATGAGAGGGCTGTTGTAGCGGCGCTGCGGCGCTCTGGTGTTGTTAACTGGTGAGTCTGGTGGTTTTGGTTCGGAATTCCGGCCTTTTCGGGCTCAGATTCACCAGTTAACCGCGCCAGGCAGGGATCCGGCACCTGCAGCCGGGACCCTTGCGCGGCCGCCCGCGCCCTGGCCCGCAACATCCAGCTCCACACTGCCTGAACTATGCTAGAGCCATGGACGATAAGTGGCTGAGCTGGGCAACCGAGATTCAGGCAATCGCGCAGGCGGGCCTGACATACGGCCAGGACGCCTTTGACCGCGAGCGCTATTTGCGCCTTCGGCAGATCGCAGCACAAATTATCGCCGAGCACACCGACCTGCCGGTGGAGAAGGTCGTCAACCTCTTCTGCAACGAGGAGGGTTACCAGACACCGAAACTGGATACCCGCGCGGTCATCATCCGCGACCAGGCCACCGCGGGTGACCAGGCCATTTTGCTCGTGCGTGAGAACGACGGCCGATGGGCCATGCCCGGTGGGTGGGCCGACATCGGACTGACGCTTCGCCAAAACGTGGAAAAGGAAACGAGGGAGGAGGCGGGCCTCGACGTCGTCGCCACCCGGGTCCTCGCGATCCATAACCACGCCACCCACAACCGTCCCCCATTGCCGTGGAGCATCTGGAAGATTTTTGTCGCCTGCCAGGTGCGTGGCGGGGAGTTTGTGGAGAACGTGGAGACGACGGCGTCGGGATACTTTACCCTCGATGAGCTTCCCCCGCTCGCCGAGGGTAAGACCACGCGCGAGCAGATTGAGCTGTGCCTCGCGCTCGCGGCGGATGACACCCGGCCGGTCGAGTTCGACTAGCCCTGCCCGAACGCCCTGCGCGTACAATTAGCGAAACGAACGGAGGTGGCGCATGGGCGGCATCGACATTGAACACCTGACCCGCGACTATGGTTCGGGGCGCGGCGTGTTCGACATTACGTTTTCGGTGGCTCCCGGGGAGGTCTTCGGGTTCCTCGGCCCCAACGGTGCGGGCAAGACCACCACCATCCGGCATCTGCTCGGCTTTCTTCGCGCTCGCGCCGGATCCGTGGCCATCGACGGCAAGAACCCGTGGGCAAATGCGAGCGTGTTGGACGACGTCGGCTACGTCCCGGGCGAACTCGCGCTTCTCGACATGAAGGCTGGGGCCTACCTGCGCTTCCTTGAGCGATACCGGTCCCGTACGGCTGAGCGTAAAGATGAACTCGTGGCGTTGTTCGAGCTTCCCCTCGACCTGCCGATTCGGAAAATGTCCAAGGGAATGAAGCAGAAGGTGGGGATCGTTGCGGCTTTCATGTTCTCCCCGCGGATCCTCATCCTCGACGAGCCCACTTCCGGCCTCGATCCGCTCATGCAAAACCGTTTCGTCGACCTCGTCGAGGAAGAAAAGCGGCGCGGATGCGCCATCCTCCTCTCCAGCCACATCTTTGACGAGGTGCAGCGCACGGCCGACCGGATCGGCATCATCCGCGCCGGGCACATGGTCGCCGTCGACACCGCGGCCGCCCTGCGCGAGCGGCACATGCGCCACTACACCGTCACGCTCGCCAGCCCGGAAGAAGCCGCCGCCTTCTCCCGGGATTTTGGCGGAAGCTCCGAGGGATGCACGGCCACCGTCTCGGCGTCGCAAAACCTCGAACGGATCTTCCTGGACTACTACAAGGAGCAGCGATGAACCTCGCACTCTTTCGCTGGCAGATGCGCAAGTCGCTGCTGATCGGGATCATCTTCGCGGTGATCTTGACGCTCTACGTCACCATGATCACCTCCATGTACGACCCGCAATCCATGGCCGCGCTGGTCAAGTTTCGCGACTCCATGCCGCAGGTGATGGCCGCCGTCGGGATGGATAACGCGCCAACCACCCTGCCCGAGTTCCTCGTGAACTTCCTCTACGGCTTCCTCTTCCTCGTCTTCCCGATGGTTTTCACCCTCATTCGGGCCCACGGCACCATGGCCAAGTACATCGATTCGGGGGCGTTGGCCACCCTGCTCGCCTCCCCGGTCTCCCGCCGTTCGCTCGCCCTCACCCAATTCGCCGTGGTCATCACAGGCACCACGATGTTGCTAGGCTACGTCACGGCCCTGGAAGCCATCGCCGCAACCCGCGTTGACGGCTCGCTCCCGGCCGCCACCCTCCTGACGCTCAACGGCGGCCTGCTCGTGTTGCATCTGGCCATCGCCGCCTTCTCCTTCTGGTGCTCTGTGGCGGCCAGCGAGGCGAAAACGTCCCTGGCGCTCGGGGCCGGCATCCCCTCCGCCATGCTCATCTTTCACCTCCTCGCCCAAGCCGGGGAGAAAACGGCGGGCGCCCGCTTCGCCAGCATCTTCACGCTCTTCGACCCACAGGCACTGATTGCCGACGGCGGCGGCTGGGGCATCGCCGCGCTCGCAGCTATCGGGGTTGTGTGCCTGGTCGGGGCGATCGTAACCATGGACAGACGCGACTTTAGCCTATGAAAACGCGAGCGATATGCGGACGCGGGCGACGGCGTCGTGAACGGATGCCCGCCAACTGACGTCCTTGACGGACAGAGTTTCATTTTTGCTGGCGTGGAGGGCGCGACCTGGAGTAGAATGGCTGCATCCACATTCTGGGTGTTACTGCATGGCAGGCATGACCGGGCTATTTTGTCGCTCACTGAGGAGCTTGTGTGTCCCAGCCTGTCGCGCACATTGTGCGAGTTCTCAACAACAACGCCGTGCTCGTCGGGCGCGATGGTATTGAACTCGTGCTCGCCTCGCGCGGAATCGGGTTTGGCAAGAAGCCTGGCGACGAAGTGGAAGTCGAATCGGATCAACGCAAATACGTCGAGACCTCGACCGACAAGGTGGAATTCCTCAAATCACTGGCATCTCTCGATCCCGAACTGGCTGCTGCGGTCAGCCGAGCAGTTGAGATCGCAACAGAGCTCCTTCCCGATTTGCACCCCTCGATATACGTGCTCCTCGCGGATCACCTATCCTTCGCAGTTCAGCGAAGTCGAGCCGGGCAAGCCATCGAGAATCGGCTCCTCAACGAAATCAGCGCGACATTCCCCACGGAATTCGCTGCAGCAGAAATCATCGTGGCATTCGTCAACTCCAAGCTGGACGTTGACCTGGCTACGGACGAAGCCGGCTACGTCGCTTTACACTTGAACGCCGCCCGAACGGGTTCCAGCGTGAAGAAGCCGCTGTCCAAAGCCAATGAGCTCAACCGGCTCTTGGACCAGATCAAAGCTGACCTGGGACTCGACGTCGTCAGCGATGAACAGATGCACGAACTGTTCACGCACCTGCAACGCGTGATCGATCGGATTGCCACTGGCCATTTCAGAAACAACCAAGCGACCCTGCCCATCGCCCAAGCGCTGACGCTTGAGATGTCGGTAGCTCGCTCAACACTGCGCGCAATTGCCGACAGACACGATTCCCACGCCCCGGATGCCGAAGCTGCACTGCTTGCGGTATTCCTCCACGGCTGGCGTCAAGGCGTATAGCGCAAAGAAAGGACATCCTCATGGGAGGAAGAATAATGGAGGCCCTGCAAAAGCTTGGCCGGGCGCTTATGGGCGCCGTTGCTGTCATGCCTGTGGCGGCAATTCTCATGGGCATCGGCTACTGGATTGATCCCCAAGGGTGGGGATCCGGTAACCTCCTCGCCGCGATCCTGATCAAGGCGGGTGCCGCGGTTCTTGACAATCTCGGCTGGCTCTTCGCCATCGCTATTGCCTTCGGCCTGGCCAAGGACCACCACGGCGCCGCCGCGCTCTCGGGGTTCCTCGGCTATGCCACGGTCAAGCTCCTGATCTCGGCGGATGCTGTGGCGGGCTACCAGGGCGTCGATGTTGAGGCCCTCGAAGGAGACGCCAAGCTCGACTGGATCTCCCAGGGCTGGAACGCCATTAATGACAAGAACGTGCTCATCGGCATCCTCATCGGAATCCTGGCCGCGTGGACCTACAACAGGTTCCACAATACGAAGCTGCCAGACTTCCTGGCCTTCTTCTCCGGGCGCCGCCTTGTGCCGATCATGATGACCTTCTTCTCCATGATCCTTGCCCTCGTGCTGTACTTCGTGTGGCCGCTGCTGTACGGCGCGCTGTTCTCCTTCGGTCAGACAATCGCCGACATGGGCGCCGTCGGGGCCGGCATCTACGGATTCATCAACCGCCTCCTCATCCCAACCGGCCTGCACCACGCCGTGAACTCCATCTTCTGGTTCGACGTCATCGGTCTGGATGACATCGGCAACTTCTTCCGCGGCGGCGAGACGATCGCTACGGCGGCAGCCGCGACTTCGGCAGCCACCTGCCCGGGCGTCGGCATCTGGGATGGTTCAACCTGTACCGTCATCGGTGAAGTCGGACGTTACCAGGCGGGCTTCTTCCCCGTCATGATGTTCGGCCTGCCGGGTGCGGCTCTTGCCATGTACCTGCGTGCGGACTCGGCCAAGAAGAAGACCGTCGGCGCTCTCATGTTCGCCGGCGCTCTTGCATCCTTCTTCACTGGCGTCACCGAACCGCTGGAATTCGCCTTCATGTTCGCCGCACCCTTGCTCTACCTGGTGCACGCGCTACTGACCGGCCTGTCGCTGTTCCTCGCGGCCACGTTCCATTGGACGGCCGGTTTCGGGTTCTCCGCAGGCTTCGTGGACATGTTCCTCTCCTCGCGCAACCCGCTGGCTAACGAGTGGTACATGCTCCTCGTGCTGGGCGTAGTCTACTTCGCGCTATACTTCGGGCTGTTCTACCTGCTGATAGGCGTGGCGAAGTTGAAGACCCCGGGCCGCGGGGACGACGAGCCCACCGACGACGTCGCCGCAGGTCCGCTCAACGATCGGGAACTCGCAAAGCGCATCATCTCGGGGCTTGGCGAGCCGGCAAATATCGCCACGGTGGACTACTGCGCCACCAGGCTGCGTGTCACGGTCGAGGATCAGAGCCTCGTCGACGAGCGCGCGCTGAAGGCGACCGGCGTCGCCGGCGTCGTGCGCGCGTCGGCAAAGAACATTCAGGTGATCGTGGGGCCGAACGTGCAGTTTGTCTACGACGACGTCGCCGCGCTCTTGCGTGACACGCAGGCCACGCTGAAGGGTGAGCAGGAGGAGTAAACATGTTTGGACTGGGCAAGAAAAAAGTGAATGTGGGTGCGGTCTTCGCAGGCCGTGCCGTACCCGTGGCCGATATTCCGGACCCGGTGTTTTCGGGTGGGATGTTGGGCGAGGGCTTCGCCGTCGTGCCGCCCGCTGAGGAAACGACTCTCGAGGTCGGCTCGCCGGTAGCTGGCACGGTGACGCGGGTGTTCAAGACGGGCCACGCGTTCGTCGTCACTTCCCGTGAGGGCCTCGATGTCCTGGTGCACATCGGTTTGGAGACGGTCGAGCTGAAGGGCCAAGGTTTCACGATTCTTGTCCAGCAAGGCGAGGCGGTAGATATGGGAACACCGATTATTCGCCTAGATCTCGCTACGGTGAGGCAGGCGGGATTGAACCCGATCACGCCCGTCGTCTTTGCAACGAAGGCGCAGGTCTCCAAGGTAGAAACGACACTTGGGGCGGTAGCCGCCGGCGATGTCGTCGCCACTGTGACGCTCGCGTAAGACGTAAGACTGGCCGGGTGCAGATCCGTGGGGGTCTGCACCCGGCCCACGAAAGGAAAAATATGTTCACTCGCACAGCAACGGTTGCCTCCCGGGTGGGGCTGCATGCACGTCCGGCTGCGCAGCTGGCTCAAGCGGCAGCAGACGAGAACATCGACATCACGATCTCATTTGACGGTGAGGAGGCCGATGCCGCATCCATCTTGGAGCTGATGAGCCTAGGGGCCATGCACGGGGACGAGGTGACCCTGTCCACCGACGCTGAGGGCGGAGAGGCCGCCCTCGATCGTCTCGTGGCGCTGATCGAATCCGACCTCGACTGAGCGCCGGGCGCGGCGAGGACCTCGTCGATGAGACCGGGAATGGATGAGGGCCCCGATTCGTTATCGACAAGGACCGCGGAATGCTCGCGGCCGGTAGGATGCGTTCGTCCTCGGACGTGCCAACCCTGACAAGGAGAATAATGACGCGAATCGACATCACCAAGACGACCCCGGATGTCTACAAGGCGCTGAACGCGGCCTCGCTCAAGTCGCGCGAGGCGTGGGAAGCGGCCGGTCTCACCGAGGAGGAGGTGGAGCTTGCGAAAGTGCGGGTCTCGCAGATCAACGGCTGTGTGGCGTGCCTCGGCGTCCACGTCCCCGCCCTGCGGAAGGCCGGCATGGACCAGCGCCTCATTGACGTCCTGCCCGCGTGGCGCGACGCCGGTTCCCCTTTCACGGCCAAGCAGCGGGCGATCCTCGAACTGGCAGAGACGCTGACGAAGTTGGACCGGCCCGAGGCTCGCGAGGCCGTCATTGCCGCGGCGCTCGAGCACTTCACCCCCGAGCAGGTCTCGGCCCTCGAGTGGTCGATCATCCTCATCGGGGCATACAACCGGGTCTCGATCTCGTCCGGACACCAGTTGCCCCGCGCCTAGCGGGCCAGGGGCCGGACAAATCGGCCAATTTGGCCGGCCCGCCGGGCCGGCTGCGCCCACCCCTGTCCCTTCGCGGGACGATTTCGGCCGCATCTGCATATATACGCAGATGCGGCCGAAATCGTCCCAGTTAGGTCAGCTGCTCGCCGGCGGCTACCGCTCGACGATGATCACCCGCAGGTTGCGCGGGCCGTGCACCCCATCCACGCGCACCAGCTCGATGTCGGAGGTGGCGGACGGGCCGGCGATCCAGGTGGTCGGGCGGGCGGGATTCTCGCCCAGCACGGCGACGGCCTCGGGTAACGTAGCCTTGATCGCGTCGGCCTCGAGCACCACGACGTGGGTGTCCGGCACCAGCGTGATCGCGCGTCGGCCCTGGTCGGGTTCACCGTCGAGCATGATCGTGCCGGAGTTGGCGACGGCCACGCGCGAGGCGGTGAGCACGGCATCGGTGGCATTGAGCTCGGCTTTTGACAGGGCGGGCGCGTCCACGCGGACCTCGCGTCCCCTGCCGGCGGCCTCCTTCCACTCGGAGGGCAGCCCCTCGGGCACGACCACACTGGAGCAGTCGGCGAGCAGTTCGTCGATGGCGGCGCCGATCCCGTCCGGGCCGACCCGCTTGACCACCGCGGTGTAATCCACGAGGGCCTGCGCCATCTCGGTGATGACCTCCTCGCGTGGGGCGTCGGTGCCGAAGCGGTACTCGCGCGGGATCTGCGGCGCCGGGATGGGGCCGACGTTACGGATACGGTTCAAAATGACGTCCTTGGCGCTCATCGCGCACCTCCTTCGTTTTCGCCGCAGCAGTCCTGCGAAGTGCTACCTGATCCGCAGCAGCCCTCCTCCTGCCACCACTGGCGGAAGGATTGGGCGGGCGGGGCCGGGACGTCGCGGGTGCGGGTCCAGTCCTTGACGACCGGTAGCGGCAGGTAGCCGAGCTTGCGGTCCTTGCCGGCCATGAGGCGGCCGGAGGATACGGCCTTGCCGGCTGCCTCCATGCCCTTGCCGGAGGACATGATCTTGGACGTGGCCTTCATGGCGATGTCCCAGCGGTCGGGTATGCCGCCGCGGTTGGCCTCGGTGTACTTGTGGCGCAGGTGGACCAGGATGTCGGGGATGTTGATCTTGACCGGGCACACGTCGTAGCACGCCCCGCACAGCGACGAGGCGAATGGGAGCGTGGCGGCGGGATCCTTGTGGTCCGTGGCGCCAAGCAGCTGCGGGGTGAGGATCGCGCCGATCGGGCCGGGGTAGACCGAGTTGTAGGCGTGCCCGCCCGTCACCCGGTACACGGGGCAGATGTTCATGCAGGCCGCGCAGCGGATGCACTTGAGGGCCTCGCGGCCGACCGGATCCTTCAGCACGTTGGTGCGCCCGTTGTCCATGAGGATGATGTGGAACTCCTGTGGGCCGTCGCCCTCGGTGACCCCGGTCCAGAAGGAGGTGTAGGGGTTCATGCGCTCGCCGGTGGCGGAGCGGGGCAGGAGCTGGGAGAAGACCTCGAGGTCCTGGAAGCGCGGCACGAGCTTCTCGATTCCCATCACGGTGATGAGGGTTTCGGGGAGGGTGAGGCACATGCGGCCGTTGCCCTCGGACTCGTAGATTCCCACGGTCCCGGTCTCGGCCACGCCGATGTTGGCCCCGGAGATGGCGACCTTGGCGGAGAGGAACTTCTTGCGCAGGTGGGCGCGCGCCGCCATGGCGAGCACGCGCGGCTCGTGGGTGAGCTCGCCGGCGTCCTCCATGCGCGCCTCGAAGATTGCCTTGACCTCGGCGCGATTGCGGTGGATGGCGGGGACGACGACGTGGGAGGGCATGTCGTCCGAGAGCTGGACGATCATCTCGGCCAGGTCGGTCTCCCATGCCTGGATGCCGTGTTTGCCCAGGTATTCATTGAGGTTGATCTCCTGGGTGGCCATGGACTTGACTTTGACGACCTCATCTACGCCCTTGGCCTTGACGAGGTCGTAGACGATGCGGTTGGCTTCGTCCGCATCCCGGGCCCAGTGTACGACGCCGCCTTTGGCGGTCACGTTCGCCTCGAACTGTTCGAGCAGGTCGACCCAGCTCGCCGCCACAGTGCGCTTGATGTTGGACGCCGATTCGCGCAGCGCCTCCCAGTCGGGCATCTCCTCCACGCGGGTGTTGCGTTTGGCCCGGATCTTGCCGGTGGCGTAGCCGAGGTTGCGGCGCATCTGGGTGTTGCGCAGCGTCTCCTCGGAGCCTTCCTTGAAGGACTTGCCCCAGCGGAGCGGGTCCTCGGGGATGGGGTGGCCGGGCACCCAACCGAGTTCGGTTTCGGCAATGTCTTGTTGGGCCCAGTCGGCGGGGTTGAGCCCGAGCTTGGAGCCGAGTTCCTTGATCTTCAGCATTAGGCACCTACCTTCGTGGTTGTGGCCGGGGCAATGAACGGTTCGTCTTCGGTGCCGGCGAGCACCTCGGCTAGGTGCATGGCGCGGATCCCGGAGCGGGTGCGGGACAGGCCGCCGGCGATGTTCATCAGGCACGAGTAGTCGCCGGCCACCAGGATTTCGGCGCCGGTGGACTTGATGTTGGCCATCTTGTCCGCGAGCATGGCCGAGGATACGTCGGGGTTCTTGACGGAGAATGTGCCGCCGAAGCCGCAGCACACGTCTGAGTCGGGGAGCGGGATGTAGTCGATGCCGTCGACCGCCTTGATCAGCTGTAGCGGCTTGTCGCCAACCTTGGCCACGCGCAGCGAGTGGCACGTGGTGTGGTAGGTGACGCGGTGCGGGAAGTACGCCCCGACGTCGACCATCCCCAACACGTCGACGATGAGTTCGGGCAGGTCGTAGGTCATCGCGGCGAGCTTGTCCGCCTTCGCCGCGAGGGCGAGGTGTCCGAGCTCGCGGGCCACCATGGCCTGCTGGGTGCGGATCGATCCGGTGCAGGAACCGGAGGGGGCGACGATCGCGTCCCACTCGCCGTCGAGTGCGGGCTCGAAGACGCGCACGTGATTCTCGATGAGGGGCAGGGCCTCGGGGAAGTAGCCGGTGTTGACGTGCATTTGCCCGCAGCACGCCTGCTCTTGCGGGAAGATGACCTCGTGGCCGAGGCGGCGCAGGAGATGCACCGTCGCTTGCGCGGCCTGCGGGAACATGACGTCGTTCATGCAGGTGGAAAAGAGTGCGATTCTCATGGTGAACCTTTCTATGCAATGAGGAATCCGAAGATCCCATTGGAGGCGAGGACTGTGATCAGGCCCAGCAGGACGATGAGGGCGATGGAGTAGGGGGCGGCCTTGCGCAGAATCTCCGACTCGGAGCCCTCGGACTTGACGGCCCCCGCCGCGATGGCGAGGTTCTGGGGGCTGACGATTTTGCCGATGCCGCCGCCGATCTCGTTGACGCCGAGGAGGAGGCGGGTGGGCAGGTCGGCTGCCTGAGCGGCGGTGGCCTGCAGGTTGCCGAAGAGGGCGCCAGCCGAGGTGGCTGAGCCGGTGACGGCGGTGCCGATCCAGCCCAATACGGGGGAGAGGAAGGCGAAGGCTGCGCCCGTGCCGGCGAGCCAGGCGCCGATCGCGACCGTCTGGCCGGAGAAGTTCATGACGTAGGCCAAGGCCATGACCAGGCAGATCGTGAGGATCGCGATTCGGAGGTTGACCACCGTGGTGAGGAGGGCGCGCATGCCGGAGGCGAAGGGAAGCTGGAAGCGTCCGCTCGTGCGCGAGTAGACGATTGCCACCACAACTCCGGTGAGGAAGAGCATCGTTCCGGGCGAGGACAGCCACGGCAGGGTGAAGGTGACCGAGGAGTTCTGCTGGCCGTTCAACCCCATGACGCCGGCCAGACCCGGCCAGGTGAATGAGATGTCTGTAGAGGACAGCGCGGCCGGCACGTCGACCCCGACTCGCCACAGCTTGGCCACCGCGAAGACGATGACGACCAGCCAGTAGGGCAGCAGGCCGAGGAGGACCCGGTCGCCCGAGAGTTTCTCGTCGGCCTCGGGGGAGCGTAGCTCGTCGGGCGTTGTCGGGGACCAGAAGCGCGCCAGCGTGGCGAGGGCCGCGAAAGACAGGAGGGAGCCGACGACGGCGGCGAGCTCGTAGGACAGGAAGTTAGAGGTGAGGAAGATGCCGGCGGCCATCCCGAGCCAGGCGGCGAGCGCGGCGAACCAGGCGTCCTTGATACCGCGAATTCCGTCCATGATGAAAAGCATGAGGAAGGGTACGATGATGAGCAGGATCGGGGTGATGCGGCCCATCGTGGCGCCCACCAGGTTCGGGTCTTCGCCTCCGAGCTTGGCCACGGTGGTGACGGGGATCGCCATCGCGCCGAAGCCGACGTTGAGGGCGTTGCCCACCATCACGGCGATCGCGGCGCGGATCGGGGGAAGGCCGAGCGCCCACATCATCGTGCAGGCGATCGCCACCGGGGCGCCGAAGCCGGCCAAGCCCTCGAGCAGGCCGCAAAACGCGTAGCCGATGAGGAGGCCCTGGATGCGCATATCGCCCTTGCCGACGGCCGAGAAGACGGCCTGGACGTCGGCGGCGCGCCCGGAGCGCTCCGTGAGGTTGTATAGCCATACCGCCATCACCACGATGTAGATGATCGGGATGAGGCCGAAAGCGGCGCCCTCCAGCGCGGACATCCCGGCCATGGCGACCGGCATGTCGAAGCCGACCGTGGCCACGATCAGCGCTACTACGAGGGCACCGAGGGCGCACCAGTGGGTGGGGACGGAGAACACGCCGAGGCTGATGAAAAAGAAGACGAGTGGGAGAAGGCTGATAAGCGCCGTGATCATCGACGATCCGCCGATGGCCGCGGTGGAGGGCTGAAAAAGAGAAAGTGCAATCATAAACATCCTTGTTGAAGATTTCTTCGTTCAGTGTAATGAAACACCGCTCACCGTCCTAGCCGACAGCCGGGCAAATGCCCGTTTTTACGTAAGATTTTACTTGCACAAATAGCCAGGTATGAGGCGGGTTTACCTCTGGCATCTACCACGGTATGACAAGGGTGTGCTGAAACCGGTTTTACGATCGGGGTATGCATACGTCGATGGATATGGACAGCCCATGCCAGCCCGCGAGCGCCGGCCAGGAGGCCGTCGCTCGCTTCTTCACTTTCCTTCTTCAGGTGGTGGCCACATGGAATATCGTCGGTCTGCTCGTTGAGCGCGTGGCGCCGGGCGTGGCGGACGCGATCTCGGAGGTCTTCTGGCTGACGAACATTTCCGCCGATCCGTCCCTCATCTGGGGGCTGGTCAACGGGCTTCTGGCTTCGGGCTTCATGCGCCGCCAGCGTGCGGCGATGATCAGTTTTGTAGTCATCTTCCAAGCGAGCACCATCGCCCTTGCCGTCCCGCTCATCCCGATGTGGGAGGACTTCGTGGACGTGGGTGCGGGCGAGGAACAGTTGAGCTTCTACCTCTTCCTCGGCGGTACGGCCTTCGCCCTCGTCTCGGTGATCCTGCTGCTCTGGTCGCTTCCGGCGTTCCCGGCGCGGCTCGCGCGCGGGGCGTGGCTGCGGGCGCTCGCGGTCGGTATTGGCGGGGCCGCGATCGGCTACATTTATGCCTACCTCAGCGCCGTCATGGCTCACCACATGCCCTACCTCGCGGCGGCGAAGTGGGCGGCCGCGGCGGTTGTCAACGCGGATCCCACCAGTAGTCCCTACAACGTGGCTTACGACGCCGGCTGGTTGACCTACCTGATTGCCGAGGTGATCGTGGTGGCCAGCTTGCTCGGCGCGATCTCCACCTTCTTCCGGGCGGATGCCCGCCAGGTTGCCCGCCAGGTTGATTCCGAGGTCGCCGCTCGCACGATGCTGCTTCACGACGACGACGCGGACTCCCTGTCCTACTTCGCCACCCGGGACGACCGCCGTCTCACCACCAGCCCTAACGGGCGAGCCGCGATCTCGTGGAAGGTGACCAACGGCGTCGCGCTGGCGGGAGGTGACCCGCTCGGTGACCGGCAGTCTTGGGCGGAGGCGATCACTACCTGGAAGCTCGTGGCTCGCCGCCACGGCTGGGTGCCCGCTGTCATTTCCGCCTCCGAGGATGGGGCACGCGCATATCAGGATGCCGGCATGCACCTCATCGCGATGGGGGATGAGTCGGTCATCTACCCCGGCGATTTTTCCTTGAGCAAGAACAAGTCTGTCCGCCGTGCGATTGCCGGCCCGCGCAACGCGGGCTACACCGTGCGTATTCGCCGCCAGGAGGACATTGACGCCGATGAGCTGGCCGAGCTCGCCGCCTGCGCTGATCGTTGGCGCGTTGGCGAGGAGCGCGGGTTTTCCATGGCGCTCGGCAGGCTGGGGGACCCACGCGATCCCCGAATCCTCGTGGTCACCGCCCACGATGCCGCCGGCGAGGTCCGTTCCCTGCTGACGTTCGTGCCGTGGGGCAGGCGCGGGGTTTCCCTTGACTTCATGCGTCGTTCGCCCAACGCCGCCTCCGGGGTCAACGAGCTGATGATGACCGAGCTCATGCAGAACGCGGAGAACCTGGCCATCGACCGTATCTCGCTGAACTTCGCCATGTTCCGCTCCGCCTTCGAGGTCAGTGAGCGGGTGGGCGCCAGCCCGTTGCAGCGCCTGAACTACCGCGTCCTCATGATCGCCTCGCGCTGGTGGCAGTTGCACTCGCTGTACGAGTCCAACGCGAAGTACAACCCCGTGTGGAAGCGCCGCCTCATGTGCTACAGCTCCGCTCAGCAGCTCACCCGCACCCTCATCGCCTGCGGGCGCGCCGAGGGTTTCGTGCCCGACGTCCCCCAGGCGTTCCGGCGTCGTAACGCCGTTTCGGTGTCGGAGACGTATGTCAACGACGTCGTCGCCCGCATGCAGCCCATTATCGAGGGGATCCTCAACCCGTCGGCGATTGAACCCAAGCGCAACGAGCAGCAGCGCGTGCGCATTGCCAAGCTCAAGACGCTGGAGGGCGCGGGTATGGACCCCTACCCGCCGGCCGTCCCGCACACCGCCTCGATCGCGCAGATCAAGCGTGGAGCGGACGGGGCTGCGGACGCGGGCGAGGCCTCGATCGTGGGACGCATCTTGCGCATCCGCGACCACGGCGGCATCATCTTCGCCGACCTGCGCGAGGGCACCGACGAGCTACAGATCAGCCTCGAACGTTCCGGCACGGCCGATATGAAGCTGTGGAGGGCGGGCGTGGACCGCGGCGACGTCGTCTCCGTGACCGGCCGTCTTGGCGCCTCCCGCACCGGTGAACCCACCTTCGCGGTGGACGCCTGGGTGATGGCGGCTAAGTCGCTGGTGGCTCCGCCGGACAAGTTCCTCGGCGTGGCCGACCCCGAGGCGCGCCTGCGCAACCGCCACATGTATCTGGCCACCGATGCCGGTGCGTGGAACCGGCTGTACACGCGTTCGGCGGCGGTTAAGGCGGTGCGTGATTTCCTCGCCGGGCGCGACTATATCGAGGTGGAGACCCCGATCCTTCAGCGCGTCCATGGCGGCGCGAATGCTCGCCCGTTCGCCACGCACATCAACGCCTACGACCTCAACCTCACCATGCGCATTGCCCCCGAGCTCTTCCTCAAGCGGTTGTGCGTGGCCGGCGTGGAGAGGGTCTTCGAGCTCGGCCGTAACTTCCGCAACGAGGGCGCCGACGCCACCCACAACCCCGAGTTCACCTCGCTGGAGGCCTACGAGGCCTACGGTGATTACCTCTCGATGCGCGAGCTCACCCGCGAACTGATCATCGCCGCCGCCACCGCGGTCCATGGCTCGCCCCGCGTGCCGCGCCCGGGTGGGGGCTGGCTCGACATCTCCGGGCCGTGGCGCTCGATCACGGTTCACGACGCCGTCTCCGAGGCCTGCGGCCAGCGCATCACGGCAGAGACGGGCGCGGAGGAGTTGCGCGCGCTGTGCAAGAAGTTCGACATCGAGGTCGGCGCTCACGCCACTGCCGGCGCGATGGTGACCGAGCTGTACGACGAGCTGGTCGAATCCCAGACCGAGGAGCCGACCTTCTACCTCGACTTCCCCGTCGAGACCTCGCCGCTGACGGCCCCGCACCGGTCCGTGCCAGGCTTGGCCGAGCGCTGGGACCTTGTGGCCTTCGGCATGGAGCTCGGAACCGCCTACACGGAGCTGACTGATCCGCTCGACCAGCGCGACCGCCTCACCCGCCAGTCGCTGCTGGCCGCCGCCGGGGATGCGGAGGCGATGGAGGTCGACGAGGAGTTCCTCAGCGCACTCGAGTTCGGGATGCGCCCCACCGGCGGGCTCGGCATCGGGATCGACCGCCTGACAATGTTCCTGGTCGACGGCACGATCCGCGACACGCTGGCCTTCCCCTTCGTCAAGCCCGCCGCGCAGTAGTCGCGGACGCGAGCTAGCGGGAGAGGATCAGCCCCGCGACCTCCGCCGGGTGGGTGATCGGGAAGAGGTGGTTCCACCCGCGCACCTCGATCAGTTCGCTGCCGATCTGGCGGGCGAACGCGCGCTGCGCGGAGCGGTACGAGCTGGCCCCGGCGCGGGGAAGCGCGCAGATGTGTAACGTCGGCGGAAGCGGGCGCTCCAGCTTGAGCGCCACCCGGTCCTGGAGTTGGGAGAGCTGTGCGAGCTGGGATGTGATGACCTCCAGCCCGGCGGGAGTGCCGTAGCGGGCGCGGCGTTCGGCCCCCGAGAGTGGATCCGTGCCGGTCATGGCCACCATCGCCACCTTGCGTACGGCCGCCCCGAGTGGGGCCGCGAAGTGCGGAACCCGCAGGTGGGAGCTGGCGTCCCCGAGCGTGGTGGGGTCGAGGAGGGTGAGGGAGTCGGCGCCGTCGAGCGCCCAGGAGAGCGCGGCGAGCCCGCCGAGCGAGTGACCGATGAGGTCGAGCCGCTCGGAGCCGTCGCGAACATCGGAAAGCCCGAGGATGTGGGGTAGGTTCTTGGCGGTCAGCGGCGCGGCCCACTGGTCGACCACGACCACCCGCCCGGGCAGGCGGTCGGCCAGGTCGGCGTAGTCACGCGGAGCGAGAGCTAGTCCGGGCAGGATCACCCACATGGCTACCTCCCATCCGCCAGGCAAGTTGAAGCATGAGGATCACCGAGGCGGCCACCTGGACGCGCTGCGCGATCCCCACGGGCAACCCGGTCGCGATGGCCACGAGTTGGACGGCCATCGCCACAATCGCCACCGCCGACACCGCGCGCATCGCCCACGTACCGGCGAGCAAGGCGCCCGCCGCGACCAGGACGAGCCCGAGCCCGGCCAGCGACGAGGTCAGCGTGTGTGCCAGGTGGCTGAAGGACACGCCGGCCTCGAGCTGGGCGCGACACGAGGCCTCAGATTCGGCGCAGTCCATGGGGAAACCGGCGTCCAGGACGGTCATCACGCCCGCGAGCGCCATCCCGCCCGGCACCAGCGCCCGCCTCACACGCTCCGGCACCGCCTCGACCAATCGCCCCATCGCGCCCTGGAGTCCGCCACCGCCCGAGCCGGGCAGGAGGAAGCCGGGCAGGAGGGCGCCTGCCGCGCCACGGCGTCGTGCCCCCCACAAGTAGAGCCCGACCGCGGCGAAGGCCACCCCCGCCACGGCGTCCATCGAACGCACCAACGTGGAGGAGGCCTGATCCACCGCCGACAGCTCGGATAGATAGGACAGGGTCGGGGAGAGCGGGTAGCCCAAAAGGGCCTCCGTCAGCACGCTGGCATACGACAGCGCACCGAGGGTTAAGACAATCGCGGCAACTAACACATGTAGAATCTAGCGCGTCGCGCGGCCCACCTTCGTCAGCCTACCGGATGAAGCGAGGGCACGATCAGCGAAAACAGGTCCTTCGGGTCCTCGGGTTCGGCCACCAGCTCGATGTCGTCGTAGTAGCCGGTGCCGGCCACGGCGTCGCGCGTGTAGCGCAGCGCCGAGAAGTCGCTCATCGCGAATCCCACGGAGTCGAACACCGTGATCTCCTCCGCCGACGTCCGGCCCGGCGCCGTGCCCGCCAGCACGTCGGCGAATTCGGTGACCGGGAAGTCGGGAGCCATCTGCTGGATCTCGCCCTCGATGCGGGTCTGCGGGGTGAACTCCACGAACACCGAGGAGCGGGTGAGGATCTTCGCCTCCAGCTCCGTCTTGCCCGGGCAGTCCCCGCCGATCGCGTTGACGTGAACCCCCGGGCGTACCTGCGCATCCGACAGGATGGTGTTGTTGGCCTTGTCGGCGGTGCAGACGGTGATGACGTCGGCCCCGGCCACGGCGTCGTCGACGCTGTCGCACACCGTGATCGCGAAGCCGAGCGGGGCGAGGTTGCGGCGGAACTTCTCCATGGCGTGCGGGTCGATGTCGAAGATGCGCAGTTCCTCAAGGCCGAGCGCGGCGCGCATGCCGAGCGCCTGGAACTCGGACTGGGAGCCGGAGCCGATGAGCGCGTGAACCCTCGAGTCCGGGCGGGCCAGCGTGCGGGCGACGAGCGCGGAGCAGGCGGCCGTGCGCAGGGCGGTGAGCAGGGTCATTTCGGCGAGGAAGGTGGGGTAGCCATTGTCGACGTCGGCGAGCACGCCGAACGCCGTGACCGTCTGGAAGCCGCGCGCCGGGTTGGAGGGGTGCCCGTTGACGTACTTGAAGGAGTACTCCACCGAGTTCGAGGTGGGCATCAGCTCGATGACGCCGATCGGGGAGTGGCTGGCCACACGCGGAATTTTCTCAAACGAGTTCCAGTCGCGAAAGTCGTGGTCGAGGTAGTCCATCATCCCGGAGATGATGGCTTCCACGCCGGTGTCGAAGATCCAGCGCGACATATTCTTCACGTCAACGAAGGTGGTCATGGGCGATCCTTTCGCGTTTTTCATCACATCGTAGCGCCCCGCCCGGGCGCGAGCGAGCGGAGGGCGCGGGCGTGTGTGCGCGGGGGTGAGGCCGAGGCGGTCTTGCCTTGCCGCGCGAGGCCGTGGCGCGGCTTTTCGGGGGTGTCCCACGACGCCGATCGCGGGCATTCCGGGCGGCCGCGGCCGGGGATATCGGGCGGGTTGCGTTACCGGATGCCACGTAGATGTCGCTAAGATGTTCGGCTCCGCGGTCGACGCGGCGGCGGCGATTCCTTATGCTTGAAAAGTTGGGAAGACGCGGCCAAATCCGGGGAGGTGAGGATGAGCAAGCGGAGCTTTCTAGCCGGATGCATTGTCCTGGGTGTCGCTATGGTTTTCGCCGTCGCGATCGGGCCCATCCTGACCCCGCCAGGGGAGGTCGCCGCCGCCCTCGGCCGCGCACTGACCGGTGCCTCGGCCCCCGCCTCCGACGCCCTCATCACCCACATCCGCCTCCCGCGCGTGCTCATGGCGGCGCTCGTGGGCGGCGCGCTCGCGGTGGCCGGCGCGGCCATGCAGGCCGTGTTCCGCAATCCGCTGGCCGAGCCCGGCATCACCGGGGTGGGGACGGGAGCGGCCACGGTCGCCGTCATCGTCATCGTATCGGGGGCATTCCTGGCACACCCGATCCTCCTGCCGCTTGGCGCCTTCCTCGGGGCGCTCGCGGCGACTGCTCTGGTCCAGGTGGCGGGTGCGCGCGGCCCACGCGCCTCGACGGCCACGATCTTGCTGGTTGGCGTGGCGATGAACTCCTTCCTCGGCGCGATCATCGCCGCCACCATCGCCAACGCCCCCGACGCCGAGAACGCCCGCTCCGCGATCTTCTGGCTCAACGGCGACCTCGCCGGCCGCACCATGTCCGACGTCGCGCTCGTGGCCGGGCCCGTGGTGATCGGCGCGCTCGGGGTGGGCTTGTACGCACGCGAACTCAACATGCTCTCGCTGGGTGCCTCCACCGCGCAGAGCTCCGGTGTGGCCGTGCGGCGGGTGTCCCACACGGTGCTCGCCTTCGCGGCGCTGGCCACCGCCGGGGCCGTTGCCACCACCGGGGTGATCTCCTTCGTCGGACTGGTGGTCCCGCACCTGATCCGGCTGGTGAGGGGAGAGAACTACCGGATGCTCATCCCCGCATCTTTCATCGTCGGCGCGATCTTCCTCATCGTGGCCGACACCGCGGCGCGCATGGTCTTCAACCCGGTGGTGCTGCAGACCGGCGTCGTGACGGCTCTGGTGGGCGCGCCGATGCTCCTCTTCCTCGTGCTCCGGCAGGATCGCCGATGAGCGCGGCGGGCACGGTGAGCGCGCTGAGTCTGCGCGGGTTGCGCGTGAGCTACGGCGAGCGGCAGGTGGTGGACATCGATCAGCTCGAGCTTGACGCCGGGCGGATCGTGGGGCTCATCGGCCCGAACGGGGCGGGCAAGTCCACCCTGGTCAAGGCGATCCTCGGGCTGGTGCCCGCCGCCGGAGAGGTCGAGGTCGGCGGGCAGAACCTCGCCCGGCTGCCGGTGCGCCAGCGCGCCGCGCGCGTGGCCTACCTCGCCCAAGACTCCCTGCGCGGCTCGGCTTTCACCGGGCGCGAGGTCGTGGAAATGGGCCGGTATGCGGCCCTGCCGCGCTTCGGTTCGCTCAGCGCCGACGACGACGCCCGCGTCAGCGGCGCTCTCGCGGCCACCGGCGCGGGAGCCTGGGCCGAGCGCCCCACCCGGCAGACCTCCGGCGGGGAACGCCAGCTGACCGGCCTGGCCCGCGCCCTCGCGCAAGACGCCCCGCTCCTTCTGCTCGACGAGCCCGTCTCCGCCCTCGACCTCTCTCACGCCGTGGCCGTGCTCAAGGTGCTACGCCCGTGGGTGGCGGCTGACCGCCGTCGGACCGTCGTCGCCGTGCTACACGATCTGACGCTGTCGGCGCGATTCTGCGACGAGCTCGTCCTCCTCAAGCCTCGGCCAGGCGGGGCGCGGATCCGCGCCCGCGGCGCACCCGGCGAGGTGCTCAGCCCGGAGGTGATCGAGGAGGTCTACGGCGCGCCCGTCGACGTCCGGCTCTCCGAGGTGACGGGCACGCCCGTCGTAACCCCGCTCTAACCCCCCTCTCCGCCGCAGTTTTCGCAGCTTTTCCATCCGTCACGCAAAACACACAAGAAAGGTTCACCATGATGAAGAAACTCCTGGCCGCCGCGGCCGTCCTCGCGCTCGCCGCGTGTTCCCAGGCGCCGGCAGGGTCCGGGGCGAGCGAGACCGCGTCGTCGGCAGCCACGCCGAGCGCGTCGTCGCCAGCCACGCCGAGCGCGACGCCCTCCGACGAGGTCAGCGCCTACCATCACATCGTCGCCACCAGCCCCGAGACCAGCGACATGGCGCTCATGCTCGCCGGCCCGGAGAACGTGGCCGTCATCTCCGCCTCGTCGCTGAGCCCGATGGGGCAAAACCCGGAGCTTGCGCGGCAGGTCCCCGAGCGGCTCGAGACGGGCATCAACCCCGACGCCGAACAGATCCTCTCCTACAACCCGGACCTGGTGGTGATGACGACCCGCTTCGATTCGGAGACCGGTGTGGTCCAGCAGCTGCGCGACTCCGGTGTGGAGGTGCTCGACTTCGACGGACACGAGTTCGACACCCCCGAACTCTACGCGGAGGCCGTCAAGAAGATGGGCGAGAAGCTGGGTATGCCGGCCACCGCGGCTGGGCTGACCAACGAGTTCCTCGGGCGGATCGCGCAGGTGGATGCGGACCTGGCGAAGATCGAGAACAAGAAGAGCCCGGCCGTCCTCGAACTCATCGCGCGCGGCGGCAAGGTCATGGCCATGGGGGCCAACAACGTGGTGCCCGGGCTGGCGATTCGCGCCGGGGCCACCGACGCCGGCGCGGCGGCGGGCATCACCCGCACCATGCCGATCGACGCTGAAACGCTCCTGCTGGCCAACCCCGATATCCTCTTCGTGGAGGATTTCCGCGGATCTGGACTCGAGCCTTTCCAGGATCTTCTCGACAACCCGGCGCTGGCGGACGTGCCGGCGATCAAGAACGGGCGCGTGGTGCTGCTGCCCATGAATGAGGCATCCTCCACGGCCGGCCTGCAGATGTACAAGGGCTACGCCACGATCGCCGCCGAAGTGCAGAAGTAGGAAGCAGAAGTAAGGGGTCAGTCCTCCTCGGGGAGCACCTTCTCCTCGGGGATGTTGGGCAGCTCGGTGAGCTCCTCGTCGCCCATGTGCAGGGTGCGGTAGACCGACCAAGCGATCGCCATGAGCGGGATCGCGATGACGGCGCCCACCAGGCCCCCGGCGAATCCTCCAGCCGCCACGCCGATCGCCACCACGATCGGGTGGAGCGCCACCTGGCGCCCCATGATGAGCGGCTGGAGGAGGTGGCCCTCGATCTGCCCGATGCCGGCGATGCCGATGCCGACGATGATGAACTTGACTAGGCCGCCCGTGGCGAGGGCGACTATCATCGCCACCACCATCGCGGCCGGCGCGCCCACCAGCGGGATGAAGGTGCCGATCAGCACGAGCACCGCGAGCGGGGCCGACAGCGGCACGCCCACGATCGACAGGAAGATGAAAGCCAGGATGCCGTTGATCACCGAGATGATCACGGTTCCGCGGGCGTAGCCGGAGAAGGAGACCCAGCCGGCGGTGGCGCCCAGGTGGGTGCGGTAGCGGTTACGGGCCGGAAGAAGGTTGAGGAACCACAGCCACATCTGCGGGCCCTGGGCGAGGAAGAAGAAGGTGACGAACACCGACAGCGCCAGGATCGTCATGACCATCGCGAAGCTGGAGGCGTTGGCCATGACTGTCTGCGCGATCGTGCCGGCGTTTGACCGCACCCAGTCCGTTCCGCTGGACACGGCGTTGGAGATAGCGTCGGAGAGGTCCTGGCGGGAGAGGTGCCAGGGCAGGTCATCGCGAGTGAAGAAGTCAAGGATGGAGTTGACGCCATCTTGGAACTGGCTGGCGAGCGAGTCCCATTCGTTGGCCACCGAGTAGACGACGTAGCTGAGCATTCCGCCGAACACGATGAATCCGAAGAGCATGCCGAGGGCGGTGGCGGCCGTGCGGGGCATGAACTTCGACAGCCACGTCACGATCGGGTAGAGCACCGCGGTGAGAACGAAGGAGAGGAAGACCCCCAAAAAGACCTCCGTCACCGCGCCCAGGAGCCACGTGATCGCGACAACGACGATCCCCAGCCCGATCAGCATCCAGGACCCGAGCCCGAATTTGGCTAGCCAGTGCGGGATGCCGAGCGCCGATTGCATGCCCGGTGGGGCCGCCACCATGCCGCCCCACGTGCCCGCCGACTTCTGCTCGGCGGCCTCGGCGCCCTGCGCGTCTGCTTCGGCGCCCTGCGCGTCCGCCGCCGGCGTGTTTTCTCGCTTGAAAAGCCAACTCATCATGCTTCGAGCCTACTCGGTTGAGCGAGCGGGAACGAACCCGGCCCAACTGGGCGCTCCCCGCTCCTGCGTCCCGCTGCGTGTCGTGCCGCCCGTGCGCGGCATCAACACCGCGCTCCCCGCGCCCGCGTTCCACCGTGCCCCGGCCGCCCATGCGTGGCATCAACACCGCGCTCCCCGCGCCCGCGTTCCACCGTGCCCCGGCCGCCCGTGCGCGGCATTAACACCGCCCTACCCACACCCGCGTTCCACCGTGCCCCGGCCGCCCGCGTCGTTAACTGGTGAATCTGAGAGGTTTCGTTGCCGAAAACGAGGTTTCTAGGCGCAGGCTCACGAGTTAGCTACGTGTCGTGACGCCCTGCGGGAGACATATCGCATAATCTGCGCCCACCAGTGGCATATATACGGAATATACTCAAACAATGGGAGTATGGACGAGAAGAATAAGGACGTAAAACAGAGCGAACCGCTCGACGCTAACTCATCAGCAACCTCGGAGCTTGCCGCGCTCCTCTCGGTTGAGCAAGAGATCAACGCGGCCGACATCCAAGAAGAACCCGTCGAACTCGCCGCAGAGACGGCTGACGGTTCGATCAGCTGGGCGGTGGTAGCGCCCGCGATGGCACTGGTGGTGGCGGTGGTCGCCTGGGGCCTGGGCGCCCCGGACAACTTCGAAAGCGCCGCCTCCGCCATGTTCACCTGGGTTTTGGACAACCTGGGCTGGGCGTTCGTCTTGTTCTCGACGGTATTCGTGGCGTTCGTCGTCGTGATCGCCGCCTCGAAGTTCGGCTCGATCCGGCTGGGGGCCTCCAACGAGCAACCAGAGTTTTCGAACACGTCCTGGATCGCGATGATGTTCGCGGCCGGCATGGGCATCGGCCTGATGTTCTACGGCGCCTCGGAGCCGCTGGCCTTCTACCGCGACGGCGTTCCCGCACACCAGGCCCATGAGGTCGGCACCGCGATGGCGAGCGCCATGTTCCACTGGACCCTGCACCCGTGGGCGATGTACGCCATCGTCGGACTGGCGATCGCGTACTCGACCTACCGCATCGGGCGCCCGCAACTCATCTCGGCCGCCTTCACCCCGCTCATCGGTGAGGCTCGCGCCAACGGGGCGCTCGGCAAGATCATCGACTCCCTGTCCATCTTCGCCACCGTGTTCGGCACCGCCTGCTCACTCGGGCTCGGCGCCCTCCAGATCCGCGCGGGCCTGACCGCGGCCGGAATCGTGGACAACCCCGGCACGGGGCTCATCATCTCGATCGTGTCCGTGCTGACCCTGGCCTTCCTGCTCTCGGCGATGTCCGGGGTGGGGCGGGGCATCCGATACCTGTCGAACGCGAACATGGTCTTCGCCGCGATCCTCGCGCTCGCCGTGTTCGTGCTCGGCCCGACGATCGCTCAGCTCAACCTCCTGCCCGGCTCTGTCGGCGCCTATCTGTCACAGTTCTTCGAGATGGCAGGACGCACCGCCCAATCCGCCAACGGTACCGCCGGGCAGTGGCTCTCCGGCTGGACGATCTTCTACTGGGCGTGGTGGATTTCCTGGTCACCGTTCGTGGGCATGTTCATCGCGCGGATTTCGCGCGGGCGCACGATTCGCGAGTTCTGCATGGGCGTCATGTTCATTCCTGCCGGCCTGTCCACCGTGTGGTTCGCGATCTTTGGCGGCACCGCGATCTCGATGGAGCTTGCCGGCGATTCGATCTACGGAGACGGCTCGGTCGAGTCCCAGCTGTTCAACCTGCTGCACTCGCTGCCGGGCGGCTTCGCCCTCGGCCTCATTGCGGTGCTGCTGCTGGCCACCTTCTTTATCACGTCCGCGGATTCCGCCTCCACCGTGATGGCCTCGATCTCCCAGGGCGGGCGGGCCACGCCGTCGCCGTGGCTGTCGGGAGTGTGGGGCCTGCTGACCGCAGCCATCGGGCTGACGTTGCTGGTTTCTGGCGGCGACGGCGCGCTGGGCAACATCCAGTCCGTAACGATCGTGGCGGCCACCCCGTTCCTTTTCGTGGTGGTAGCGCTCATGTTTGCGCTGGTCAAGGACCTGCGCAATGATGTCGTCTACCTCGATCAGCGCTCGCAGGAGGCCTTCCAGCGCCAGCTGGCGGTCGAGCGGCGCCA
>JALEWQ010000019.1 GCA_022783305.1 Trueperella sp. | reverse complement strand
TTGTAGATGGCCGGCGTCGTGTCGGCGGGCTTGCCGGACAGCTCATGGATCTGAGGCGAGCCGTACTTCTTGATCTGCACGCCGGCGCGCGAGTCGAGCCAGAGGATCGCGGGGCGTAGCGCTTCGCCGTCCTCGTCCACGAGCGCGAAGGACTCACGCTGGTGCGTGATGCAGATGGCGCGCACCCGCGCCCTGTCCGGCGCGGACAGGCCCGACACGGCTTCGGTGATCGCCGCGTGCGTCGAGGACCACCACTGGCGCGGGTCGTGCTCGTAGCGGTCCATCCCCGGCGTGAGCAGTTCGATCGGCGCGTGCCCGGCGGCGAGCACCGCGCCCGTCGTATCCACCACCACGGCCTTCGATGCCGAGGTGGAGGAATCGACCGCGATCACAAGGTCACTCATCGCCACTCACCGTCACGACGCCGTCCGCGCCCGCAGCGCCGTCCGCGCCCGCAGCGCCAGCCGCCGCGTCGTCGTCTTGCCCGTAGACGTTCTGGTAGCGCTCGTAGAGCGTGTCGATGTGCTCCTGGGCGATCGGGCGCGGCGTGCCGAGCCCCTCGACGATGGCCACTGTCTTGGCCACCTCCTCCACCATGACCGCGGCCTTGACCGCCGCCGTGGCGTCCTTCCCCACCGTGAACGGGCCGTGGTTGCCCATCAGAACCGCCGGCGAACGCGAGTCGGCCAAGGTCGCCACGATGCCGCGGCCGATCGAGTCGTCGCCGATAATCGCGAACGGCCCCACCGGCACGTCCCCGCCGAACTCGTCGGCCATCATTGTGAGCACGCACGGGATCGGCCGGTGAACCGCGGCGAACGCACACGCGTAGGGCGAGTGCGTGTGGACGACGCCGCCGACCTCGGGCATGTGTCGGTAAACGTAGGCGTGGGCCGCCGTGTCCGACGACGGCGAGAGCGCATCCGCCGTCCCGTCCTCGATCTTCTTCCCGTCGAGCGTGCACACGACCATGTTCTCGGGGGTCAACTCGTCGTATCGCACGCCGGAGGGCTTGATGACGAACAGGTCCGCTCCCGCAACGCGCTGGGAGACGTTGCCCGCCGTCCACACCACCAGGCCGTTGGCCGGCAGCTCGGCGTGAAGGTCGCACACTTCACGCCGAGCTGCCGCCACGGCTTCCTGCACCTGGGTAGAAAGCTCAGATAGCTTCATCATCGCTCCTCAAACGCCCGGGCGCGGATGTCCTTCAGCCGATGCATGATGGGTCTCTCGCCCCGGCCGAAGTAATCATGAAGCTCGCGGTAGATGCCGTAGAGCTCCTCGTACTTGTTCGACGCCTCCTCGTTGGGCACGTACTTGTGCTCGGTCACGTGGGACATGGCCTTCGCGGCGGCGTAGACGTCGGGGTACACGCCGGCTGCGACGGCCGCGAAGATAGCCGAGCCGAGCGCGCCCGTCTGCTCCGCGTCCGACACGGACACGGGCCGGCGCGTGATGTCGGCCAGCATCTGCATGAAGTGGTGATTCTTCAGCAAACCGCCGGCGGCCACGATCTCCGTGACCGGAACCTCGTGATCTTCAAAGTTGTCAATGATGACGCGGATGCCGAAGATCGTGGCCTCCATGAGCGCCCGGTAGATATCCTCCGGGCGGGTCTGGAGGGTGAGGCCGATGATCGAACCGGACAGGCGCGCGTCCGACAGGATGGAGCGGTTGCCGTTGAACCAGTCCAGCGCGATGAGGCCGTGCTCGCCGATCTCCATCTCGAACGCGCGGTGCATCATGTACTCCAGCACGGAGATGCCCTCGTCGCGGGCGGCCTGCTCGTAGCGTTCTGGCACCGCGTTGTCCTCGAACCAGGCGAAGACGTCGCCCACGGCGGTCTGCCCGCCCTCGATGCCCCACAGGCCGGGGACAGCGCCGCCGGGCACGTTGCCGAACACGCCAGGCACCGGCTTGTAGTCCTCACTGTTAATGACGTAGCAGCCCGAGGTCCCGATGATCGCGGTCATCTGCCCGGGCTTGACGGCGTTCGCGCCCGCGACGACCACGTGAGCGTCAATGTTTCCCGCCGCCACCGCGATCCCCTCAGGCAGCCCGGTGAGCTTGGCGGCCTCGGCCGACAGCTCGCCCACCTTCTCGCCCAGCTGCTTGATCGGCGCGTTCATCTTCTCCTCGAACACCGAACCAAACCCGGGGGCGAGCGCCTCGCAGAACTCCTGGCTCGGGTAGTGCCCGTCCGTGAACATGCGCTTATAACCCGAATCGGATGCCGCGAACGACAGCTCGCCAGTCAGCTGCCACGTCACCCAGTCCAGCAGGTTCACGACGACGTCCGCCGCCGCATACACCTCCGGCGCCTTCTCGTACGTCTCCAGGATCTTCGGGAACAGCATCTCGGAGGACAGGATGCCGCCGTAGCGCTCCAGCCACTCCTCGCCACGCTCCTTCGCCAACGCGATGATCCTGTCTGCCTGGTCCTGCCCGCCGTGGTGCTTCCACAGCTTGACGTAGGCGTGCGGGTTATTCTTGAACTCCTCCTTCTCGCACAGCGGGGTGCCCTGCGCGTCCGTGACGAACACGGTCGCCGAAGTCGCGTCGATACCCACGCCGACGACGTCGTTCGCCTCGATCCCCGCGTCCGCGATGGCGCCCGGGATGGCCTCCCGTAGCACGTCAATGTAGTCCTGCGGATTTTGCAGTGCGAACTCCGGCGGCAGTTTCTGACCGTCGCCGGCGTCAAGGGTGCGATCCATGACCGCGTACTTATATGTGCTCACGGCCGTGCCAACCTGGACCCCGTCCGAGGCGCGCACCACGATGGCGCGACCCGAGAGGGTTCCGAAGTCAACACCGACCAGATACTTTTCCGACATGTTTACGCTCCTTTGCGTCTCCTGCGTTTGCCTTGCGTCCGTCTGCGTTTATTCCGCATTCGGGTGCGGGTGGCGCCCCCAGAAGCCCTCGGGGGAGAAGAGCCGCTCCACGACGTCGTCGTAAATCCCCAGGTCCATGAGGATGTCCAGCACCGTGTAGCGCGGGCGGATCATCTGCGCCTTGTAGTGGGTCTCGCGGAAGCGATCCCAGTCGATCTTCAGCATCTCCGGATGGTAGGGCGCGCCGGCGGTCTTCAGCATGTCCCACGCCTGCTGTGCCGGGATGATCTGGGCCTCGCAACGGGCCTTGATCGTGGGCCACTTCTCCTTCAGCAGCGCGATGCGGGCGCGCAGTTCCTCCTCGGAGAGCAGCTTGCCCACCGAATGCTTGACGGCCTCCTCCGCGATCGTGGGGATGAGGGTGGCGCGCACGTTCGCCTCCACCTCCTCCGGGGTCTTGCGTGCGCTAAGGGCGCGCTCGACGTCGAAGTCCTCCTCCGTCAGCTTGAGGAACTCCTCCCAGATCGCGAGCGAGGCCACCGTGCCCACGCCCACCTTGTTGCCGTGGCTGAGCGGCGGCTCCCAATCCAGGCCGTGGCCCTCCATCTCCCACACGTGGGAGAACTGGTGGCCCGCGCCCGACGCCGGGCGGGAGGACTGGTGGGCCTGCATCGCCAGGCCGGACATGAGCTGGCCTTCGCCCAGCTTCGCGATCGCGTCGTGCTCGCAGTCGCGCACCGCCTGCGGGTCGCCCAGGGAATCCATGAGCGGGCCCTGAACCAGGCTCCACACGTAGTCGTCAATCGGCTCGATGCCAAGCTCGTCGGAGAGGATCCAGTCTGCGCCGGCGGGAATCTTCTCGATGAGGTCGCCATAGCCGGTGGCCGTCAGGCGGTAGGGGGCCTCCATCATCGTCTGGATGTCCATGACCAGGCCGGCCGGCGCGGGGCATGAGCGGGTGATCTTAAAGCCGTCCTTCGAGATCGACGCGCCGAAGGAGCAGAAACCGTCCACCGAGGCCGCCGTACACACGTTGATGTACTCGCGCCCGAGCTCGCCCGAGGCCAGCTTCGCGATGTCGTTGAGGGTGCCCGAACCGATCGACATGACGATCGTGTTCTCGTAGGGACGGATCACCTCACGCAGCTTCGAGACGTTGACATAGTCGCCATACAGGGTCGGGGTGCCAGGGAAAATGTAGGGTTCGTCCGCGAACTCAACCCCGGCGTCGTGAAGCGAAGCCACCACGGTCTCGCCGACGGCGCCGAACGTGTTCTCGTCCGCCACCACCAACACCTTCTGGCCCGGGTAGAGGCGGGCGAACAGCGCGCCGGCCTCCTTGTTGACATCATCACCAAAGATGATGTCCTTCGTTTCGGTGGCAGTCTTCAGTGCCTTGTCAATGAGCTCAGACATTGTCTTTCCCTTCCTTTTTGGCAACAATGACGTTGGTAAGCGTTTGTAAATGTTTCAGTTCCTCATCGGTGACGGCGTCATCGATGATCATGTAGGCAAACTCCGACAGATCCGCGAGGCGGTGAAGCGCCACCCGGCTCAGCTTGGATGCTGTGACAGCGAGGATCGGCGCCTCGGTGCGGGCGAGGACCTCGCGTTTGAACAGGGCGGCGTCAATGAACGGGTGATAGATCGACCCATCCTTGATCGACGCCGCCCCCAGGATCGCCGTCTCGAAGGCGAGCTCGCCCACCTGCCGGTTTGTCGCCGGCCCGAAGAACGCGTCCAGGGTGCGCTCGTAGCGCCCGCCCAGAATCGTCAGCGACTGGTGATCGCCCGCACCAATCTTGCTCGCCGCCGGCAACGCGTTCGT
>JALEWQ010000007.1 GCA_022783305.1 Trueperella sp. | reverse complement strand
CTTCTCCTTCGGCACGAACGACCTGACCCAGACCACCTGGGGCTTCTCGCGCGACGACGTCGAGGGCACCTTCTTCAACGAGTACTTCGACTACGGCGTGTTCGGCATTTCGCCGTTCGAGTCGGTCGACCTCGGTGGAGTCGGCGCGTTGGTCGACATGGGTGTTCAGCGTGGTCGCCACTCCAAGCCCAACATGAAGATGGGTGTGTGTGGTGAGCATGGCGGCGATCCGAACTCGATCCACTTCTTCGAGAAGGTCGGCCTGAACTACGTCTCGTGCTCGCCGTTCCGCGTGCCGGTGGCTCGCCTGGAGGCTGGCCGTGCGGCGATCGATAACGAGAGCACCTACGTGCGTCACTTCAACGACCTGTAAAGCGCAGGCGAGCCTTGCGGCTCGCGGGCAGTCGGATGGGCCCGGCTGAAAGGGCTCAGCTGAAAGGGTCCCGCAACAGTAAGTGCTCCCCGGAAGTTGGACTGTTAAGTTCCTTCTTCCGGGGAGTACGTCATTTCCCTGGCCGCGTGCGGGCATCGCGCCCTGCCCGTCACAACTCATGAATGTGAGGGGGAGCGGGCCCGTATAGCGATCGGCAGCCGGAATGTTCAAGACAACTGTCGGCGCCGGGGTGTGGAAGCGCCGTCGCGGCGGTAGGCCACGCGGTAAAATGAAATCGCACGGACGTGCCCCTCATACGCACAAATGAAAGGGATATCGTGAATAATCAGAATGATCCCACGCCAGATAAGAATGTCGACGAGGACTCCCCGCTCAACGGCGTGACACCTCCGGAAGTCACGGGCGACGCGGCGCCGACCGAGCCGATCGCACAAGCGCCCACCGAGCCGATCGCACAAGCGCCCACCGAGCCGATTGCACAAGCGCCGACGACGCCGCTTCCCCCTTACGCTCCCAGCGCGGCCCAGCAGCTGGCCGCCCCCTATGACCCCAGCGCGGCTCAGCAGCCGGCCGCCCCCTATGACCCCAGCGCGGCCCAGCAGCCGGCCACCTACGCTCCGAACGCTACCCAGCAGCCGATCACCCCCTACGACCCGAACGCGGCATACGCCGCGGGTCCCGCGCAGCCGGCCGCCCCCGCGGCGCCCGCGAACCCGACAGAGTCCGTCGGCGGGGCTTTCCCGGCCATGTGGGCCGTCTGCAAGCTGATCCTGTCGGGCCGACTGGTGGAGGCGTTCAGGGTCGGTGAGGCCTACAAGCACTACTGGCACGTGGCGCTCGCCCTCTTCGTGTTCTTTGGGGCGCTCATCCCCGCGGGGGCGACCGCCGCCTCGCTCAATGGCATTGGAAGCATCTTTAGGAGCTACGGCGTCAGGGGCTTCAATTCGGGCGATGTGTTCGGCGTCGCGGCGGAGATCTTCTTCTTCGGCGTCGTGGTGGTCGCGGTGGGGGTTTTCTGCCACATTACCGCCATGTACTTCACGCTGAAGATCCGCGGCGTCGCCGTGCCGTTCGGCCGGGTGGCCTCGGTGTGGACCGTCTCCACGACGCCGACTATCTTCATGCTGGCGCTCAGCGCGATCCTGTTCATTATCCCCACGGTGGTCACAGTCTTCCTGGGGGCGGTGGTGTTGGTGATTGGTGTGGCGCTGACGGCTTACGCGGCGAACATCGCCAACTACGTGGGCGTGAATCGGATCGCGCAGGTGGACAAGTCGATGCTCGTCCCGTTCACGGTGTTTAATGGACTCGCCGCGGTGGTGACCGTGCTGGTCGTCATCATCTTCCTGCAGCTGGTGTCGTAGTCATGAAGACGAAAAATCGCTTTAGTCTAGTTGCGCTCTTTGTTGCATTCCTCCTGGCGCTCAGCGCGTGCGGCGCGCGCCTGAGCACGCAGGTCGCACTCGAGGACAGTGGCGCAGGCACACGCACGATCTCCTTCACCATGGCCAACGACGCCGACACCCAGGAACGCATCACCGGCGGCTACGAGGCCGTCGAAGCCGCCATCAAGAAGCACCTGCCCGAGGGTCTTGAGTTCTCCGGGCTGACCGTGGCTGAGGAAGAGGTCACGGGCAACTTCACCCTGTCCTTCACCGACCTGGACGATTACAAGGCGAAGGTCGCCACGATCATCAAGGCCAGCGGTGAGACTCGCGAGCCGGAGATCAAGATGTTCGCGGCGGATAACGTCTTGAAAAAGGGCTTTGAGTTCAGCGAGAACTTCTCCTCCACCCTTTTGCTGGCCTGGGTCAGTGACGCGCTCGTCGCCGAGGGCGTCATCACTCAGGACAACGCCTCGAACGTCATCGAAGGAGAGGACGCCGCCACCGTCACCTTCGGCGGGCAAACCTACACCGAGGAGTACGGTGGGGAAATCTCCATCAACGAGTCCGAGAACCACGGTTTTGACGAGGTCATCGTCGAAGTGACGGACGGCGCAGACGAGAGCTACGGCGTCGTTATTCGAATGAGTCGCATGTTGACCCCGGCGCCTGGCGTCAAGGGACTCGACGACAAGTTCCTCGGGTCCCTGAAGGACGTGAAGGTCGATGCCGACGTCGACCCGGCCGCGGGCAGCTACCAGCGTACGGCGTCTTTCCAGGCGGCATCCGCCGATGAGGTTGCCAGCAAGTTGGAGGCCGTGTTCGGCAAGGGATCGGCGTCCTTCAAGGTCTCCACCGAGGATGTTAAGGATGAGCCGAAGATCAAGCGCACCTACCGCGGCTCTATCGACCCGACCCCGATCTGCGCCGATTACTGCTCGACGGCGGTGCGCATCTACGCACCCAGCGGTTTTACCACCAAGTACGGGGAGAACACGGCCTACTCCTCCGGCGCCAGCTTTGACCTCAGCTTTGAGCGTGGTGTCGTCTTCGACTCGCTCGACTTCACCGCCGACATCTCGATGAGCCGTAGCTGGACCCTTGATATGGACCTGGTGATCGACTCGAACGACTACGC
>JALEWQ010000136.1 GCA_022783305.1 Trueperella sp. | reverse complement strand
AACACGATGCTCATGAGCGTCTACGAGCGCCAGCGCGACATCGGTGTTATGAAGGTCATTGGTGCATCGATGAGGGACATCCGTTGGCTGTTCCTTGTTGAGTCCTCCTCGATCGGCTTCCTGGGCGGAGTTGTCGGGATTGTGCTCAGCTACGGCCTGTCGGCGCTCATCAACTCCCTGACCACCCAGCCGGACCAGGTAGGGGGAATCTCGCAGATTCCGCCCTTGCTGGCGGTGGCGGCCGTGGCGGGGGCGACCCTTGTCGCGATGGCCTCGGGCATGGTGCCGGCGCGGCGCGCGATGCGGCTCAGCCCGCTGGCGGCGATGACGGCACAGCGCTAGCCTGCCTTCGCGCCCGCATGTGACGCTTGTCGAGGCCTGCGCCCACGGTTCGCTGCCGTATCTGTCAAAGGTGTCGCGCTACGCTGTCGGTGCGGCGCGCTAGAGTGGAGGCCATGAACGACGAGCTGACTGACCTCGAGCGTTCGATCCTTGACATCGAACGCGGCTGGTGGCGTGTGGCCGCTACCCGCGAACAGGCGATTCAGCGCGAGTTGGGGATGACGGCGTCGAAGTATTACTTCATCCTGTCGCGCATGCTGGATTCGCCGAGGGTGTGGGCGGCGGACCCGGCGCTTGTCGAGCGGTTACGGCGCTTGCGCGATGCCCGGTTGGCGGAGCGCGGCCTCGACAACCCGCCGATCGCGCGCAGCGTTCGTGGCCCGGATGAGCCCGGCGAGCCGGAAGGTGAGGTAGAGGTCCCCCAGGGTGAGCTTGAGCTCGGCCGCGAGCCGAAACACATCGGCGGATCTCAATTTGGCGCAGATTCCCTGTAAACTTGGCCTGTGGCCACTACATATCCTGAAGACGAATTCGACCGACTCGCTGCCGAGCGCAAGACGATCGGTGCTCATCGCCAGCCGCCCAGTGGGCGCCCGTGGATCATCGCGATTGTCGCGGTGCTCGTCCTTGCGCCCCTGGTGGGTATCGGCGCGAGCAAGCTCTTCATGGGCTCCGATTCGCCGCAGGTGGCGACCACGGCGCCCGCGCAGCAGAGCTCTTCTTCGGCTGAGGTGACCTCGGAGCCGTCGGCGGAGCCGACGGACCCGGCCACAGCTGCCGAGACGAGCGCGGCGCCCACCGAGGCGCCGAGTGCCACGCAGACCGAGGCGCCCGTCGTCTCCAAGCCCAACCTTGGCACGCGGGTCCTCGTGCTCAACGGCCGCGGCACGGCTGGCTTTGCCGGGGAGAAATCGGCGATCCTCCAGGGGGCTGGCTTCACGAACCTCAACGCCGCCGACTACAAGGGCGGGGCTGAACCCGCCGAGTCGACCGTCTACTATAGCGGGGCTGACCATGAGGGCACCGCCAAGGCGGCCGCCGAGGCTCTCGGTTTCGCGAACGTTGTGGAGGATTCGGCTGTGACCGGGCAGTACGGCGCTTCCGTCGTCGTCGTCGCGAGGTAAGGGGCGGGGCTCGCGTGGCTCGCCCCTGAGCGCGAAGCACCGGATCGAGCCTCGACGCAGAGCCGACAGGCCTCACCAAAACTTGATACCTCCACGCTCAACTTTTAGCCGGCGGTGAAACGGGGGCGCGGTGGCCCGCGGAGATTTGCACTCTCGGGCGGCGAGTGCCAAAATCATTATTGGCACTCTTGAAGTGAGAGTGATAATTCTGCAGCCGATGAGGCTCGCGGATGGCCGTGAAGGAAACGGCCGTGCGTGGGTCGTCCGTCGCGGGCATCGGCTGGACAACCACTAACGTGGAGGAAGTTCGCATGGCAAAGATCATTCATTTCGATGAAGAGGCTCGCCGCGGTATGGAGCGGGGCCTGGACCTGCTCGCTGACACCGTTAAGGTGACCCTCGGCCCCAAGGGCCGCAACATCGTTCTCGACAAGCAGTGGGGCGCCCCCTCGATCACCAACGACGGCGTGTCCATCGCCAAGGAAATCGAGCTTGAGGAGCCGTTCGAGCGCATCGGCGCCGAGCTGGTCAAGGAAGTCGCGAAGAAGACCGACGACGTCGCTGGCGACGGCACCACCACCGCCACGGTGCTCGCCCAGGCGCTCGTCAAGGAGGGCCTGCGCAACGTCGTCGCGGGAGCGAACCCGATCGCGCTGCGTCGCGGCATTGACCTGGCGGTCGACGCCGTCGTCAAGCAGCTGCTCTCGGACGCGAAGGAGATCGAGACCCGCGAGGAGATCGCGGCCACGGCCGGTATTTCGGCGGGCGACGCGGAGATCGGCGAGCTCATCGCCGAGGCACTCGACAAGGTCGGTAAGGAGGGCGTGGTCACCGTCGAGGAGTCCAACACCTTCGGCACCGAGCTCGAGCTGACCGAGGGCATGTCCTTCGACAAGGGCTACCTCTCCCCCTACTTCGTCACCGACGCGGAGCGCCAGGAGGTCGTCCTCGAGGATGCCTACGTGCTGCTCGTCGAGTCGAAGATCTCGAACGTCAAGGAGCTTCTGCCGCTGCTGGAGAAGGTCATGCAGACCGGCAAGCCGCTGGCCATCATTGCGGAGGACATCGAGGGCGAAGCCCTCGCCACCCTGGTGGTCAACAAGATCCGCGGCACCTTCAAGTCCGCCGCCGTCAAGGCCCCGGGCTTCGGCGATCGCCGCAAGGAGATGCTCCAGGATATGGCTGTCCTCACCGGCGGCCAGGTCATCTCCGAGACGGTGGGCCTCAAGCTCGACACCGCCGACATCTCGATGCTCGGCCAGGCGCGCAAGGTCGTCATGACTAAGGACGCCACCACCATCGTTGACGGTGCCGGCACGGCCGAGGACATCAAGGCTCGCGTGTCCACCATCAAGACCCAGATCGAGAACTCCACCTCCGATTACGACCGTGAGAAGCTCCAGGAGCGTCTTGCCAAGCTCGCTGGCGGCGTGGCCGTCATCAAGTCGGGCGCGGCTACCGAGGTCGAGCTCAAGGAGCGCAAGCAGCGCATCGAGGACGCGATCCTCAACGCGAAGGCTGCTGTGGAGGAGGGCATCGTCGCCGGTGGTGGCGTTGCTCTGATCCAGGCGGGCGACGAGGTGCTCAGCGACCTCGGACTCGAGGGCGACGAGGCAACCGGCGCTCAGATCGTGAAGTTCGCGGTGGCTGCCCCGCTCAAGCAGATCGCCGAGAACGCCGGCCTCGAGGGCGGCGTCGTGGCGGAGAAGGTTCGCTCGCTCCCCGCGGGCCAGGGCCTGAACGCCGCGACCGGCGCGTACGAGGACCTGCTGGCCGCCGGCATCGCCGACCCGGTCAAGGTCACCCGTTCCGCGCTGCAGAACGCGGCCTCGATCGCCGGCCTGTTCCTGACCACGGAGGCCGTGGTGGCGAACAAGCCGGAGCCGGCATCGAACGGTGCCGATGACGCCGCTGCGGGCATGGGTGGCATGTACTAAACCCACACCCGCAACTGGGGTGGCCCGCCGAGCAAGGCTCGGCGGGCCCCGTCGTATCTTGGCGGGTCTTAACAGGTTGTGGCGGGAGCTTCCTCCGGCCGCTACTCCACCAGGCCCGAGGGGAAGTCGCCCTCACGGGCGCGCTCGCGCGCCCGCTGCGCCTCCTTGGCGGCCTTTGCCCGCTCGATCTTCTCCAGCGTGGCGCGTGCGATCTCGTCGCGGCGGGCCTGCTTGACCTCCTCGGGGGTGAGTGTGCGGCCGGGCATGCCCGGGTCGAGATCCTCGGAGGCGGTCTCGAGGGAGGAACCGGCGTGCTCAGTCTGCGACGGAGCCGGAGCCGGCGCCGGGCGCCTCTCGGGCGCGGGCGCCGGGACCCTGTCGGCTTCCGCGACGGCGGAACTGGCGGAGCCGCGCGGGGCGGGAGCAAGAGGCGAGTCGGCGGTTGCGGCGGGCTTGGGCGAGGTTTCGTCGGCCGCCGCGCCACTGGGGCCAGTCAGGGCGGCCGGCGCGGCGGAGGCGGTCGACCTGGGCTCGACCGAATCTGATCGGGCCGGGCCGGAGCCGGGCGCGTCAACAGGATCGGCGGCGGGGGCAGCCTCACCGGGGCCGGCAGGGGCCGGAGCGTTGACCCCGGCAGAGGCGGTCCCATCGGGGCCGCCGGCGGGCTCCTGAGCTGAACTGACCGCACCCGCCGACGCCACGCCGCCCCCTCCGAGCTCGGCCTTGATCGCCGGGATGGTCCCGGTAGTGCGCTGGAGCTCGACAAGCAGACGCTGGCGCTCAAGCTCGAGGTTCTGCCGTGCGGAGTCCTCCCACTGCGTGGCGAGCGGGGTGGCGAAGATGCGACGCCGGCCGAGCAGGCGGGTGACCACCTCGAGGCGGCCTTCCAGGAAGCGCAGCTCGGGGATGTGGGCGTATTCCGCGCGGACCTTCTCCATGTAGGTCTTATACTTTTGCGGCTGGTTGGCGAGGAAGCCGAGGTGGGCGTCGGTGAGGACGAGGAGATCCATGTCATGCGACTCGAACATGCCGGATTCGGACACGGGATGCTTACGCATGTGAAGGATGAGCTGGCGGATCTCCTCCACCGTGTCCGCGGGGACGCCGAGCTCATCGAGGTACTTGGCCATGAGCGCGGCGGAGGCGCCGCGGTCCTCACCACCGTTGCGGGTGTAGATGGCCTGCCCGTCGGTGGAGAAGACGAGGCCGTGCCCCCAGGCGGCGAGCCGGACGACGTCGGCGTTCTGCGCCTCGACGGCGAGTGAATCAATGCGGGCAAGGAGGTCGTAGAGGTGGGCCGTGCCGTGGAAGTGGCGACCAGGGCTCGACCACAGCTCGATGAGGAGGCAGCACACACGGTTGATGGCCTCGCGGGAGGCTGTTGAACCTACCGCGAGCGCGGAACGCATAAAGGATTGCGTAACCCACTGGGGTACATCCGTACAAGACATCTCTCTCCAAAATTTCGATGACGTCCGCGATTCTACCTACAATGGCGGTAGTATCTGAATCGGCAGTGAACTGGCAGCTTGGCCGGAGGACGAGGGCAGTATGACGCATCCAACCTCACGCGTGCGCGGACGCGCGCTGATCACGGGCGGTTCGTCGGGCCTGGGAATGGCGTTTGCGCGCCAGTTGGCCGATCGTGGCCTGGACCTGGTGCTGGTGGCGCGAAATCCGGAGCGCTTGGAGGGCGCGGTTGAGGAGTTGCGCGGCTCGGGTGTGAAGGTGGAGACGATTTCGGCGGATCTGTCGGAGGAGAACGACGTGAAGGCTGTCGCTCGGCGCCTCGCGTCGGTGCAATCCCCGGTTGATGTGTTTGTTAACAATGCCGGCTCGGGCCTGTATGCGAAGATGGCTACCGCGGACGCCTCGGAGTTGGTGGCGGGCGCGCAGCTCATGGCGATCGCCCCGATGGTGTTGGGCGGTGCGGCCGCGGCGGCGATGAAGGAACGTGGGACGGGCCTCATTATTAACACCTCCTCGATGTCGGGGGCGGTGCCGATGGGCGCATACTCGGCGATTAAGGCATTCGTGCGGGTGTGGTCGGATTCCTTGGCGATCGAGGTCGCCCCGTTTGGTGTGCAGGTGGTGACGTTCATCCCGGGCTGGGTGCGCACGCAGTTCCATGCGCGAACGGGGGTCTCCACTTCTTCGATCCCGGATTTCCTGTGGCTGGACGCCGATCGTGTGGTGGCCGAGTGCCTGGCTGACGCCGATAAGGGCAAGACCACGTCCACCCCGTCGAAGCGCTTCAAAGCGATCGGTTTCTTGGCCAAGCACGCTCCCGCGGCCGCGGTGGCGGTGGCGGTGAAGAAACTGAATAAGGGCAGGCGATGAACGAGCTACAGCCGCTGGACGACTACCATTCCGAGTCGAAGATGCACGCGCGTAAGAACGTGCGCAGGTTCTTCACGCGCCCGGCGCTGAAGACGATCCTGTCCACGACGGTGGAGGGCCAGGAGAACGTGGAGGGCCTAGAGGGGGCCTATGTCGTCGTCGGTAACCACACCTCGCACCTGGATGCGCCGATGGTATTCACGCTTCTGCCTGAACACATGACGGAGCGGCTGGCGACGGGGGCGGCTGCCGATTACTGGTACCGGCGGCCGACGATCTCGAAGATCACGTCGCTGTTTTTCAACACGTATCCGGTTGAGCGTAAGCGCTCGGCGACCCCGAATGGCGGGCGGGCCAAGGGCATGACGGCACGGCTGCTGCGCGAGGGGATTCCGATCCTCATCTTCCCGGAGGGGACGCGCTCGCGGTCGGGTGAGATGGGCGAGTTCAAGGTGGGTGCGGCGGCGCTCGCGATCAAGTTCGGTATCCCGATCGTCCCGCTTGCTCTGCGCGGTGGACACGAGGCGATGCCGGTGGGGGCCGTGTTGCCGACCCCGAACCGTCCGCCCGTTGACATGTTTATTGGCAAGCCCATGTACGCCGAGGAGGGTGAGGGCGCGGAGGCTTTCATGGGCCGGGTGCGTGGCCACATCCAGGCGATGCTTGAGCAGGGTAGCGCGAACCCGCAGTAGTGCGCCGGCCGGCGGCTCGGCGCGGGTCGCGGCCTGTTAGCGGCTCAGCCGTCCGCGTTTTTTCTTCCCGTTATCTTCGGCTATCACGCCTGGGAACTGGAGCCGGATGGT
Source organism: Trueperella sp. (assembly GCA_022783305.1). Lineage (GTDB taxonomy): Bacteria > Actinomycetota > Actinomycetes > Actinomycetales > Actinomycetaceae > Trueperella > Trueperella abortisuis. The sequence continues at coordinate 32,609 of JALEWQ010000136.1, read as the reverse complement.
GAGTCCGCCGCCGGGGGTTTGGAGGGCCTGGGCCTCGCCGTCGTGAACCTCCATAATCGCGGCGACGATCGCCAGTCCGAGCCCGGAGCCGCCCGAGCCGCGTGACCGTGAGGTGTCGGTGCGGAAGAAGCGTTCGAAGATTCGCCCGGATTCAGGGGCGTCGATGCCGGGCCCGTGGTCGCGCACCTCCACGACGCCGACCTTGCCCTCCGCGTCCGTACCCACGGCGACCTCGACGGGGGTGCCCTCGGGGGTGTGGGTGATGACGTTGGACAGCAGGTTCGTGATGACCTGCGTGACCTTCTCGGCGTCGGCGGTCACGACGACGGAGCAGGGCTCGTCGCCGGTGAGCCCGACGACCTTCGCGGGCCATTGCGGGGCGCGGACGTGGAAGTCGGTGACGGTGTTGAGCGCGATGGTGGCGAGGTCGACGTGCTGCATGTTGATCTGGCGGCGTTCGTCGAGTCGGGCGAGCTGGAGGAGGTCTTCGACAAGGTGGGCCATGCGTTCGGACTCGGACTCGATGCGCGACATTGCCAGGTCCACTCCGCCCTCGGGTACCCCGCCGAGTCGGTAGAGCTCGGCGTAGCCGCGGATGGTGGCGAGTGGGGTGCGCAGTTCGTGGGAGGCGTCGGAGACGAATTGCCGCATGCGTTTCTCGGAGGCGACCTGGATCTCGAAGGATTCCTCCACGCGGGCGAGCATCTTGTTGATCGATTGGCCTAGGAGGGCCACTTCGGAGCCGTCCGTGCCGGTGGGTACGCGCACGGAGAGGTTGCGGGCGGCGACCTCGTGGGTGGCGCGTTCGATGTCGCGCAGGCCGGTGAGCGACTGGTCGACGAGCAGGTAGGAGGCGAGCGCGCCGAGGATGAGGGTGATGAGTACGAGGGTGGCGAGCGCGCCGGCGAGGTTACGAACCGTGTCGTTGATCGGCTCGAGGGGCAGGCCGATGACGACCGATCCGACCGAGGTGAGGTTGGTGGGGGAGTAGTTGAGGTCCGTGGTGATGATGCGCCACTCTTGGCCGTCCCGTGTGGAGGGGACGGTGGAGGGCGCGGAGCTCTTCCGCTCGGCCAGCAGTTCGGGGTGGAGCGGGGTGCCGTTTTCTTCCTTGATCTGGGAGTTGACCACCGTCAGGTGCCCGAAGGGGGTGTTGGCCGCCGGGTCGGTGTAGGTGATGAAGAGATAGAAGTCGGAGGGCAGGAGCTGGTCTTGGGTGTCGTTGATGAGCTGGTCGATCGTGACGGTGGCGATGGTGCGGCCCGAGGAGCGCAGGTTGCGGTCAGTTTCGTCGATGAGTGAGCCGCGTAGCGTGACGGTGGCAAGCCAGGACACGGTCACCAGCACCACCGTCATGATGACGATGAACGCGAACACGATGCGCACGGAGAGGCTTCGGCGAACCTTCGGGGTCGGGCGCCTGTGGAAGGAGGTGCTCATTTGGCCCGGCGCAGCACGTAGCCGATCCCGCGCTTGGTGTGGATGAGCGGCTCGAGGGCGGCCGCCTCGTCGGGATCCGTGATCCCGAGCGCCTCGGGCGAGTCGATCTTGCGGCGCAGGTAGGAAATATAGGATTCGACGATCGAGGCCTCGCCCACCCAGTTGTAGTCCCACACGTGGTCGAGGATCTGGACTTTGGATACCACGCGTTCGGCGTTGATGAGCAGGTACCGTAGCAGTTTGTATTCGGTGGGCGACAGGTCGACGTCGTGACCCGCCCGGCGCACCTCGTAGGAGCTTTCGTCCATCTCCAGATCGTGGTAGCGAAGTATATCCGGGTTGGTGGCCTCGGGGCTGGTGCGGCGCAGGATCGCGTGGATGCGCGCCACCACCTCCTCCAGCGAGAAGGGCTTGGTGACGTAGTCGTCGCCGCCCACCTCCAGGCCGTGTACGCGGTCCTGCACGTCGTCCTTCGCGGTGAGGAAGAGGACCGGAAGCTCCGGTTCCTGCTCGCGCAGGTGGGTGAGCACCTCGAAGCCGTCCATGTCCGGGAGCATGATGTCGAGCACGACGATGTCGGCCAGGAAGGTCCTTTCCACCTTGAGCGCCTCCGCGCCGTTCTCGGCGGTGGCCACGTCGAATCCCGCGAAACGTAACGAGGCCGAGAGTAGCTCGCGGATCGTGGGTTCGTCGTCAACGACGAGGATCTTCGCCTCGGGTTTCTTCGATGCCATGTCCATCCTCTTCTTTGCCTCGCTCCGTGTCAGATGAAGGCGAGCGGGTCGAATTCGTCGATGTCGATCGGGTAGATCCGGTTGAGCGTTTGGTTGAAGGCGCCTACGTCGTACTCGAGGTCGATAATCTCTAGCCCCCGATCCTCCAGCTCGGCCAACTGCGCTGAGAGAAACTCGCGGAAGCACATGATCGCCACCCGGTGGCCGGCGTCCAGCAGGTCGCTGACCTGGGGCAGATAGTCGACGTCGTGCGAGGCGATGATGATGTCCGCACCCGGGCGGTGGATCGCAATGGCCTCGAGCGTGCGTTGGATGCCGGTGTCGACGATTTTGATGTGCGGATCCTCACTGGTGAGTAGGACCGGCTTCCAACCGATTGCGAGGAGGGCCTGAACGAAGGTGTATGCCGTGCGTTGGGAAGCGTTCATGTAGAACAGGCCGGTCGTCTCATCATCCTCGCTCCACGGGTTGTAGCGCAGCACGCGATCCCATCGGGGACGCTCTTCCGGGTGCGGGGCGCGCTTGAGGATGTTGACGCCGAGGGTGGCGTCGATGTTTTCACCGTCGATCAGGGTATACATGGGTCTATGCTATCGCGGATTGACGCGGCGAGGTGGCCCCTGGCGGGGCCACCTCGCCGCGTATCGCGCTCGGCTGAGACAACCGCGGCGCGGTGCGCCGCCGGCGTGCTCAGCGGAACTGTTTAGTAGTCGGTGAATTCCTTGCCCTCGATCACCTTGGGAGCCTCGCCGGCCTGGAGGGCGGCAAGGCGGGCGGCGACTTCGCTGGAGGTTTCCGATTCCTCCAGCTCGGCGAACTGGGCGTCGAGCGAGGAGGCCGACAGCTCGGCGCGGCCAGCGGCGATGGCTTCCTCGCGGCGGACCTTGTCCTCGAAGCGGGACAGCTCCGAGGTGGGGTCGAGCACGTTAATGGAGGAGATGGCGTCTTGGACCTTGTTCTGGGCGGCGGCGGACTTTTGGCGGGCGACCAGCTGGTCGCGCTTGGACTTGAGTTCCTCGAGCTTTGCGCGCATGACGTTGAGGCCGTCCTTGAGCTTGGCCACCACTTCCTGCTGGGAGCGGATCATCGGCTCGGCCTCGCGGGCCTCGCCCTCGTGGCGGATCTGGCGCTCGAGGGCGACCTTGGCGAGGTTGTCGAACTTCGCTGCGCCCTCCTCGTTGCCGGCCTCGCGCATCTCCTTGGCTTTCGTGACGGCGGCCTGTGCCTTCTGCCCCCACTCGCGGGCCGAGGTGATGTCCTCGTTGTAATCCGCCTCGGCTAGGCGCAGGTTGCCGATGGTGACGGCGACGGCGTCTTCCGCCTCAGCGATGGAGTTGGTGTAGTCGCGCACCATCTGGTCGAGCATCTTCTGCGGATCCTCGGCGCGGTCGATGAGCGCGTTGATGTTGGCCTTGGCCAACTGGGCCATGCGCCCAAGGATGGACTGCTTTTCTGCCATGGTCATGTACCTTTCTCTTACCTGGTCAAAGTGTTGACATTGTTGAAACTAGAATCCGCGGCGTCCGCCCGTGGCACCGCCACCGAAGCCACCTCCGAAGCCTCCTCCGGAGCCGCCCTGGCGGCCACCGAAGCCATCGCCGCCGAAGCCGCCCATGAGGATGCCGCGAGCCACCCCGGACAGAATCGAGCCGGCCAACGCTCCAGCGAAAGCGTCGTCACCGGAGGAGTAACCGCCCGATCCGTAGGGCCCGCCGCGATCCATCCGCTCCACGTCGGTCAACGCGGCCTGCTTGGCCCGATTTGCCGCCACCCGGGCCGCTTCCGCCAACTGAAGACGCTCCTGCGGATCCCCGCCGCGGGTGGCCCGCTGGTAGGAATCCCGAGCGTAGGCCAGCTGCTCGCGGGCCCCGCTACGGGCCGAGGCACGGTAGCGGGTGACGGTGGCCTCGGCGTCGTCGATCGCCCGACGCGCATACTGCAGCGCCTGGCTAACGTTGGCCTCCAGCTTCTTGCGGGTCTCCTCGGCCGCACGGAACGGTTCAAGGGCGAGGTCGATCTTGGTCTCGGTGTCGTGTAGCTCCTCGACGGCGCGGAACGGGTCCGCGTTCGCTCCAGATGCACGCTGGACCGCCTCCTGGGCCGTGGCCAGCAGCGGCCCCACCGTCGGATCGGTGGGGGCAAGTCGGAGGGCGTCGGCGATGTCGGAGGATAGCGACGCCACCCGCGCGCGCATCTCCTCCGACGCCGCCTCCAGCTGCTGGGGCGCGTTGAGCAGGGCCTGGGTGAGCTGGGAGGCCTGGTCGAGGGTGGCCTCCGCCATCCGCACATACGGCACCGCCCCGTTACGATCGCCGGCCGCGAGCTCGGCATCGGCGGACTGAAGCGACTGGCTCGTGGCCTCCAGCAGGTGCGTGACCTGGGCGGGGTAGGTGCGCAGGGTGGCCAACGCGGAGGCCGGATAGTTGACCTCGAGGTTATCGACCGTGCGCGTGCCCAGCTCCAGGCGCTGGTCGATCTCCGACATGCGGGTCCTAAACTCGGCCGTCTTAGCCTCCACGTGAGCGGCCAGGTTACGCAGCTTTGAGAACTCCTTCGTGTGGCTTTCGAGCGCCTCGCGCGCCGACGTGACCAGCTCCGTGATCTTCGCGCTCAGATCCAGCTTTTCCTGCGGGGTCTCCGGGTCGGCGTCGTGAAGCTGGGAGTGAATCTGGAACGCCGCCGACGTCGCCTCGCGCGCCTTGTCGATCGTCTGCTGGAAGGACTGGGTCGCCTCGAGTCCAAACTCGGCGCGGGCGAACTCCAGTTCGGCGCTTGCGGCGCGGACCTCGTCGTCGATGGCAAGGAGCGCGGCGGAGGCCGTTTGGACCTGCTTGTCCGCGTCGGCCGCGGAGGCCTTGACCTTGCGCCGCTTGTTGAGGGCGAGCGCGCCGCCGGTGCCGAGTGCCGCCACGCCGATCCCGACCAACGGCCACGGGAACCCGCCTGAATCGTCCACCAGGTTGCCGCCGCGGGCCAGTGACGCCACGTTTTTCGCGAGGGTGGTCACGCCACGGTCCCACTCGCCCTTGCCGAAGAGCTCCATGACGTACGGGCTGAGCGACTTATTGAGCACCGCCTCGGTGACGTCCGTATTGCTTGTCGAATGCCAGCCGACCTCGCTGGTTTCCACCGAGATGACGATCACGCCGTCGTAGCGATCCATGCCCGACGTCTTGTGCGTCTGCGCCGCCCACTGCTGGGCGTCCATGCCGTCCAAATTGTTGACGGTCACCACCCATAGGTCATCGCCCGGGACCTCGGAGATCTGGGCGGCCGCCGCCGCGTCGTCGTCGACCACGCCCGCCAGGTCGGTGAATCGCGAGTCCAGTTCCTGGGGCGGTTCCGCGAACGCGGTGGTGGGAACGAGCACGGCTCCAAGTGCCATCAAGGCCGATGCAAGGACGTGCGGCTTTCTCATGGGGACCTCCCTGAACCTGCGCGTGTGTTGCGCAACACCACGGTATCAACTCCGGGTACCGGCGCGCGAGTGCGGGGACGGCGCTCACCTGCACGCCCGCCCCGAGGCTCCAGCCGCTGGCCGCAGTGATGCGTGCCAGAAAGGGCACAGGGAAAAGGGGCCGGGAAAGTGCCATAATAGATAGACGTAGTAATAAGCATGAAAGGGAACGCTAGGTGCCTAAAGGAAAGGTGAAGTTCTTCGACGAGAAGAAGGGCTTTGGTTTTATTGCCGGCGACGACGGGCAGGAGGTCTACCTGCCCGAATCTTCGGTGCCGCTCGGCGTGCGCCTGCGTGCTGGAACGCGCGTTGAATACGGTATCGGCGATACGCGCCGCGGGCCGGCCGCGCTGCAGGTGTCGGTGATTGAGAAGCACAAGTCGCTGGCGGCGGCGAACCGTCGCTCGGCTGAGGACATGGTTCCACTCATCGAGGACCTGATTAAGATTCTCGATCAAGCTTCCAATACGCTCCGTCGGGGCCGCTATCCGGAGGGCGGCACGCGCATTGCTCAGGCGCTGCGGGCTCTCGCTGAGGATTTTGATGTCTAATCGTATTAACCCCACCCAAAACGCAACCCGCGAAAAGACGCTCGCGCGCGCTGTGGACCAGGCTCGCGAAGCCCTCCTCGAGGTCACGCACGCATCCAACATCGGCGAGCACGCCGGCGTCGTCCAGGTGGCTGAACGCGTGGTCACCCACGCCTTCGTCTGCCTGCTACCCGGATACAGGGGCTGGTTCTGGACTGTCACGCTCTCGCGCGTGCCGAGGGCCCGGCGCGGCACGGTGGACGAAGTCGCCCTGCTGCCCGGCCCCGACGCGCTGCTCGCGCCTGAGTGGGTGCCGTGGGCGGACCGGCTACGCCCCGGCGACGTGAGCGGGACGGACCGGCTACCCTACAACCCGGACGACGCGAACCTCCAAGCCAATGACGCGCTGCTGGAGGAGGGCTTCGAGGCAACGGGCGTGGACGGCGACGAGCTTGCCGAGTTCGAGCTCGGCCTCGGCCGGGCGCGCGTGCTGTCGGACGAGGGGCGCCAAGAGGCCTTCAAGCGCTGGTATGAGGGCGAGGGCGGCCCACACAACCAGGCCACCCGCTCGGCGAAGGCGGCGTGCTCCACGTGCGGCTATCTGCTCCACATGGGAGGCTCGGCACGCCGGCTGTTCGGCGTGTGTGCCAACGAGTGGAGCGCCTACGACGGGCGAGTGGTCTCGCTCGACCACGGTTGCGGGGCACATTCGGAGACGGACACCCCAACCCCGGAGAAACTGTGGGACCCCACGGATCCCGTGCTCGACGATAACGATCTGGACGTCTCCGCGAACGAGTAGCCCTCCATGCACATCATTCAGGGCCGTGTGCGCGACTATGCCTGGGGCGCGCGGGATGTGATCCCGAAGTTCTTCGGTTTGCCCCCCGCCGACTTCCCCGTAGCCGAGCTGTGGCTCGGCGCGCACGCCGGCGCCCCCGCCCGCTACGATGTGGGCCCGCACGCGAGCGCGCTCGCGGCTGAGGACGTGCGGTCTTCTCGCGGCGCGGCGGCCGGTAGCGATGCGGCGGTTCGCGCCGGCCAGGTCGGCGCTGAGCCCGCCGGCGCGGCGGCCGGCAGCCGGACCAACTCGCCCGCCAACCTGCGCGACTACATCGCCTGCGACCCGGAGGGCGCGCTGGGGCGAGATGTCATGCACCGCCACAAGGGTGAGCTTCCCTTCCTGCTCAAGCTCATCGCGCCCGCCCAGCCGCTGTCCTTGCAGGTGCACCCCTCGATGGAGCAGGCTCAGCGGGGCTTCGCGCGGGAGTCGGCTGAGGGGATCGCGCTGGACGCGCCGAATCGTTCCTACAGGGACGCCAGCCACAAGCCGGAGCTGGTCTACGCCTTCACGCGTTTTGAGGCGCTGGTCGGCTTCCGTTCCCCGCGCCGCATCATCGGCGTGCTCGAAGGGCTGGGCACCGAGCTCACCGACCGGCTGGCGGAGGCTATCCGTTGCGAGCCCAACGCGAACGGGGTGCGCGGTGCGTTCTCCTCTCTGCTCTCTGCGGCGCGCCCCACCCCGCAAGCCGTGGCCGAGGTGGTGGCGGCGTGCCGCCGTCGTCCCGCGGAGGATTCCCCCTCCCCACGCGCGGACGCGATCGTGGGCCGGCTGGCCGGCTACTTCCCGGACGACCCCGGCGTCGTCGCCTCGCTCCTGCTCAACCCCGTCACGCTGAATCCTGGCGAGGCGATGTTCACTCCGGCAGGCACCGTCCATGCCTACCTTTCCGGCTTCGGGCTGGAGATCATGGCGAACTCGGACAACGTGTTGCGCGCCGGCCTGACGTCGAAATACGTGGACGTGGACGAGTTGCTTGACGTCATGGAGACCGTGGCCGCCCCGCCGATACGCATCGCGCCCGAGCGGATCTCGCCGGTGCAGTCCACGTATTACGCCCCCGTCGACGACTTTGAGCTGTCCATCATCAACCTGCGCGACGCCACCCGCCGCGTCAAGCTGCGCGGCGCCGGGCCGCGGATCCTCTTCTGTGTCGCGGGTGCGGCCGAGATCCGCACGGCCAGCGGCCAGTATTGCCTGATGAACACGGGGCAGGCGGTGTTTGTGCGTGCCGACGACGGCGCCATCCAGGCTCGCGGGGCCGGCCGCCTTGTCCAGGCGGACGCTCCGTAGCGGAGGTCTGGCACCGGGCCGCGGCGTCGTGAACACCTCAGTTGCCGGTTTCACAATGTGACCAAGGCGTCCCCGAAAAACGCCCATAGTGTGAGACGGGGTTTGCCCCGGTTTTTCCGCGGTGTAAAACTCTCATAGGTGAGCACTACGAAGAGCACTGCGCAAAAGCAGAACACACCATCCATCCTTGATTCATACTTCCGCCTGTCCGAGCGCGGATCCTCCGTGCGCAAGGAACTGCGCGGAGGCCTCGTGACATTCTTCGCGATGGCCTACATCCTCGTGCTGAACCCGATCATCCTCTCGGGACCGGACTCGACCGGCCAATTCCTCGGCGGCGGCAGCGAACCGAACCTCCCCGCGATTGCCGCGGGCACCGCGATCGTCGCGGGCGTCATGTCGATCCTCATGGGCGCGGTGGCGAACTTCCCGCTGGCACTTGCCGCCGGCCTTGGGCTGAACTCGATCGTGGCCTACACGATCGTCCAACTGCCCGGCATGACGTGGGCTGACGGCATGGGCATCATCGTCATCGAAGGTATCGTCATCGTCCTACTGGTGCTGACCGGCCTGCGCGAGGCGATCTTCCGCGCCGTGCCCAACGTTTTGCGGACCGCGATCTCCGTGGGTATCGGCCTGTTCATCACGCTCATCGGCCTGATCAACTCCGGCATCGTCGGCACTGGCGCCACCCCGCTCGCCTTCGGCGTCCGCGGCTCAATCTCCACGTGGCCGCTCGTCGTGTTCGTCATCGGCCTGATCCTCACCCTGGCGCTCATGGTGCGAAAGGTGCAGGGCGCGATCCTGTGGGGCATCATCACCAGCACGATCCTCGCCGTCATCGTCGAGGCCATCGGCCACCTCGGCGCCAAGGGCGAGAACAACATCGGGGGCTGGGGCCTGACCATCCCCGCGCTCGACGGTTCGCCCGTCCAGGTGCCGAACTTCTCCACGCTCGGCCAGTTCTCCATCGTCGGCCCGTTCCAGAAGATCGGTGTGCTCGCCGTCGTCGTGCTGGCCTTCTCCGTCATGCTTGCCGACTTCTTCGACACCATGGGCACCATGGTCGCCGTCGCCTCCGAGGGCGACCTCCTGGATGAGGACGGCAACCCGCCGCACACCCAGCGCATCCTCCTCATCGACTCCCTCGGCGCGATCGCCGGCGGCATGGGCGGCGTGTCCTCCAACACCTCGTTCGTGGAGTCGGCCACCGGCGTCGCCGACGGCGCCCGCACCGGCCTGTCGACCATCTTCACCGGCATCTTCTTCCTGCTGGCCACCTTCCTCGCCCCGCTGTTCGCGATGGTTCCCTCCGAGGCCGCTGCGCCCGCGCTCGTGGCGGTCGGCTTCCTCATGATGCAGCAGGTGGTGGAGATCAAGTGGTCCGACCTCGGTGTAGCGATTCCCGCCTTCGTCACCATCATCTTCATGCCGTTCGGCTACTCGATCACGGTGGGCATCGGCGTGGGCTTCATCGTGTACGTCATCATGCAGGCCGTGGTGGGCAAGGCCCGCAACGTGCACCCGCTCATGTACGCCACCGCAGTCACCTTCGTGATCTACTTCCTCCTGGATCCGATCAGTAAGGCGCTCGGCGTGGCCTAAGGCTGGCATAGAGGTGGGGCCCGGGGCAGACGCCCGGGCCCCACTCCTTTACCTAGGGGCTCCTCGGGCCGGGCCTGCCGGCGGGGTTCGGGCCGGGTAGCGGTGGTGCGCGGCGCGGCGCGCCGTGGCGCTATGCGGGGCGTGCCGGCTAGCGGCGGTGCTCCCCCTGGCCGATGATCTCGTCGATGAGGCCGAGCAGGCGGCGCACGTCCTCGACCTCGATCGCGGGGAACGTGGCGATGCGCAACTGGTTGCGCCCGAGCGAGCGGTAGGGCTCCACATCCAGGACGCCAAACTCTCGCAGCCGGGCCGCTACGGCGGCGCCATCCACCCCCGCGCCATCGGCGAAGTCGATCGTACACACCACCGGTGAGCGGTAGGCGGGGGCGATGAACGGCGTGGCGAACGGGCGCGCCTCGGCCCACTCGTAGACCGCGTCGGAGCTGGCCCGGGACCGGGCCTCCATCGTGGCTAGCCCGCCGAGGTCAAGCATCCAGTGCACCTGCTCCTCGAGCATGAGGAGCGTGGCAATCGCCGGGGTGTTCAACGTCTGGGCTTTGCGCGAGTTGGTGACGGCGAGGCGCAGATTAAGGAAGTCGGGCACCCAGCGCTCGGCGGTCAGGCGCTCGATCCGCTCTAGCGCGGCGGGGGAGGCGAGGGCCAGCCACAGGCCGCCGTCGGAGCCGAAGCACTTTTGCGGGGAGAAGTAGTAGAAATCGACGTCGGCGGGGTCAAAGACGATTCCGCCGGCGATGGAGGTGGCGTCAACCACGGTCAGCGCTCCGGTGCCCGGCGCGACCCGGCGCAACGGCGTCGTGGCCCCGGTGGAGGTCTCGTTGTGGGCGTAGAGGTAGGTGTCGACGTCGGCGGGCTCGCACTCGACCATCTGGCCGGGTTCCACGCGGCGCACGTCCGGGGCGGACAGCCACGGGGCGCGCTCGACGGCGCGGGCGGCCTTCCCGGAAAACTCGCCGATGACGGCGGCCTGCGCGCGGTCCTCGACCAGGCAGAACGAGATGGCATCCCACAGCGCGGATGCGCCGCCGTTGCCGAGGATCACCTCGTATCCCTGTGGCAGGTGAAACAGCTCGCGCAGGCCCCACTGGATCGAGGCGACGACGTCGCGCACGCCCGACTTGCGATGAGACGTGCCCATCAGCTGGGAGCCGGAAATTGCCGCGAGCTGGGCGGGTCGGACTTTTGAGGGACCTGAACCGAAGCGGCCGTCGTCGGGCAGTAGTAACGCGCTCATGGCCTGATCATCTCACGTGGGCACAGGGCGCGGAGGCATGTTTCGGCTAGTGAGCGCGAGGGGGTGCGTGCGGGTAGAATAATGGGACGAGCGAGTGAGGGGAACGACGTGAGCCAGCTGATCGATACCACTGAGATGTACTTAAAGACCATCTTCGAGCTCAACGAAGAGGACATCCCGGCGTTGCGCGCGCGCATCGTGGAGCGGCTGGGGCAGTCGGGGCCGACCGTGTCGGAGACGGTGAGCCGCATGGAGCGCTCCGGTCTGGTGGCGATGGGCCGCGGGCGCGAGATTGAGTTCACGGATGAGGGGCTCCACCACGCGATCCGCGTCATGCGTCGCCACAGGCTCGTGGAGCGGCTGTTGCAGGACATCATCAAGCTTGACTGGCCCCACCTTCACGACGAGGCGTGCCGCTGGGAGCACGTGGTGTCCGACGACGTCGCGGAGCGGATCGACGCCCTCCTCGGCCACCCGCAGATGGACCCTTACGGCAATCCGATCCCGGCGGCGGGTGCCACGAGGATTTCGGATGTGCGCGAGTTCAACCTGGCCTCGGTGATGGAGGTTGAGCCAGGTGATGGTAGGGTGTACGTCGTTGACCGCTTGGCAGAATCGGTTCAGCTCGATCTCGACATTCTGTCGATGCTCGAGGACGAAGGGCTGACGCCGGGGGTAAAGATAACGGTGGACGTTATCGATCCCGACAGCGCGATCGTCGCCAAGAATGGCGATTCTGTGCGGCTTTCCGCCGATGTGGCGCGGGGAATCTTCCTTCGCACGGCTTAGTGACCTATCACATCGTTATCAAATCGTGACAAAACGTTATTAGGTCGTTATGCTGGAACCCGGGACGCACCACGCGGTGCGTCAAGAGTTTCGAATCAGCATTACGGAGAGTTTTTTATGGCGTCACGTCACGAAATGGTCGCACCTCGTGCGACGTTCTCGAAGTCGACCATGACGACGGTTGCGACTGCATCTGCGGCCGGTGCTCTGATGGGCCTCGGTGCGCCCATGGCTCTGGCGGACGGCAACGGCACCGCGGCTGCGGCCCCGGCTGCTGCAGTCGCGCTGGCCACCCCGGCGGCCGCCACCAACACGGTCGCCACGGTCGACCTGGGCAACGTCTCGGCGGGCGAGTGGGAGATGGAGACCGTCGTCGTTGAGGCTGAGGCCGCTCCGGTTGCTCCCGCTGTCGAGGCCCCGGTCGCGCGGACCGCCCCCACGACCGAGGCGCGCGCCACCACGCAGCAGGCCACCCCGGCCGCTGAGGCTGAGGCCGCTCAGCCGGCCTACTCCGGTTCGTCGAGCTCGATCGCCGCCACCGCCCTCGCCTACCAGGGTGCCCCCTACCGCTGGGGCGGAACCACCCCGGCTGGTTGGGACTGCATCGGCTTCGTCCGCTACGTCTACGCCCAGCACGGCGTTTCCATCGGCGGCTACACCACCTCCGTCCTGTCGGTCGGCCGCCAGGTTCCCTACTCGGAGGCTCGCGCGGGCGACATCCTTTACTGGCCCGGTCACGTGGCCATCTCGCTCGGTAACGGCATGAACATCGGCGCCTGGAACGAGTCGATCGGTACCACGACCGGCGCGGACTCCTACATCGGCGTCCCCACCGTCATCCGCGTCTTCTAGCGCGATTGGCGCGGGGTTTAGCCTCTAGCTAGATCTTTTCGAACTGGGACCCGCAAGGGTCCCTTTTCGTATGCCATTTTCGTGTGCCATTCCAATCCTGCCGGCGAGGCGTCGATTTTGGATATCCTCTACCGCTGTGACCTCGACTTTGAGAGAATGGAGGTAACCGAGGAGGATGCAATGGCGCATGAAAACATTGTTGTAGTTGGTATCGACGGGTCCGAGGCGGGTAACTCCGCGCTCGAGTGGGCGCTCGCCCAGGCGAGGGCTCGCGAGGCCCGATTGCATATCGTGTGCGGCTACGAGTTGCCATCTCAGTACATGTCGCCCGAGTTTCAGGTTTCCCAAGGCGGCGTCAACCACCTGTATGACTCGGCGCGCAAGATCGTCAGTGAGGCGGTGGCCGCGGTGGAGGGCCAGGGCGTGGAGGTGACTTCCGCACTCGAGTTTGGTGATCCCACCGAGGTGCTGGTGGAGATCTCGAAGCGCGTGGCGCTCGTGGTGGTGGGTGGGCGCACCCAGCACACCGGCCGGCTTGCCGACCGCCTGCTGCGCACCGTCTCCTCCGCCGTTCCGGCCAACGCGTACTGCCCCACCGTCGTCGTCCCCACGGATTCGCCCGCATCGCACGTCCCGATCGAGCGCGTGGTGTGCGGCGTGGATGGTTCAGAGCACGCGAAGATGGCGCTCCAGCGCGCCGTGTGGGAGGCCGACCGGTGGCGGGCCAAGCTGACAGCGCTGGTCGCGGTCAACCCGTCGGCGGTGGGCTGGGTTCCGGCCTATACCTTCCGCGACGAGCACCTGGCCGAGATGGAGTCCGCCGTGGCGGAGCAGCTGGCCGAGGTGGACGAGGGGCGCGATATCGACGTCGAGATCAAGGCCGTCGAAGGCAGCCCGGCGCATATCCTTGCTCAGATGTCCGAGGAGTCCGACCTGGTGGTGCTTGGCACGCGCGGGCGCGGCGGCTTCACGGGCCTTCTGCTTGGTTCGACCTCCCAGACGCTGCTCGGCTACTCCGCCTGCCCCACCATGGTGGTGCCGCGCCGCGTCCGTAAGGACGACGACCACGGGCCGGGCCCGGTTCAGCTGGTTGACGACGACGAACCCGGCATCAAGGGCTAGCCGCACTTAGGCTGGCGCGCTCCATGCGGGTGTGGCGGCTGCGAGCGGTGGCGGGCGCGGGCCAGGCGGCCCGCGTCCGCCAGTTTCCGCCTCGCAGTTTTTCGCCCTTGGCTAGTTTCGGGTAGTCTTGCAGGGCATGCCCTCGTAGCTCAGTGGATAGAGCACGGCTCTCCTAAAGCCGGTGTCGTAGGTTCGATTCCTATCGGGGGCACTTTTCTTGCCGGCGGGCCAAACTGTAGCGCCGGGTCGCGGCGCGCGTCTGTCTGCTCGGGCGGCGTTCTCGGTACGGTAAGAATGTGAGTCCTTTCTTTAAGCGTAAGAAGTCCGAGCCGACGGATACTGTGGCCGAATCGCCCGAGGTGGAGCCGGAGCCTGCACAGGTGGAGGCCGAGCCGTCGCAGGAGTCGGCACCCGAGTCGAACGCCATTCCGACGCCAGAGCCGACACGCTCCCGCGAGGAACTCCTCGACGCCGCCTACAAGTCGTGGCACGCCGAGCTGGCCGCCCGCGCCCTCAAGGCCGACGAGGCGATGTCGGACGAGGCGAACGGGGTCATCGACCTCAGCCACCCGCACCCCACGGGCGCGGTCTCCTTCGCTTCCGGCTCCCCGGTGCGCATCACCTCGCTCATCCGTGAAGATGTGGCGCAACGCGAGGCGCTGGCCAACCTGCGCCGGCTTCAGGCCGCCACGCGGCGCATCGCCGAGACCTATGGCCACGCGCCGGTCTCGCTATCGGTCGGCAGGCTGACGTGGTCCGAGCTCCCGCCCGCGCCCACCTCCAAGAAGCCCGAGCCCCCCACGAACATTGAGTTTTCCGAGCTCACGGGCGAGTTCATCGTTGACAACGACGGCTCGCTCGTGGCCGTCGACACCGGCGGGCGCTCGCCCGCAACCTGCGGCGGCCACCCCGACGACGCCGACGCCGCGGCGAATCCCGAAGCGGCCGGGGAAAGCGCGCAGGCGGCGGAACCGGACGGTGCCGAGCCCGCCGGGGAGCCCGCGGTGGAAAGTGAGCCGCGCCAGGTCGTCGTCGTGAACGAGCCGGCGCTGTACCGTAGCGTGGCGATCGAGTTCGAGGAGGGCGACGCGACCGTCCGGCAGCTCAACCACACGACGATCAACCCGGCCTACACGCGCGCGCTACGCGAAAACGGTGCGACGGCCGAACAGCTAGCCGAGCTGACGGGTGCGGCCGCGGCGACGGATCTGGAGCGAGTCCTCGAGCTCATCGCCGGGTATGGCAAGACGTTCCTGCCCGGATTCGACTTCGATCACGAGATGCTGCTGGGATGCTTCGAGCGTCCCGAACGGACGATGCTGGCCGACCTAGAGGCGATGGAGCCCTACATCCGCACCTCGGGGATCATGATGGCGCTCGCGGGTGACGAGGAGACGCGCCGGCTGTCGGCGGCGCCGCTCCCGCCGGGGGGCGAGGAGGATCGTGCCCCGGAGGTCGAGCGTGGGGCGGGCGACCTGGACGTGGCAGAGTTGAACGTCGTGGAGGCGGTGGCCTCGGGTCGGTCGATCGTGGTCGATTGCCCCCCGGGTTCTCAGCGCGTCCAGACGGTGGCCTCCATCTGCGCGGACGCGGCGGCGTCGAAGCGCTCCGTGGTGGTCGTTCCATCGCGGCTGTCGTCGGGAAGGCAGCTGATCGCGCAGCTCGAACGGCTCGGGCTGGGCGACCTCGTGCTTGACTTCTCCGCGGTGGACAAGGTGCCTCAGCGCATCCGCACGGGATTGCGCCTGAAGACCCCGGAGCTGCCGACTGATGAAACGCTACAGTTGCGCGCCGAGTTGGTCTCCGCGCGTCGTCAGCTGGAGACGTTTGTGGGCGACCTGCACCGCGTGGACGAGGATTGGGGTGCGTCGATCCACGGCTTGCTGGAGAAGCTGGCGGCCCTCATGGCAAGGCCGGACGCGCCCAAGACGCGCGTGCGGCTGGGGCAGACGGCCGTGGCGGCGATGAAGCGCGAGGGCATCGAGGCGATCACGGCCGACCTTGATCGCGCCGCCGAACTGGGCGCGTTCGACCCTGAGATTTCGCGGTCGGCGTGGGCTCATTCGACGATCTCGAACGCGGCAGACGGGCAGAGCGCCCTCGACGCCGTTCGGCGCCTAAATGACATCACGATCCCCGCGGTGATCAGCCAGTCTTCACGTTCGGCGGGCGAAACGTCGATGAAGCAGTCCAAGACGCTTGCCGAGTGGTTCGAGCAGATAGACGTGCTCGACGGCATCGCCGACTCCCTCGACACTTTCCTGCCGCTCGTGTTCGAGACCTCACCGATGAACTTCGTGATCGCAACGGCGCCGAAACAGTGGCGCGAAGCGCACGGGCATTCGATGAAGAGGTCCGACCGTCGGCGCTACCGCAAGCAGGCGCTCGACATGGTTCGGCCCGGGGAGTCCACGGCCAACCTGCACGAGGAGCTGATCAAGGTTCAGCAGCGCCGTGAGGTGTGGCGCCGCTACAGCCCGGAGGGCGGCTGGCCTACCCTGCCCGATGGCTTGACCCAGATCCGCGCCACCCGTTCTGAAGTTCAGCGTGACCTGGAATCGTTGCAGTCCTTCCTGGGCGGCGAAGAGCTACTTGACATGGATTTTGACGCTCTGCAGGCGCGGCTCGCGGCGCTCGTCGCCGACGCCGGCCACATGGCCACGTTGCCCGAGCGTAACGCCACTCTAGCCTCGCTACGTGAGCGGGGGCTGGGGGAGTTCATCGAGGACATGGTCGAGCGGCACGTGGATCCGAAGCGGATCCCGAGCGAGCTCGATCTGGCATACACAAGCGCCGTCTTTGATCAGATCATCCGCACGACGCCGACCGTGGCCAGCTTCGGCCCGGCCGACCTGAGCCAGCTCCTCGACCGTTTCCGCAGGCTCGACCGCGCACACACCAGCACCTTGTGGGGGCCGGTGCTACGCGCGGTGGTGAACAACGGGCGCGAGGCGATGCAGTCGCGCCGCCAGGACACGCTACGCCTGGATGAGATCCTTGCCGAGCAGGGTTTGGCAGGCCTGCGGGATGCGATCGCCACCTACTCCCGGCTCGTGCAGAGCGCCCGGCCTGTGTGGGTGGTCCCGCCGAACGTGTTGGCCGAGTTCATCCCCCCGATGCCGTGGGCGGACCTCGTGCTTGTAGAGGCCACCGACGCGGTTGCGCCGTTGATCTCCCCGATGATGCGCGGACGTCAGGCAGTGCTGGTCGGCGATCTGCACCGGCCCGACGCCGTGGCGGTGCGGGTCTTCGGCGAGGTGCTACCCGTTGCCACGCTTCCCACTCTGCGCGCCGAGCACGACGCACTGTCGGCCCATGCGCTGAAGGAGATCGGCTACGAGCTTGCGACGATCCCGTCGGTGTATGCCAGCCGCGCATCGCGGCTCATCTACGTCGACGGGCGTGGCGTACCGGGGATGTCCGGGGACGGCGCGGTGGAGTCCACGCAGGTGGAGGTCGAGGCCGTGGTAGATGCGGTGATCGAGCACGCTGTCGCCCGCCCCACAGAGACTCTCGCCGTGGTCGCCCTGTCGGTGGCTCACGCGAACCGCATCCGCGACGCGCTGGTCGCCGCGGACTCGAGTGACGTCGATAGGCTGAAGAACTTCGTCATCACCGACATCACGCGGGCCGCCGGCCTGCGCTATGACCATGTGATCCTCTCGGTCGGATATGGCAAGACCGTTCACGGCCGCGTGTTGCACACCTTCGGCGCGCTCGCGACCCCGGCCGGCCTTGCCGGCCTGATCGACACGATCGCCGCCGCAGGTTCGGATCTGACGATCATCTCGGCACTAGGCCCAGGCGACATCGACACGCGCCGCGTCTCGACCCCCGGCCCGAAGCTCCTTGCCCACCTCATTGAGGAGTCCGACGGGACCGACGTGGCACCCACCTACGACGAGGCGGTCACCCCGCTACTCGCCGACGTCGTCGCGCGCCTCGGCGCTCGCGGTTGGCAGACTCGCGCGGACTACGGTTACGTCGGGTCCCCGCGTATCCCGCTGGTGGTGGGCAAGGACGGTCGCTTCACGGTGGCTGTCGTGCTCGACGACGCGCCTTACGTTGCCGAGCGCTCCCTGCGCCGCCGGGACCGCTTCTGGATCGAGACGCTGCAGGCGCACGGCTGGTCCGTATTCCAGACGTTCTCCAGCTCGCTCTTCATTGATCCTGCCGGGCAGGCCGACGCCATCGAGGCGTTGTTGCTGACGAGCTTCGGGACGCGGGGCGAGCCCGTGCAGGTCCCGATCGTTGACGACGACGGCGCCGTGGTCCGCGATCCTGCGACCGAGGAGGGCATGGTTTCCACCGGCATCGTCAGGCAGGCCGTGACGGCTACCGCGGCCGGCGTGATGGGCACGACTGGCGTCTTGGGTGGGGTCGGTGCCGGCGCCGGGCGTGAGGTGCCGGCGCCCGTGGTGGCACGGCCGCGCGGTGCCCGCCCCGAGGTAACCCCGGGTCTGAGCCTGGCCGCCTACTCCGACGACCAACTCGACGACATGATCGCTTGGATCGCCTCTGACGGGCTGGTTCGTAGCGAGGACGACTTCGTTCGTGATCTGCGCTCCGAGCTGGGCATCAGCCGGCGCGGCGAGCAGGTGGACGTGATCCTGCGCAACGTGGCACGGCGTTCCGGACTGGTCGGCGTGGCGCTCGAGGCGCCCGCGGCCGAGCCGGAGCCGGAGCCCGTGGCAGAGCCGGAGCCGGAGCCGGAGCCCGAGCCGGAGCCCGACCGGGAAACGCCGGCCCCCGCCGACGTCGCCTCTGTTGACGAGGTGGCAGCCGAAGAGCCGCCGACGGGTGAAGCCGCGCCCGTTGCGGAAGAGCCACCCGTTGCACAAGAGCCGCCCGCAGCCCCCGAAGATGCCCTGTTTGCCCCGGTGGACTACGAGATCGTGGAGGAGCGGACGGACGATCTAGATCTCGGTGACGATGCCCCCTTCCTGGGCGACGATCATGAGTGAGGGTGGCGACCCGGCGAGCCAGGTTGGCAAGCCGGTGCGACGGCGCGGGTCGCGCCGCGTCGTCATGGTCTCGGAGGTGGATGCCAAGCGGATCGCGGCAGGCGAGTTCGCCTCGGCCGAAGAGGCCCTGCACGCCAATGATGCCCGACAGCCCGGCGCGTCTTGCTCGCGGCCGGCCAAAACCGTGGCGGCTGAGGGAGGCGAACAGTGCGAGCGCAAGACCGGTGAGCGCGCTCCACGCCAGCCCAAGCCTGACCAGCAACGCCGGCAGGCCACGCCCCGGCTCAGCCTTCATGACCAGGAGATTCTCAACGAGGTGCCCCCACATTTTGGCAAGCTCTAATCGCTGATGGGCCCAGAGAGCACGGCGTGCAGGGGAGCGCGGGTGGACGCGCCGATGACTTTGTCGATGTCTCGCTCGGGCACGGCTAGGTAGAACACGCGTGTGTCCTCGGTACTACCCAAGAACGTGCTGGTGCCCTTTTCCTGGGCGATGCCGGCAACGAGGATATCCCGGGCGACCAAGGTGGCGGCGCCGTCTGTGAACTCGTCGGGCGGGCTGTAAAGATTGACGGTCACGCCGGGCTGGACGATGCCGAGGCCCCCGGCGTCGGCGACGGGGAGCGCCGCGATCACGGTTCCCTTAGGTGCGCGGCTGAGGAACTCGGAGGAGAGCAGGTTCGAGGTCAGGACGGGGGCGCCCTCGGCGACGGGTGTGACCACGAATTCGCCTATCACAAGCTCCGCCTCCCGCGCGACGTCGGGGAGGTCCTCGGCGAGCATGATAACCCGCACGTCGCCGTCCTGGACCCGTTCGCCCCCGGAAAGGGGCCGCGCCGCGACGACCGTGGCAAATGATGGCTCCTGCTTCTCCGGCACGAGTGCCTGGATTGCGAGTACCGCGAATAGTGCCACGCCGACCCACCTCCAGCGCCACATGAGGGCCCGGATGGGAGAGGTGCGGGACGATGAGGGTGCGCGCGTTATCTTTGCCATGCACCGATTGTGCCAAGCCGCCCCGCGCGAACCGCCCGTGTCATCGGTCAGATGTGGATGACGGCGTCGTTAGCGAATCAGTGGAAAAGTCTTTCCGGCGGCGTCGGTGGCAAGAACCTCGGTGGGGAAAATGACGTACGGGACGCGCACGTCCATATCATCTTGGGGAATCGGCACGTCCAGGAACTCCTCAGGGAAGATCATCGCGCCCACCGCAGCCTGCTGGTTCGTCTGCTTGAGGGCCCGGTCGTACCAGCCGCCGCCCTGCCCGAGTCGCTCGCCGCTACGCGAAATCGCCAGTGCCGGAATGATCATCGCATCCACAGCCGACAGGATCGAGTTGTCGAAGGCTTCACCCGCGGGCTCCGGAGGGCGTCCCGGCGCCATGTTCACCAGCTCCGTACCCGGTTCGAAGTATCCCCAGGCGCGCGAAAGCCCGGGGCCGAGCTTCGGCAGGAGGATGCGCTTGCCGGCGTCGTGAAGTGCGCAAAGGATGCGTTCGGTGGAGGGTTCGTTCTTCGTCGACACGTAGCACGCCACCAGCTCGCGCTCTCCCACGAAATCCAAAACGGTGGGTACCCAGACTTCCGCGAGCTCGGCCAGCTTGCGTTTGGGGCGCTGCGTGCGGTGCTCGCGGACCGCGGCACGCAGAACCTGCTTGGCTTCCTCGACATCCACGTCGGACAGGTCGGGAATGCTCAACGGCGAGATTGACATACCTATATTCTTCCACGAAAGGAAGATGTGCCCGGCGAGGCTACGCTCTTGGGTAAACTGGTCTCAATCTAGAGGAGGCCCGATGAAGTCAGTTGCCGACCACCTTGCCGAATGCCTCGCGGTGGCCCAGCCGTTGCCGCCCTTCGCCGTCGCGCTTGGCGACGCCGTGGGTTGCGTTCTTGCCGAGGACGTGCGTTCGCTTGTGGACGTTCCGCAGGCGGACCTCGCCGCGCGGGATGGGTACGCGGTGCGGGTCGCCGACGTCGACGGCGCCAGCCGCGACGATCCCGTCACCTTGCCGATGCTGGAGGAGGTTCGCGCCGATACCGTGGATCCTACGGCGATGGTGGAGCGTACGGCGGTGCGGATCTCGTCGGGAGCGGTGCTACCCGCAGGCGCGGACGCGGTGATCCCGATCGAGGACACCGACCAGGGCCGGGCCGAGGTGCGCTTCTTCGCCGGCACACGGACCGGGGAGAATATCCGCCGCCAATCCGAGGATTTCTCTGCCGGCGACGTGCTCCTGCGGGCGGGCGTGCGTATCGGGGCGCGCCAGATCGCGGTGCTCGCCTCGGCGGGGCACTCGACTGTCATGGTTCACCCCGCGCCGCGCGTGGTCGTCATGGCGATCGGCGATGAACTACAAGAACCTGGCATGCCCGCGCGCCGGGGCAAAATCTACGACGCGAACTCCCACGCCCTTTCGAGCGCGATTCGCGACGCCGGGGCGGAGGTCTTCCGGGTCGGTGGCGTGACGGACGACAAGAGGGAGTTGCGTGAACTCCTCGAGGACCAACTGGTCCGCGCCGACATCATCATCACCACCGGTGGCCTGTCCTACGGCGGCGGCGACACGCTGAAGGAGGTGCTCTCCCCGCTGGGGACGGTTCGCTTCGACAACGTGGCGATGGCCCCCGGGCGCCAGCTCGGTGTGGGGCGCTTGGAAGAGGAGACCACGGTGTTTTGCCTGCCCGGTTCGCCGGTGGCGGCGATGACGGCCTTCGAGGTCTTCATCCGCCCGGCGCTTCGCCACATGGCCGGTTACACGTCGATTCAGCGGCGCTCGATCCGCGCCGTCGTGGAGAAGGGCTGGGAGTCGCCGCAGGGGTTGCGGGAGTTTGTCCGGGCGCGCGTCGTCGGCAATCCACACGACGGATATCGAGTTGAGCCGCTGGGCGACCCGGGTCGCCCGCTGTTGACCGCGCTGGCGACCGCGAATTGTCTGGCGGTTGTGCCGGAAGAGCAACGCGCGGTGCAGGTGGGCGACACGCTCGAGTGCGTCGTGTGGGAGCGTTAGTCGTAGCGTCGGACGCGCCACGAGCGGCGTGATAAAAGTGGCTGGTGTGGCTGCAGTGAAGGATGTCTGGAATAGCGTGAATCCGCGCTATTCCAGGGGTAGGAGCAACACGCCAGTGCCGGTTCGCCGCGCCCTTCCCTCATTCGTCATAGCGTGGGAATATGGGTATCGAAGGGGCGGTTCTCGCCGTTGGAACGCTGTTCCTTTTGGTGTATGTCGTCCCTCAGATTACCCGCAGGAGAGCCGTTTTCGCGGACGCACCAATCGAGGAACGATACTCAGCTAACCTGAGGCTCATCACCGAGAGGACTCTCACGCAGGAAAGTGGCGATCACGGAAAGATCTTTACGACGGAGCGAACAATGAGCACACCGACCCGACCGAGCGGCACCCGCGGTCCCGACGCGGCCAAGATGCGTGCGATCGCCCGCGACCGTTCGCGTGCTCGCGCCCGAATTGCCCGCCGTGGCGCCTACCAGCAGCGCGCACTCGTGGGTGGTGCCGTCCTCGCAACCGTGGCCCTAGGCTTGTGGATTGCGGCCGGCATGACCTCCCTCGCCCCCGGCTACGCCATCGCGGCGACAGCGGTAGGTGGGCTCTACCTCCTCGGCGTGGGGTACATGGTCTCCACGTGGTCCGTCCTCAACGCGGGCGACGAGGAACGCATCACCAAAGCGAACAAGGTGCTCCGGCGGTCGATCCGCACGACGTCGAAATCGCAGCGTGAGACCACGCTGACCGGCGCGGATACGGCGGCCGAAGCGTCGGCGAAGGTTGAGGCGGAGGTGGGCAGCGCCGCACCCAAGGCTGAAGTTGAGGAAGAAGCGGTGAGCGCTGTCGCGATTGAGGCGGCGACAGAGCCGACCGCGCGCCCCGGTGAGGTGGTCAAGCCTGCCCGGAAGCCGGCCCGCCTGACGCGGGCTACACACCCGCGTGCCGACGTCGTGAAGAATACCGAGCCCGTTGAGGAGCGCCCGGTGGCCGACGTCCCGTCGTACACGCTCAAGGCCATGCGCCGCACGGTCAAGCCGTACGAGGCGCCCGAGGCGCCTACGGCCGACGTGCCCTTCCGCCCCACGCGGATCGGCGAACGGATCGGGGATGCCCCTCTCGAGGAGGCGAACCCGGCTCGTGCCGTCACCGGTCAGGAGGAGCTCCGCTCCGACGTGCTCGGTGGCGGATCGACGCTTGATGCGTTGCTTGACCGCCGTCGCGCATGACAGCCGTCGCCTTTATCCACGGACACGCACACACCCCCGAGGTGTGGCGGGCCGTCGCTGACCACCTGCCTCCCGCCTGGGCAGTCGTGGCACCGGACCTGTTCAGCGTCGCCCGCGTCGGGTTCGACGCGGGCGCCCACCGCCACGCCATGGCCGCCCAGATCAACCGCGACCTGGCGCTGATGGGGCTTGAGGAGCCTGTGCTCGTGGTCTCCGAAGGGCTGGGCGCGATCCCCGCCATCCACTACGCCCTCGAGCATCCGGGCCGGGTGGCCGGACTCTTCGTCTCCGGGCCGCGGCTGTCCCTGAAGCGTGGGGAATCAATGCGGCTCCAGGTCAGCGCGGCCCTGCGGCGGAGGAGTCCCACGTCCGCCACCTCCGAGCAGGTGGGGACGTACTTGGCGGGGCTTGTCGGGCTGGACGAGCACGATGCGGCGACGCAGATGGACGTGCCGCGCGTCGCCATCGCGGGGGAGAAGGACAGTGCCGGGACGCGTGAGGCCGCGGCGCTCAAGGGTGCCGGCTGGGAACACGACGTCGCCCTGCAAGCCTCCGAGGACTGGTACGCCTACGCTCCCGGCGCCTTCGCCGCCCGGGTTGCCGAGTTTGCCGCCACGCACGATCTTTAGTGAGCTACTTTACGGTTATGGGCGGGCGAACCGGGCTCAAGTAGTGCTAATATCATCTGGTCAGGGGCTATGGCGCAGTTGGTAGCGCGCTTCGTTCGCAATGAAGAGGTCAGGGGTTCGAATCCCCTTAGCTCCACCACAGATGAAAATCCACTCGCACAGCCGAGTGGTTTTTTATTTGTGGTGGAAGGAGCAAAAGACGAACCCATTTGATTGAGAACAACAATCCTTTTTTGTCATTCCGGGGGCTTGCCGAGGAATCCGGCGAAGCGTAAAGAAATAATAAATGCGCCTGCGGCTGGATTCTTCGGCTGCGCTTCGCTCCGCTCAGAATGACATGAGGTTTTATTGTTCTTAAACCTTGCTTTTCCGTATTCTGCTCCGCTCAGAATGACAATGAAGATTATACTTTTCTCCCGTATGGGATTCCACGCTTCGGCTTCGCCTCGCTTCTCGGATGACGAGGTAAAACGCAGGCTTCTCGTTCGATTTATAATTTAACGCGCAGTTCACGTCCTTAACCGTCATTATGAGGGAGCGGCTTTCCGCGACCGTAATAATCCCCCACAATAGAGAAATAGCCAACCTTTTACGTCATTCCGGGCGGAGCAAAAGACGAACCCATTTGATTGAGGACAACAATCCTTATTTGTCATTCCGTGGGGCTTGCCGAGGAATCCGGCGAAGCGTAAAGAAATAAGAAATGCGCCTACGGCTGGATTCTTCGGCTGCGCATCGTTCCGCTCAGAATGACATAAGGTTTTATTGTTCTTAAACCTTGCTTTTCCGTATTCTACTCCGCTCAGAATGACATGAGGTTTTATTGTTCTTAAACCTTTCTTTTCCGTATTCTGCTCCGCTCAGATTTACATAAGGTTTTATTGTTCTTAATTCTATCGTTTCCGTGCTTCGCTCGCTCAAAGCAACGAACAGGATTATTCCTCTTAATACAGCCGCTTCTGCGCCACCTCTTCACTCGATATAACAATAAGGATTATTACTTTTCTCCCGTGGGAGATTAACGGCACGGGCAGGCAAAAGAAAAAAGCGGCGGAGGTAAGTCCGTCGCTTTTCATAGACGTTATGTCAGTGGGTGGCGGTTGCCTGTGTTTGGCAACACTCACGCGAAACGCTGTCTGCTGCTTAGTTGAACATGTCCTTGTAAGCCTTGCCGAAGCGCAGCGACGGAGCCTTGCTCGCCTTGATAGTCACTTTTTCGCCGGTAAGCGGATTGATGCCGTCGCGCTCGGGCTTTTCCTTGAGCTCGAACGTGCCGAAGCCTGCGAGCTGAATCTTGTCGCCGCCGAGCAGAGTTTCCTTAACTACCTCTGCGAGCGCGTCGAAAGCCTTTGCGGCGTCCTTATCGGTTACTTCTGCCTTAGCAGCGATTGCCTTGATAAATTCCCCTTTGTTCATAACAAAAACCTCCTGAGTTTGTTACACGAATTATACCATAATCCGAGAAAATAGTCAACGGATTGCGCGGCATATAATACTTTCACGGGCAAAATAGCGCGAAAAACCGCGATTTCGACATGCGGTTGCGAGATTTTGCGACCGCAGAGCCGCATAAGCTTCGTTTATTAAGCCGCGCCGACTCCGTTTGCAAATCAAGCCGCACCGCTTTTTCGCAAACTCAACGAGCTTTCTTCGCTTTATTTTTAGCCGCGCAATAGCTTTTACAAGTTTTTGCTCCGCGAAAAAACGGTAGAAACATAACGACACAACCGACGGCGACATAAAAACTCGGCGATATGGCGGACGGCACAAAGCAATGCGGCATTTCGGCATGCTCACCGACACCCCTTAATGTGACGGCACGGCACAACGTGACGGCACGGCACAACGTGACGGCACGGCACAACGTGACGGCACGGCACAACGTGACGGCACGGCACAACGTGACGGCACGGCACAACGTGACGGCACGAAAAAACGCGCCCTCTTGCGAGAAGCGCGTTTTATTTCGATTAGTCGATTAACCCAAGGGCTCGATTAAGCCTCGTCGGGAAGGACGTCGACAACGGTACCCGAGCCAACGGTTCTGCCGCCTTCACGAATAGCGAAGCGGAGTCCCTTCTCGATAGCGATAGGAGCGATAAGCTTAACTTCCATAGCAACGTTGTCGCCGGGCATAACCATTTCGACTCCCTTCGGAAGCTCGATGGTGCCGGTAACGTCGGTGGTTCTGAAGTAGAACTGCGGACGGTAACCGTTAAGGAACGGGGTGTGACGGCCGCCTTCTTCCTTCTTCAGGACGTAAACCTGAGCGGTGAAGTGGTTGTGCGGATGAATGGTGCCGGGTTTAGCGATAACCTGACCGCGCTCGATGTCCTTACGGTCGATGCCGCGGAGAAGAATACCTGCGTTGTCGCCTGCCTGAGCGAAGTCGAGGGACTTACGGAACATTTCGATGCCGGTAACGACGGACATCTTGTTCTCTTTCTTAAGACCGACGATTTCGACGGGGTCCTGAATCTTGACGGTACCACGCTCAACTCTGCCGGTAGCAACGGTGCCGCGGCCGGTGATGGTGAACACGTCCTCAACAGGCATAAGGAAGGGCTTATCGGTATCGCGGACGGGGTCCGGGATATAGCTGTCGACAGCGTCCATAAGCTCGAAAATGCACTTGCACTCGGGGCCGTCGACGTTGCCTGCGGTAGCAGCCTCGAGAGCTTTGAGGGCGGAGCCGCGGATAACCGGGGTGTTGTCGCCGTCGAAGTCGTACTGGCTGAGCAGTTCGCGGATTTCCATTTCGACGAGGTCGAGCATCTCGGGATCGTCAACCTGGTCGGTCTTGTTCATGAATACGACGATACGGGGAACGCCGACCTGACGAGCGAGCAGGATGTGCTCTTTGGTCTGGGGCATTGCGCCGTCGGTAGCTGCAACGACGAGGATAGCGCCGTCCATCTGAGCTGCGCCGGTAATCATGTTCTTGACGTAGTCGGCGTGGCCCGGGCAGTCGACGTGAGCGTAGTGACGCTTAGCGGTCTCGTACTCGACGTGAGCGGTGTTTATCGTGATGCCTCTTGCCTTCTCTTCGGGCGCCTTATCGATTTCGTCGTAGCGCATCTTCTGAGAAAGACCTTTTGCCGCAAGGGTCATGGTGATAGCGGCGGTAAGGGTGGTTTTGCCATGGTCGACGTGACCGATGGTACCGATGTTAACGTGGGGCTTAGTTCTGTCGAATTTTGCCTTTGCCATTGTTATTTTTCCTCCGAAATAATTTTTTTTGATTTCGATTTATTCTTCGGTCGCCCGAAGTGTTGCCGCGAACGCGCCGCTATGACGGCTTGTCCGCTCCCTTTCTCATATTATAAATGAATTTTTGTTTTTTTACAATCGTTTTGACGTAAAAATCAAAAATTATTTAGTCTTTTTTGGCTCTCTCGCCGATAACCTTGTCGGCAATAGCCTTCGGGACCTCTGCGTAGTGGTCGAACGTCATGGTGTAGTTGCCTCTGCCCTGCGTGCGCGAACGAAGGTCGGTCGCGTAGCCGAACATTTCGGCGAGAGGAATCTCGGCGTGCACTTCCTGAGTGCCGTTGACCATTTCCATACCCATGAGGTTGCCGCGGCGCGAGCTGATGTTGCCCATAACGTCGCCGAGGTATTCTTCGGGAAGCGTTACGTCCACTTTCATAATGGGTTCCATAAGCACGGGGTCGGCTTTGCGCATACCCTCTTTGAAAGCCATCGAGCCTGCAATCTTGAACGCCATTTCGGACGAGTCGACGTCGTGGTAACTTCCGTCGTAGACGGTGACCTTGAAGTCGACGCATTCGTAGCCGCCGAGGATACCGCTCATCTTCGCCTCTCTTATGCCGGCGTCTATAGCGGGGATATACTCTTTCGGAATCGAGCCGCCGACGGTCTTGTCCTCAAAGACGTAACCCGAACCGGGCTCGAGGGGTTCCATATAGATTTTGCAGTGGCCGTACTGACCTTTACCGCCGGACTGACGAATGTACTTGCCTTCGACGTCAACCTTTTTGCGGATAGCCTCGCGGTAAGCAACCTGCGGCTTGCCGACGTTAGCCTCGACCTTGAACTCGCGGAGCATACGGTCTACGATGATTTCGAGGTGAAGCTCGCCCATGCCGGCGATAATCGTCTGACCGGTTTCCTGGTCGGTGTAGGTCTTAAAAGTCGGGTCCTCTTCTGCGAGCTTGACGAGCGCCATTGTCATTTTTTCCTGGCTTGCCTTGGTCTTGGGCTCGATAGCGACTCTGATGACCGGCTCGGGGAATTCCATGCTCTCGAGCACAATCGGGTGAGCGGCGTCGCACAGCGTGTCGCCGGTGGTGGTATCTTTAAGACCTACGAGCGCGCAGATGTCGCCTGCGTAAATCTCTTCGATTTCCGAACGGTTGTTCGCGTGCATCATGAGAATACGTCCGACGCGTTCCTTCTTATCCTTGGTGGAGTTAAGAACGTAGGAACCCGCCTGAAGCGTTCCCGAATAGCAACGGAAGAACGCCAGCTTGCCGACGAACGGGTCCGCCATAATCTTGAACGCAAGACCGGAGAACGGAGCGGAATCGCTGGTTTCGCGCTCTTCGACGGTAACGCCGTCCATGAGCGTGCCCTTGACGTGAGGAACGTCGAGCGGCGACGGCATGTAGTCGACGATAGCGTCGAGCAGCTTCTGCACGCCCTTGTTCTTGAACGAGCTGCCGCAGGTCACGGGGTTGATTTTCATCTCAATCGTGAGCTTGCGGATAGTCTTCTTGATTTCCTCGACGGTGAAGTCCGCGCCCTCGTTTTCGAAGTATCTCTCCATGAGAGCGTCGTCGGCTTCCGCCACGATTTCGAGCAGCTTTGCGCGATACTCGTTTGCCTGGTCGACGTATTCGGCCGGGATGTCGGACTCGTCCATGACGGTGCCGAGGTCGTCCTTGTAGACGTCGGCTTTCATGGTTACGAGGTCGATGACGCCCACGAACGTGTCGGCAGAGCCGATAGGCAGCTGAATCGCAACCGGGGTGGCTTTAAGGTGCGAACGCATCATATCCATGACGTTAAAGAAGTTCGCGCCGTCGCGGTCCATCTTGTTTACATAGGCAATACGGGGAACGCCGTATTTGTCCGCCTGACGCCAGACAGTCTCGGACTGCGGCTGAACGCCGCCGCGAGCGCAGAATACCGCGACCGCGCCGTCGAGAACCTTGAGCGAACGCTCGACTTCTACGGTGAAGTCGACGTGACCCGGGGTATCGATGATGTTGATACGGGTAAACGGCTCGGTGCTGCCGGCGCTGCGGTCGACACGCCACTGGGTGGTGGTAGCCGCGGAGGTAATGGTGATACCGCGCTCCTGCTCCTGCTCCATCCAGTCCATCGTGGCTGCGCCCTCGTGAACCTCGCCTATCTTGTGAGTTTTGCCCGTGTAATAAAGGATACGCTCGGTGGTCGTCGTCTTGCCGGCGTCGATGTGAGCCATAATACCGATATTACGCGTGTTTTCCAAACTGTATTGTCTTGGCATAGTCGTTTCTCCGAATGATTACCAGCGGTAGTGAGCAAACGCCTTGTTCGCCTCGGCCGCACGGTGCATTTCTTCTTTACGCTTGACGGACGCGCCCGTATTGTTGTAGGCGTCGAGGATTTCGCCGGCGAGTTTTTCCTTCATGGTGTTCTCGCTGCGCTTTCTCGCAAATCCGACCATCCAGCGAATAGCCAGCGTCTGACGACGTTCGGGACGGATTTCCATAGGCACCTGATAGGTAGAACCGCCTACTCTGCGCGCCTTGACTTCGAGCACGGGCTTGACGTTTTCGAGCGCCGCGAGGAAGATTTCCTCGGGAGCGCCGCCCGTCTTTTCCTTAACGATGTCGAAGGCTTCGTAGACGATGCTCTGAGCCGTTCCCTTTTTGCCGTCCAGCATGACCTGGTTAGTAAGCTTCGTGATAACCTTGCTGTTATACATCGGGTCCGGAAGCACGTCGCGCTTCGGAACCCCGCTTCTTCTTGGCATAATTGTTTTCTCCTTATTCTGATTTTTTGACCCGTATGGGTCGCTGTGAGTAAGGAGCCGATTCTTTACTTTGCCTGCCTTTCCCGTTTAACCCGGGGAGCTTTACTCCGCTTTGCGGCGCGGAACGCCCCGTAAACTTATAGGATAAGGGCTTTTATATCGTCACGGCTCCTGCTTTTCGGGCCGCGCCGATTACTTCGTGCGCTTTGCGCCGTATTTAGAGCGAGCTTGCTTGCGTTTAGCCACACCTGCGGTGTCGAGTGCGCCGCGGATGATGTGATAACGTACACCAGGCAAATCCTTCACTCTGCCACCACGAATAAGCACGACGCTGTGTTCCTGCAAATTGTGCCCGATTCCCGGGATATAAACAGTACCTTCCATCTTGTTTACAAGACGAACCCTCGCAATCTTACGAAGAGCCGAGTTAGGCTTCTTCGGGGTCGTGGTCGTAACCGACAAGCACACGCCGCGCTTCTGCGGATTGTTCTCGAGAATAGGACTCATCGACTTGAATTCCACTTTCTCGCGACCCTTTCTGATCAACTGGTTAATAGTTGGCATTATTACTCTACCTCCTTTTCAGTAGTCTTGCCCGCTCTTATATCAAAAAGCAGGACTTTTCGGCGTTCGCCGCAACGAAAGCCTGTGCGGTGTAAATTTTCCGCACCCGACCATTATACACGGTTTCGGGGGAGCTTGTCAACGATTTTACGGGCTCAAAGCGGAAATTAAAGCGTTTTACGGCGGTTTTTTGCGTTAAACGCCGCCTTATGTCGCTCCGCGCATTGGTCATTTCGCACAAAATAATTCGGTAGACGGAAAATATATTCAAAACGGTTGATTTTACCCGGCGGATTTAGTATAATACCTGTAAATCAAATCCTTATGTTAAGGGAGGAGCAAAACAACTATGAAATCCGTTAAAATTCTTCTGAGCATGGCAGAGAGCGTAAAGAAATTCGTTGCCATTGTGAGCAAGTACCCCTACGACATCGACCTTCACAGCGGTCGCTTCGTCATCGACGCAAAGTCGCTTTTGGGCATCTTCAGCCTGGATTTATCCAAGCCCGTCGTGCTCGAGGTTCACTCCGACAAGTGCGACGACCTTCTCGGCGAGCTTAAGGACTACATCGTAGACTAAGTTCGGGAAGAAATCGCGTAAAACCAGAGCGGATAGTCCCTTGCCCGACGGGCACGGGGCTTTCTTTGTTTTCAACCTTATTTATCGGAGTACTGCGGTATGGACGAAATAAGCAAAAACGACGTTATCGAGCTGAGCGTGACCGGTCAGGGCATGGACGGCGAGGGCGTGGCGCGCGCGGACGGCAAGACCGTGTTTATACGCGGCGCGCTGCCGGGCGAACGCGTGCGCGCGAAAGTGATTTCCGTGAAGCCGCGCTTCGACGTGGCGATACTCGAAAAAATCATAGCCGCCTCTCCCGACCGCGTAGCTCCGCTCTGCCCCGTTTTCGGAAAGTGCGGCGGCTGCGACGTTCAGCACATGCGCTATGCGGCGCAGCTCGGTTTCAAGCGTACTCTCGCCATCGACGCGCTGAAAAAAATCGGCGGCTTCGCTTCCGCGGAAGTCGGCGAGGTAATCCCGAGCGACGAGGTCTTTCGCTATCGCAACAAGCTGTCGCTGCCCGTTAGGCGCGGCGGCAGAATCGGGCTGTTCGCAAAGGGCAGTCACCGCGTGGTGGAAACCTCCGACTGTCTGCTGCAATACGAAAACAATCGGCTGCTCATCGCGGCTCTTCGCGACTTTATGGAAAGCGAGGGTTATGAGGGTTATGACGAACAGGACTTTTCGGGCGATATTCGTCACCTCGTGGCGCGCGAAATCGGCGGCAGACTGTACGTGGCGGTTGTGGCTACTCGCTCCATCGACCTCGGCGGTTTCGCTTCCGCCGTGCTCGGGTTCTCGCCTGACGCCGAAGTGTGGCTGAACGTGAACGATCGCCGCGACAACGTGATTCTGGGCGCGGCGTGGAAAAAGGTTTGCGGCCCCGACTCGCCCGTCGTCGTTGACGGGCTGAAGACGAGTCTGCACCCTGCCGGGTTCTTTCAGGTGAACGACGGCGTGCGCGAAAAACTGTACTCGTTCGTGGCGGCGCTGTGCTCGGGCGGCATAGCCGTCGAGGCGTATTCGGGCGCCGGGCTTATGGGCGCGCTGGTAGCGAAGCGAGCCGACGAGGTTTACGGCATAGAAATCAATCGCGAGGCTCACGAAGCGGCGGTAAAACTCGCTCGCGACAACGGCATAGACAACATGACGCCCGTGCTCGGCGACGTCGCCGAAATGCTGCCGAAAGTCTTAGGCGAAATAATAGAAAAGCGCGGCGACAATCGCGGCACTTTCCTCATCCTCGACCCTCCGCGCGGCGGCGTTTCTCCGTCCGTGGCGGCAACGGTGGGCGGTTCGGGCGCGGAAAACGTCGTGTACGTCAGCTGCAATCCCTCCACGCTCGCGCGCGACCTCAGGATTATCTGCGGCTACGGCTATGAAATCGCTTCCGTCACGCCGTTCGATATGTTCCCCCAGACGGCGAACGTCGAGACGGTTGTGCAGTTGGTTAGAAAAATTCCAGATACATATATCGACATTACAGTTGATATGGACGAGTTGGATTTAACATCGTCCGAAGCAAAGGCAACCTATGAGGAAATAAAAGATTACATATTCGATAAACATCGTGTAAAAGTATCTTCGCTTTATGTTGCTCAGGTAAAGCAAAAGCACGGTATTATCGAAAGAGATTGCTACAATAATTCTAAGAAAGATAACACAAAGCAACCTCAATGCCCGCCTGAAAAAGTAAAGTTGATTGAGGAAGCATTACGACATTTTAAGATGATACTTTAATCGCATAGCGGAAAGACATCAA
>JALEWQ010000089.1 GCA_022783305.1 Trueperella sp. | reverse complement strand
GCATTTCGGGTGGGCGACCTGGTGATCTGGGGATTCACGGCGATGTTGCTCGATGGCCTGCTGGAGGTGGCAGGGTGGTCCGAGCCGTGGGATGCACACCGTCCGATTGGGGTGCCGAAGAGGTTCGGCGGTTGGGACTAGACGGGTGAGTCTTCCGCACGGTTTGCCGACGATCGGAGAACGCAACCTCTGCCATCGCCATCGCCAGATCGTGGTCTGGCGGATTCAGCCTTTCTTCACGACCAAATTGCTGGACACACTGACGGTGGGGGGTGGTGGTGTATCTTTCGTTTATGGTTACATCGTCGCGTCTCTTCCAGGTCCGGGGCTATCCTTCATGGCTTGTTTCGGCATTTTCTGAACGTTACGCGGGGGCAATTTCCACTTTTGCGATCACACTTCTGGCGTTCGACTTGACCAACAGTGCAACTGCGGCCGGCACGCTCGGCGCAACGCGGATGCTTATCGCCTATGGGCTTGCGATCTTTGGCGGGGTTGTCGTCGATGCCTATGACCGGCGTCGGTTGATGATAATCCGAGCGTCGCTAAGTGCCGCCATTTGGACGACAGTGGCTTTTCTTGCCGTCACAGACGTTCTCACTTTTCCTTGGTTCTTCGTACTGGTCTGTCTCTCCACCGTGGTTGCGGGATTCTTGGGTAGCGCGAGTGAATCTGCGTTACGTTCGCTTGTGACAAAACAGGATTACGTGCGGGCGCGATCCATTAACGAGGCCAGAGATGCCTCTGCTCAAGTGCTGGGTGCCCCGATCTCAGGCGCGCTATATGGCGTGCAGCAAGCTTTTCCCTTCATTGTGAGTTCTGTTGGACAAGTGATTGCCCTGCTGTCAGCCTTCCATCTGCCGCCGCTTGTACCCACGTCCCGGACTGATACGACCGACTCCACCCTGTTTAAGAAAGTTCCCTTCCTGACCAATGCCTTGGCGGGGTTTCGTTTCATCCGACGGACACCGGCGATGGTTCCCCTGACCTTGAATAGCGTCTTTAGTAACCTTGGTAGCTTTCTGCTCATGACAACAGTCACGCTGCTACTACTGTCCCGGTCGGTGAGTGCCGAGACCATCGGATTAATCGCGACTACTGAGGCAGTGGGGATTCTGGTTGGCTCAACCCTTGCCTCAAAAATATCGACTCAATTTTCAACAGGATCTCTCGCATTCGTTGCGAACATATGGTCGTTTATTGCCTTGCTTCCGGTGCTTATATGGCAATCTCCGGTGTTGATTGGTGCATGCTACTTTCTTTGGGCCTTCATCCAGCCGGCAAATAATGCCGCGCTCGGAGGATATCGCTTCAGCGTGGTATCAGTCTCGATGCAAGGCCGCGTCTCAGCAGCGGACACGTTGCTTGTTGGGCTTCCGGTGGCGTTATCGTCATTCGTCGCGGGTCAACTTGTTGATCACGGCTTAGCCCTTCTGTCTTTTGTCGTTTCCATGGGCCTCCTCATACTGGCGATACTTGTTGTGCTCTATCCAAGCGTGAGGAAAATCCCGCAACCCCACCTCTGGCCGGTTAGTGAGGAATAAGGAGCGGCCGGCGGACTGTCGCGCGTTGCGATAAACACCGCGCTGAGGTTGAGAGCCTGCGACCGGCGTCGGTGTGCGTAGACGACGAGTCGGGACAGCCCTGGGGCTGTCCCGACTCTCTACTCGTAGAGCGAGCCCGCCGTTATGCGCGACTGGCATCCGCGCGAGCGGCACGACGGTTGATAATGTCCAGCGTCCAGGCGGCGACCGCGCCCACGATGGCGACCGCGATCGTGATCATGAAGACCTGCTGGTAGCCGGCTGTCGGATTGTCGCCGGCGCGCTCCACAAGGCCAGCGGTGAGTGGATTGCCCCAGAAGATGGAGGCGTAGGCAAGGAAGGATCCGACGGCCATGGCAGAGCCGTTAATCGAATCTGGCAGGTCCAACTCGGCGATCGGGGCGAGAATGACTGCCTTGCCCATAAAGACGCCGAAAGCCATAACGATCAGCAGTAACATTGCTACGATGACGTTCGTGCCCGGTATGAGGAAGAGGATGCCGGTCCCGATAGCGATAATCGTCAAGGCAACGGCCATCATGCGCGTGGAGGACTTGAAAACATAGTCGGCGAGGAGACCGGCGACCAGTCCGGCAAAGATGCCCACAAGGCCAGTATTGAAGATGCCGAAGGCGCCGGCCTGAGCTGCACTTGCCTCGTACACGAGTGAGAGGTACGGCGCCGAAGAGTAGATGAGGTTGACGTAGCACCAGTACACGCACATGGCAGCGATTCCAGCCATCCACACGCGTGGCTTGGCGAGAACATGGATGAGGCCACGTAGGGCGGCCTTGTTCGCCGTATCGTTAGAACTCTCAGGCTCCGCGGTGGCGTTCTTCGGTACGAACCTGAGGATGGCGAGGATGAGGGGGATGAGGATAAGTGTGTAGGTGATCGCAGCGATTCGCATTACGGTGGTTGCCTGGTCGGCGAAGATAGCGAGAAGGCTGACGACGGCGATATTCATCGTGAATTCGACCGCGCGGCGAATCGACTCAAGCAGACCCATGGCTAGACCGCGACCCTCCTTATCCTGGTCCTTTGAAAGGAAGGCAATTCCGTTGACGACGGCGGGCCAGCCGATCGCATCCCAAATACCCCAGGAAATTGCGATTGCCACCATGATGTTGAAGGATAGGCCGGGGATCAGATAGAGCGCGAGAGCTGTGCCCATGCGCCAGGCTGACCAGGCGACCAGGATCTGGCGGATCGTGAATCGGTTGTTGACCCACCCACCGGGTATGTACAGGAACATGGCAATGCCAAGCCATCCCATGAGGGTGCCGAACTGGCCGATGGAGATGCCGAGCACGTCGGTTAGGGGCAATAGTAGCGATCCTTTGAACGCCTCAAAGGCGGAATAGGTGAGCTGGCCAGCGAGCACGACTGTCAAGAATGGCGCGGCTCGCCCTTTCCTCAGGAAGACGGGAATGCGGCTACGCTCTTTTGGGTTGCTGAAGTGCGCTGGGTGTGGACATGATTCTCCTTGTGTGGTCAGTGACGTGGATAAGTCCGACGAGCGCGGCCCGAGGAGCGGGCAGCGCTCTAGACAAGAATGCGAGTGCTTACTTCGCCAGATGTGCGAGCAGGTGCGGGACGTCGGAGAAGACGCCCGTGACGCCCCAATTGAATAGTTCGTTGGCGCGAGCCGGGCTGTTGACCGTCCACACGTTGACGCCGTAGCCAGCCTCGCGGAAGGCGTGAACCATCTCCGGGGTGAGGCCGTCAGAATCCGGATGGATGTAGTCAGCTTCCAGAAGCTCAAGGATGGATCGCCAATCGGGCCAGAGGTTGTCCTTGACGAAGAGGGCGCCGATGGAGAGCTCGGGGGCCTTCGTCTTGATCTCCCGCAATAGCAGGTGGTTGAAGGAGGAGATGATGAGCTCGGGGCCGTCGAGCCGCTCAAGCTCCTTCAGGACGTTGTCCACCAAGAGGTGGCTCATACGCGCGCCAGCCTCATTCGACTTGAACTCGATATTGGCGTTCATGCCAGTCTCATTCATGAAGTCGACCAGCTCGTGCAGTGTGGGGATCCGTTCACCTGCGTATGTCGGGCCAAACCAGGACCCGGCGTCGATGTTGGCAAGGTCGGCCCGGGTGAGTCCGTAGTACGAGCCCGAGCGATTGGTGGTTCGATCGAGGGTGGTGTCATGAATGAGGATGGGTGTGCCGTCTCCGAGGATGTCAACGTCCGTTTCGATCCAGGTCAACCCGCGGTCGGCGGCTTCCTGGAAGGACGACATCGTGTTCTCGGGCCTGAGCCCGCTGACTCCTCGGTGAGCAAAGATACGCTGCTCCATGTTCACACTCCTTTGTGGAACGACGAAAAATGACTGACTCAGCATAACCGTGCAGTGAGCTGCACTTTTACCGATGTTGCCACGATGAGAAAAGGTGCATAAAGCGGTCAATTCGACGAAATGATGTTCGGCGTAGAAGGTGCCGCCGCGCGGGGTTCGGCTTCGACCTGAACCCCGCGCGGCGCGGCACCTACCTATTTGGCCTATCCAGCCCCTGCACTCCGCCGGTACACGCCCCAGCACTCCGGCCGGTACGCGCACCCGCGCCGGGCTTAGCCGAGCAACTCGGGCGTGTGCCAATCCTTGCCGAGCACGTGTTCATCCACGAAGGCCATGACGGTTTGGTACCACACGAGCGAGTTCGAGGGCTTGAGCACCCAGTGGTTCTCATCTGGGAAGTAGAGGAACTTGTGCCCGCGCGCCTTCGCCACCCGGTTAAGGGCCTGCCACAGGGCATGGCTCTGCGAGATCGGCACGCGGTAGTCGCGATCCCCGTGGATGATGAGCATCGGCACCTCGATCTGGTCTGCGAAGCGGTGCGGGGAGTAGATCGCCTCCTGGGAGGGCATCATCCACTCGTACCAGCCGCCGTTGTCGGTGGTGCCTGCCATCTGACCGACGTTCCATAGCGAGGCGTGGCTGACGATGCAGGAGAATCGGGTGCCCGTGTGGCCTGCCATCCAGTTAGCCATGTATCCGCCGTAGGAACCGCCGAGCAGGGCGGTGCGCTTCCCCGAAACGTCAGCGCGGGCCTCCGCCGCGCCGACGAGCGCGAGGATATCGGTGTAGGGAGCATCCCCGATCGCGTCATTGCCGCGGTCGATCATGTGCTGGCCATACCCGGTAGAGATCGCAGGGTCCGGCAGGAGTACGGCGTAGCCCTTGGCAACGAACGGACCGGGGTTCCATCGCCACGTCCAGTCGTTCCACGTGCCCCACGGGCCACCATGGACGAAAACGAGCAGGGGAGCGGGTTCCGCCGCGCCGGCACCCTCCGGCAACCAGAGCCAGGCACGCACCTGCGTGCCGTCCTCGCCGCGGGCCGTCACCTCGTCAAGCCGGCCCGGAGCCTCGACGACCGGGGTGAGCTGCGCGAGCTCCGTGACCGTGCCGTCCAGCGCCACGTGCACCGGGCTGGGCGGCCGATTAATCGCCGAGCGTAGGGCGTAGATCGCCCCGTCGCGCACGCCCATGTTCGTGTATGCGAAGTCGTCCTCCGTCAAAAGCGAGACCGAGTCGCCTGCCAGGTCCACCACGTAAAGGGATTGCCGGCCCCTCCGCGGGGCGCCGAGCACGAAGGAGGACTCACCCAGCCACGCGATATCGCTTGGCCAGTCGTCAAAATTCACTCGCGTGTGCTCGCCGCTGGCTCGATCCCAGACCTGTGCCCAGAACTGCAGCGGTTGGCCGTCAACGTTGCCCGACTCCGCGAAGACAATCGCCTTCGTCCCGTCCGGCGAATAGCAACCTCCCGAATAGGACAGATGGTTGGGTGCATCCTCCCGCTCACGCGGGGCAATCGCCACCTCGCGCGCCTCGCCCGGGGCCAACTCGATCTCCCACACCGAGGAGACCTCCTCGGTGGAATCCTTGACCGTCTTTCCGATCGTCACCAGCGCCCGTGCGCCGTCCGGGGAGAGCCTCGCATCCTGGAGTCGGCCCGGAGGCGTTGCGACGGGGCGAAGCGTCAGCTCCGAGGCAGGCAGTTTCGCCGCGCCCTCCGCTGTATCATTGCCCGCGCCGCCCGAGCCATCGCCATGGCCTGCGCTGTCACCGGCGCCCGCCTCGCCGAAAGCCGCCGGCCCCTCGGGTGAGAAGTCCTCCAGCTGCGGAGCGTCCGCGATGAAAAGCTGCGGGTAGGCCGGCCCGAGGTCGTGATCCCAGAAACGCACGGGGAAGCCCTCATGCAGGATCGCACTGACGCCGCGTTCCTTACGCTTGGCCACAAGCTGCGCGTCCTCCTCCAGTGAGCGGCCGGGGAAGACCGCCACCGTGAGCAGTAGCTTGCCACCCTCGGCCGACACCGAGGCGATCTCGCCCGGCGTGCGTAGCACCACCCGCGCCTCCCCGGCAGGCGGGAGCATCCAGAGTGCGTTCGACTCGCCCTCGCCGCCGTCGTCATCACGCCCAGACGTGAAATAGATCTCCCCGCGCTCGCCGATCTCCATCAGACCCTCACCCTTCGCCGAACGGGTGAGCGTGCGTGGCGCGGCGCCAGTGATATCCACCAGCGTGGAGACATACTTATCCTTCTTCTTGGACAGGCGCGCCACGGTGGCGACTGTGCGCCCGTGCTTCGTCACCAGCGAGGTCACGCGCGGCTGCGCAATGAAGCTTTCCATCGAATCAAACATCGTCATGCCCTCATCCTAATTCGCCCCACCGACATATTTTTCCGAACCCGCACTTTGCCGCTCGCGCCCAGGGCAATCTCCGCGCTCGCCCAGGTCAAAGGGCGCGGCTTGGTGATCGCCGAGCCGGCGCAAAATGCGGGCCAGCTGCTCCGCCGTCCGCCAGCCGCCGTTGAAGATCTGCGTACCCGGCCCAAATAGCCGTCCATTCGCCAGCGCCCCGGCGTCTACCGGTGCAAACCCGAGCGCGTCGACGATTAACGCGGCCGCAAACCGGGCCTCGGCGTCGTCGGCGGCAACGCACTGCCCGCGGCGGTAGTCGGCGGAGGAAGGGCGCGCGTCAAAAGAAAGATCCGAGTATGCCAGGTGGTTGAGCGTCTTGACGACGCGCGTTGCGGGAAACAGCTCCTGCGTGACCAGACTCGTCCCGCGCGGATCCTGGGCAAAACGGCCGGCGGCGTCGAGCCGCGGCCAATAGTTCGCGACGTCGATCGCGAGCCGCCCGTCGAGCGCGGCAGCGGGGATCGTCTCGAGTGCGGAGAGCGGGATGGCGAGAAAAACCGGGGCCTTCGGGGGAAGATCCGCGATGTCGGCGACGTCGATCGCGCGGGCTTGCGTGCCCAGCGTGGCGGCAAGTTCGGCGGCGGGACGACGCGCGGCGACGTACGGCGTCGTGCCGATGGAAATGAGGCGTTCGGCAAGCGACAGGCCCATGAGACCGGCACCAATGATGGCGACGCCGTGGCGAAATATGTCCATATAAGTCCTTCCCAATTTCATCTTATAGTTCGTTTGCCAGCGTGTAAGCTTGTTAGATGCCTCAGGGAACAACGGTGTTAACCGCACGGACACGAATTTGTCGGAGACGGTCAATATTGTCGTGACTAAGGCGTGCAAACACGCATGACCCACCACACGAAGGGACACTCTGTTGAAACGTAGACATTCACTGATCGCGGCCCTTGCCGCAACGGTGCTTGCCGTGCCGCTGGCCACGCTGCCGGCGCAGGCGGAATCCGCGGGCGCCACTGACCTCATCATCAGCGAATATGTTGAGGGCTCGCACCAGAATAAGTACATCGAGCTGTACAACGGCACGAATTCCGAGATCGATCTCAGCCAGTACACGGTCGAGCTTTATTCAAACGGCGCGACCACGACGGGCAGCAAGCAGACGCTGTCGTCGGTGCTCGCGCCGGG
Source organism: Trueperella sp. (assembly GCA_022783305.1). GTDB lineage: Bacteria > Actinomycetota > Actinomycetes > Actinomycetales > Actinomycetaceae > Trueperella > Trueperella abortisuis. The sequence continues at coordinate 2,644 of JALEWQ010000089.1, read as the reverse complement.
TAGGACATTCGTGCTTGCTCATTCCCAGGCCAACATCCACGATTCGTCGCTGACCGTTCTGCCCAGCGCCGTTGCCAACTTCAACGGCGACGACGTGCTCGTGCTGAAGAAGGGCGACCAGGTGGTCGATTCCCTCGGCAAGATCGGCGATTCGACTGAATACGGCAAAGATAAGACTCTCATCCGCAAGCCCGCCGTGACCGCGGGCGACACGAACCCCAATGACGCGTTCGACGCGACGATCGAGTGGAACACGATGCCCAAGGACGACATCTCCGACCTTGGCAAGCACACGATGACTGGTTCGGGCGCGGTCGACCCCGATCCGAGTCCAGAACCGAGCGGTGATACGGATCCCAGTCCGGAGCCGCAGCCCGCGAAGATCACGGCCATCGCGGATATCCAAGGTGAGGGCGAGTCGACCCCGCTGAACGGGGAGGTTGTGACGACCGAGGGCGTCATCACGGCGCTCTACACCACGGGCGGTTTCAGTGGCTTCTACATACAGACGGCGGGCACTGGCGCCACCCATGAGGGCAAGGCCTCGCACGGCATCTTCGTCCACGACGGCGGCCTGAAGTTCGCCAAGAACCTGGCCAAGGGCGACTTCGTGCGCGTGAGCGGCACGGCGACCGAGTATTACAACTTGACCCAGATCGCGAACCTCACGGCTGTGGAGAAACTGGACAACACGAACGTCGTGGCCCCCACCCCAGTGGTTCTCGACACGTTCCCGGTGGGCAACGATGCCCGTGAGAAGTACGAGGGCATGCTGGTCGATATCCAGGCGCCGATGACGATCACGAACAACTACCTGCAGAACAACACCAGCAAGAACAAGACCATCTTCACGGCGCGGTGGGGCGAGCTCGGCCTTACCCCCGGCACGGAGCCCCTGCGCCAACCCTCCGACGTCTACAACCCGAACCAGAACCCCACCGAGATCGCCAAGCTTAACGCCGACAACGAGGCCAAGCTCGTCAACCTCGACGACGGCATCTCCTACGATCTGGTCAACTTCCGCTACAAGAACCACCGAATCCCGGTGTCTTACCTCGACGTCAAGACCCCCGCGCGCGCAGGCGCCCATGTGACGTTCAAGAAGCCGATGATTATCGACTACCGTGACAACACGTGGAAGATCCAGCCCACCGAACCGATCAACGTGGAAGGCACCGAGGAGAACTTCACCGACAATTCCTCTACCTGGGTGTCGTTCTCCAACAACGAGCGTCCTGCCGCTCCCGCAAACAGCGGCGACCTATCGCTAGCCACCTTCAACGTATTGAATTACTTCATCACCACGGGTGACCAGCTGAATTGCAAGGGCTACGCCGATCGTGAAGGAAACCTGATTACCGCGAAGGGCTGCGACGCCCGTGGCGCCGCCGACGCCGAAAACCTCAAGCGTCAGCAGGACAAGATCGTCACCGCGATCAACCAGCTCGATGCGAGCGTGGTTGGCCTCGAGGAGATCGAGAATTCCAAGCGGTTCAACAAGGATCGCGACGCCGCCCTTAACAAGCTTGTCGCCGAGCTCAACAAGTCGGCCGGCACGGAGAAGTGGGCCGCCGTCAAGTCCCCGTCGCAGGTTCCCGCGAGTGAGGACGCCATCCGCCTCGCGTTCATCTACCAGCCCGCGAAGGTCGAGCCGGTGGGCGAGTCCAAGATCCTCATCGGCAACAAGGACTTCACCGGTTACGCGCGCGAGCCGCTGGCACAGGAGTTCCAGGCTCTGGACGGTAGCGGCAAGGCCTCGGGTAAGTCGTTTGTCGCTGTCGCGAATCACTTCAAGTCCAAGGGCAGCCTTGCCAACAGCTCGGATACCGACGCTTACCAGGGTAACAACAACAAGCTGCGCGTGAAGCAGGCCCAGGCCCTCCTCGTATGGGTGGACGAACAGTTCGCTGGCAAGCCGGTCTTCCTGCTTGGCGACTTCAACGCCTACTCGGCCGAGGACCCGGTCCTCACGATCAAGAGCGCCCACTACACCGACCTCGCCGCCGAACTCGCACCGGACCAGCAGACCTACCAGTTCTCCTGCTACCACGGTTCACTCGACCACGTGTTCGCCAACGAGAAGGCCTATGAGCTTGTAGCCGGCGGCGGCGTCTGGGACATCAACGCGGACGAGCCGCTCGCCTTCGAGTACTCGCGCTACAACTACAACATCAAGTACAAGGATCTCTACGACACGACGGCGTTCCGTTCCTCGGACCACGACCCGATCAAGATCAACCTCAACATCCTCGGCAAGCCGATGCAGGTGACGCCTGTCGCCCCGAGTTTCAATGAGGATTCTGGTGTAGTGACGGTTCCGTCGGTTGATGGAGTGGCATACCGCGTTGGCGGTGAGATCGTTACTGGCACGGTGGCGGTCGAGCCTGGCCAAACGGTGACGGTCACGGCTGAGGCTAAGGCTGGGTTTGTCCTAGCTGAGGGCGCGACAACGTCTTGGGAGTTCCAGGCGAAGGCAGTGGCTCCGGAACCTGAGCCGGAGCCTGAGCCTGAGCCGGGGCAGTGTCAGGTGATGGATCGTCCGGTGTCGCCGGCGCGCGGGAGTGGCGTGTTGGGTGATGCTACGGGTGATCGTTTTGCTGACTTGTGGTCGGTAGATGAGTCTGGGGCTATCCATTTCTACGTC
>JALEWQ010000084.1 GCA_022783305.1 Trueperella sp. | reverse complement strand
GTCTTCTCACCCCATGCACGTAACCGGGCAGATGTCAACGAAGCAACCACTTTCAGCGTCTCAACCTTAAGAACCCTGACTTTCCCTTATTACACCAACGAAAAACTCGATCATAAAACACATTTTTTGTCTATTGACCCCATGTGATAGAGGTCGCGCCGAGCTAGTTTTTCTCTTGACTACTCGTTGTGTAAAGTGAAACCCGACGATCTTTCGTCAAGGCCCCGTTCGTCTAGCGGCCTAGGACGTCGCCCTCTCACGGCGGTAACACCGGTTCAAATCCGGTACGGGGTACAGATTGGCTCCGAGCGTTGGCTCGGAGCCTTTTGTCTGTCCTATAGCCCGGTCCGGAAGGAAACCGGTAGCGTCCGGCACGTCGGGGGCCCGCCGTCGATTTACGACGCCGAGCCCCCGCGACGCTCCTGTCCTGCGAACAGCTGCGGTTAGGCGAGCCCGCGGCGCTCAAGCAGCGCCTCGGCGCGAGGCTTGCGTCCGCGCACGGCCACAAATGATTCCATGGGATCACGGGAATTGCCGCGCGAAAGCAACTCGGAAGCGAGCTTGCGCCCGGCAGCTCGGTTCAGCCCGCCGTCGGACTCGATCGCGGCATCGTTGCGGAACCAATTCTCCAGGTCAGCAACCAGCACCTCAGCCCACATGTACGAATAGTAGCCGGCGTCGTAGCCGCCGCCGAAGGTGTGGGCGAAGTAGGCGGAGCGGTAGCGCGGGGGCACGAGCTCGTGGAAAATGTGCATCTGCCGCAACGCTCGTTCCTCGAAGGCTTCAAACTCGGCCACGTCGGTCGGCACCTCGTCCGGGCGAAGCCGGTGCCACGCCTGATCGAGGAGGGCAGCGGCGAGGAACTCGGTGGTGTCGAAGGCCTGGCCGAAGGTCGCGGCCTCAGTGAGCTTGCGCGCCATCTGTTCCGGTAGCGGCTCACCCGTCTTGTAGTGACGGGCGTAAGAGGCCATAACCTGCGGGTTATAGGCCCACATTTCGTTCAGCTGGGAGGGTAGCTCGACGAAGTCGCGCGGAACTTCGGTTCCGGCCAGCGAGCGGTACGTCGTGCGGGTGAGGATGCCGTGGAGGGCATGCCCGAACTCATGGAACACGGTGATGACGTTGTCCCAGCTCAGTAGGCACGGCTCGCCGTCGGCGGGCTCGGGGAAGTTACAGTTGTTGAGGATGACCGGCCTCAAACCGTCGTGTGCCGAGCCGTCCACAGCTGGGTTCATCCACGCCCCACCCGACTTGCCCTTGCGCCGGAAATAGTCGGCCTGGAACAGGGCGATGCCCTCCCCGGACTCGTCGAAGACCTCCCACGTCTTGCACGAATCCACCCAGCCCGCGATGTCCGGGCGGGGCTTAAAGGTCAGGCCGTAGAGCTTGCCGGCGGCGAAGAAGATACCGTTTTCCACCACGTTGTTCAGCTCAAGGTAGGGTTTGAGCGCCTCGTCGTCGAGCCCGAGCTCGCCGCGCAGCTTCTCCTGGTAGTAGGTGTAGTCGGAGGCCGTGAGAGTGACGCGGTCGGCGGCGGCAAGCTCGTCCAACTTGGCCCTGTCGCGCTCCACAGCTGCCAGCGCCTTCGGTGCCACGGATCCCAGCAGGTCCACGATCGCCTGTGAGTCCTTCGCCATCCCGGCGTCGGCCACGGCCTGCGCGTGATGCGGGTAGCCGAGCAGTTCGGCACGCTCCGCACGCAGGCGGGCAATCTGAAGCACGAGCTCGCGGGTGTCGGAGGAGGCGTGGGCGCCCAGGCCGCGGCTGAGCGAGGCCTGAAGGACGGCCGCGCGGGCCTCCGGCTTCTCGAGCGCCACCTGCAGGGTCTGATTGGTGAAATTATCGAGCGCGAAGCGGTACGTGCCGTCGTCCTGACGGGCGGCGGCCAGCCGTGCGTCGTCGACCCCGGCCACGTCGTCCGGGCTCAGCACCGCCGCGTTGTCGTCCATCGCCTTGATCACGCGCTGTGAGAATTCCACCTCCAGGGTAGACAGGCGCGAGTCGAGGTCGCGAAGGCGCGCCTTGTCGGCGTCGTCGAGTGTGATGCCGGAGCGCGTGAAGGAATCGAGCTCCTCGGTGATATAGCGAACGGTCTCGGGATCGAGGCCGGTGCGGTCGATGGCGGCGAAGCGGTCGTAGATGCGTTTGTCGAGGCGGAAGGCGTTCGCGTGCTCCGACAGCAAGGGCAGCACCTCGGACTGTACGGCGTCGAGCTCGTCGCCGCCGATCGAGCTCATGAGCGTGTAGGCGGCGTTCAGGGCGAGGGCGAGGGGCAGGCCGGCGTCCTCGAGTGCATCGACCGTGTTGGCCACGGTGGCGGGCTCGGCATTCGTCGCGATCTGCTCCCAGGCCTCACGCTCGGCGGCCATGAGCTCCTTGAGAGCGGGCACGATGTGGCCGGGCTTGATGGCGCCCCAGTCGGGGACGTTGTAGGGGAGTGCAGATCGGGAAAGCAATGGATTAGTCATGGCACGATTCTACGGGCGCCGACGCCGCTACGCCCAGTTGCCGAACTCAGCTGAGCCCCTGCTCATACGTGCTTTCCTGCCGCGCCCACGTCCGAGCTGGCCGCGGGCGTGAGCTGCGTCCACTATCGTCGGATTTACGGACACAGATGCCGCACCGCCGCGGCGTCAGGTAAAGGAGCTCAGCATGATGTACGAAAAAGAACGTCAAGAAGTCGTTGATACCTGCCTGTTCATGGTGAAAGAAAAGCTTGTGGTCGGCACCGCCGGCAACGTCTCGATCCGGATCGGAGATCACGTGGTCATCTCGCCCTCGGGCGTCGATTACGCGACGATGACGGCGCAGGACGTCGTCGTCTACGACATGGACGGCCACCACGTCGACGGCGTTCTCAACCCATCTTCGGAGCTTCCCCTCCACATCGCGGTCTACCGGGCGACGGACGCGAAGGCGATCACTCACAATCATGCCTACGCCTCTACGGCGCTCGGTCTGGTGGTCGATGAGATTCCGCCGTCGCACTACTATTCGACCATGTTCGGCGGTGTGGTGCGGGTGGCGCCCTACGCGGCGTTCGGCACGGATCAGCTTGCCAAGAACGTCGCCGCTGCTCTGGAGGGGCGCACGGGGGCACTCATGAAGAACCACGGGGCCATCACGATCGGCCCGAACCTGAAGAAGGCTGTCGATCTGCTGCCCATCCTCGAATACATCTGCGAGATTCAGTTGCGAGCGATGGCCACCGGCGCCCCGATCGCCCTTCTCGACGACGCGCAGATCGCCGAGGCCCTGGCTGGCATGGCGAACTACGGTAAGCAGCCCGGGCGGGAATAAGCGCACAAGGCGCCAAGTCGGCGTACAGAATTGAGGGAGTTCAGCCCCGGCCGTGCCAATGCAAACGGCCGGGGCTGAAAAGTTAACAATAGAACACGGGTTCTGCACGTTTGTTCAACATTCTTTTTTGGTGGAATTATCATTCATGAGTGTTAGTGTTGATAACTAGCGCCGGTTTGTCCCAGCCGGTCGGATTCAAAGGAGAATCAGGAGAACACCATGACCAAGTTGAACGCGGCCGATGGCCCGCTCGTCATCGCAGTTGACTCGTCCACGACGTCGTCAAAGGCCATCGTCGTCGATGTTGAAGGAAACGTGATCGCGCTCGGTAAGCGCGAGATCCCACTACGCACCCCTCACCAGGGATTCGGCGAGCACGACCCCGAGAACTGGTGGAGTTCGACCAACGCCGCCGTCGCGGAGGCACTCTCCCGCCTGTCGATGGCCGACCGCAGCCGGATCGCGGCCATCGGCATCACCCACCAGCGCGAGTCTTTCGCACCCTTCACCGCGGACGGTACGCCGCTGCGCAACGGCATCCTGTGGCTCGACATCCGCGCGGCCGACCAAATCCAAAGGTACGGCAGCCCCGAGATCCACCAGCTCTCCGGCAAACCGGCGGACGTTACTCCCGCGATCTACAAAATGGCGTGGGTCAAGGAACACGAGCCCGAGATGTGGGCCAGCGCAGACAAGATCGTCGACGTCCACGGCTACCTCGTCTTCTGCCTGACCGGCAAGTGGAATTCCTCGGTCACCTCCGCAGACTCCCTGGGTCTGTTTGACATCGAAAAGCTCGACTTCTCCGACAAGCTCATGGACATCGCGGGCGTCACGCGCAGCCAGATGGCCAAGCTCTACAAGCCCGGCGAGGTGATCGGGTACGTGAAGAAGGACGTGCGCGAGTTCTGGGGCATCTCCCAAGAACTACCCGTCATCTCGGGGCTAGGTGACGGCCAGGCGGCGGGCGTCGGCGCCGCTGCGGTGGACCCCGAGGTCGCCTACCTCAACATGGGCACGGCGGTCAACGCAGGCGTGACCGCAAACAAATACCAGTACGGCGAGGTCTTCCGCACGCTCGCCGGCGGCATCCCGGACACCTACGTCCTCGAAGTCCTGCAATCCTCCGGCGCGTTCCTCACCACCTGGTTCCGTAAGCAGTTCGGCAACCCCGCCCTCAACGGAGGCCCCGATCCCGAGCTGGAGGAAGCTGCCGCGGCCCGCACCGTCGGCTCCGGCGGCCTCGTGACCCTGCCCTACTGGAACGCGGTGCAAAGCCCCTACTGGGAGCCGATCGCCCGCGGCGCCGTCGTCGGCTGGCGAGGCACGCACGGGCGCGGCTCGATGTACCGCTCCCTGCTCGAGGCGATCTCAATGGAGATGGCCCGCTCGCTGAACGCGCTACAGGAGGCCACAGGCACGAAGCTGACCACCGTGCGCGCGATGGGCGGCGGCCTGCGCTCCCAGCTGTGGCGCCAGATCATGACCGACGCCATCGGCCTGCCCATGACGGCGTGCAAGGAAGACGAGATCTCGGCACTCGGCGCGGGCATCGTCGCCATGTCCGCCACCGGCGTCTTCGGCGATCACTCCATCGCCACGGCAGCCAAGCACATGGCCCAATTCACCGACTCCACCGAGCCCAACGAAGAAAACCACAAGATCTACGCCGAGCTCGGCGAGATCCAGGGGCGCCTGTATGCGGACCTGAAGGAGACCAACGATCAACTCCATGAGTTCGCGCGCCGCTACCCGGATGCCGAAGTGTCCAACGAAGAAGAATAGGAAGGGAACAGATATGCCATCCATTGCAATCCTCGGTGCTGGAGCCATGGGCTCCGGTCTGGCCAACGCGCTCGTGCGGGCGGGCTGGCAGGTCAACCTGTGGGGAACCTGGCTCGACGACCACCTCATCGACGCGATCGAGGCGGGCAAGCCGCACCCGCGTATCGACGTCGTCATCTCAGATAAGGTCACCACCTTCCGTTCCGACGATCTGGCCAAGGCGATGGACGGGGTCGACGTCGTCGTGATGTCGGTCGCGTCCGTGGGCGTGCCGAAAGTGGCCGAGCTGGCCTTCGACGGCATCTCGAAGGCCAAGGCGCTGTGGCTGACCACGAAGGGCTTCCTGCCTGCCGAGGACGGCACCATTGAGCTGCTGCCCGTGGGTTTGCGCCGCATGGCTGCGAAAGCCGGGGTCACGCTGCCGCCGATCGTGGCGATCGCGGGCCCGGTCAAGGCCAACGAGTGCGCGGCCAACGAGCCCACGGCCACGATCTTTGGTTGCCGGGACTACGACGTCGCCCTCACCTATGCCCGTCAGGCGCGCTCGGAGCACTATGCCATCGAAGCCTCCGACGACGAGGTCGGCGTCGAGCTGTGTGCGCCGATGAAGAACGTCTACGCCATCATGCTCGGCATCGCGGACGGGCTGGAGGAAAAGACTGGCCATCCGCATCACAATCTCAAGGCGGCCACCTTCGCCCAGGGTGTGCGGGAGATGTCGATCCTGTCTGTGGCGCTCGGTGCGAAGGATGCCACCGCCTACGGCCTGCCGGGCGTGGGCGACCTCGAGGTGACCGGCCTGTCCGGGCGCAACAAGGTCTACGGCGTGCGCATTGGCCGCGGCGAGGGCGCAAAGGCGGCGCTGAAGACGATGGAGGAGCTCGAGCAGACCGTGGAGGGCGTGCCCGCCATTCCGCTCGCGATCAGACTCGTCGAGCAGACGGGCGGCGTCAAAGACCGCCTGCCGCTGCTGTATGCAGCCGAACGGATCGTCTACCAGGACGACCCGGACTACGCCAACGTGTTGGCCCGAGCCGTGCTCCCCGCACGCCCGTAACAAGGAGGAGAAACCATGCGCGCGTACATGTTTTACGGTCCCGGGGACCTTCGCCTCGAGGACATCGAGCCGGGTAGGCCAGGGCCGGGCGAGGTCGCCGTCGAGGTGAAGGCGGCCGCCACCTGTGGCACCGACCTCAAGTCCTACCGCCGTGGGCACCCCACCCTGTTTCCCACGCTTCCGGCCAGGTTCGGTCACGAGTTCGCCGGCGTCGTCACCGAGGTGGGCCAAGGCGTGACCGACTTCGCCCCGGGCGACCGCGTGGTCGCGGCAAACACCGCGCCCTGCGGACACTGCTGGGCCTGCTCCATCGGGCGGGAGTCCCTGTGTGAGAACCTTGAATACTTGAATGGCGCGTTCGCCGAGCAGATCGTCATCCCCAAAGCGATCGTCGAACGCAACACCTACAAGATTCCAGACTCGCTCTCCTTCGAAGCCGCAGCGCCACTGGAGCCGCTGTCGACCGTCGTCCACGGCATCTCCGAGTCCGGCATCACGCTGGGCGACACGGTTGTGGTCAACGGCGCCGGCCCCATCGGACAGATGTTCATCAAGCTCGCCCAGCTGCGTGGAGCGAGCGTCATCTCCGCCGACCGCTCCGAGGGCAGGCTCGCGCAGGCTGAGGCGGCCGGTGCTCGCACCGTCAACCTCACTGGCCTGGAGAGCCCGGAGGAGTGCGCCGCGAAGATCACCGAACTCACCCCCGGCGGGCGCGGCGCTGACGTGGCCGTCGAGGCGGTCGGCCTGCCTCAAGTGTGGGAGCAGACCGTGCACTGCCTGCGTCCGGGTGGCACCGCCGTCCTCTTCGGCGGTACGCCCAAGGGCGCTCCGTTCTCAGTGAACTCCTCGGACATGCACTACAAGGAGTACACGCTCAAGGGCGTCTACCACCACCAGCCGCGCTACGTGAAGATCGCGGTGGAGCTGCTGTCCACGGGCAAGTTCGACGGCATGTCCCTGTGTAGCGAGGTGCGCCCGCTCGAGGCCCTCGTCGAATCACTGGAGGACATGGCGCAGGGCAAGGGCTCGAAGTACATTCTTCGGCCCTGACGTCCTGCTCTCTGAGCGCCGCCGGGCCACGCGTGTCTGGCGGCCGGCGAAAGGTGTGGCGGGTTCCTCTCCCCGGCACACCTTTCGCCGCTTTGAGGCGGGCGGCGATACGATGGCAACGTTCAATAGCAACGTTCAATAGACGACACGAAGGAACCTCAGTGGCACAACTCAGCAAGAACGATCGCCAACAGTTGCTCGCGGAACACGTGCTCAACGCCGGTACGGTTCGGGTGGAGGATCTTCTGAAGCTGGTTGACGCTTCATCCATGACGATCTACCGTGACCTGTCTGAGCTGGAGAACGACCGCGTCATCGTGCGCTCGCGCGGCGTGGTGAGCGCGGTTGCGACGTCGTTGAGCGAGACCTCCATGAAGTACCGCCTCACCCAGGAGGAGGCGGCCAAGGAATCCCTGGCTCCCGAGTTCAAGGACTACATCATTCGCGGCGCCTCCATCGTCTGCGACGATTCGTCCACCGTTTATGCAATCCTCAAGCACTTCACCGATGTCGGCGGGCTGACCGTAATCACGAACAACTGGTCGATCATCCAACTCGCGGGTACGGTCCCGGACTGGGAGCTCGTCACCCTGGGAGGCCGCTATCACCGCCACCTCGACGCCAACTACGGGCCCGAGGGCATGAAGGCCTTGCGACACATGCGCGCCGACCACGCCTTCATCTCCGCGGCGGCAATCTCCGACGGCGTCGTTTACCACCCCTACCCGGAGGTCGCCGAGTACAAGGCCCTCATGCTGACCTCCGCGGCTCACTCGCACCTGGCGGTCACCGCATCCAAGTTCGAACGCAAGGCGCTCTATCAGGTGGCTGACACCGCCGACTTCGACAGTGTAGTGGTCGATTCCGACACGCCCGACGACGTCGTCGCCCGACTTCGCGAGCGTGGCGCGACTGTTCGCGTGGCTGGCAAGCCGGCGGTCTAGGCCGTGTTATGGGTTGGCTAATCCTTCCCTTCAGGGGACGAATCGAGCCTCATCTTTCTCTATTTCGTAGATGAGGCTCGATTCGTCCCGGTTACGTCGAGCATCATGCCGTGACCGTCGCCGACCACCCGGCCGATGCCTGAGTAGCCGCTCGACGTTGATGCGGTCAACATCGCTTTCGTAGACCATTAGTCGGATATCGGGTGATTTCGGTGTGTCAGAATACTCCCATGGGCATGCTGTTAGATATCATCATCGACGTCTTCGTCGACGCCGTGCTGCCAGACACGTTTGAGTCCTTCAGCCGTGCCAAGCCCGCCACGGGTGCTACGAAAATCGCTGCCTTCGACGCCGGCGAGGGCTCGCTCATCACCGGCCAGGTCGTCGAAGCGCGGCTTAAGGGGCACGGCAAGACCAAGGCGCTCGTGATCGACCCTGACGCCGTCTTCCTCGTCGCGCTCACTGACCGTCCTAGCCCTGGAGCCATCGAGCTCTCATCCCTGGCCACCATCGCGGGCCGCCTGTACGCGATTCCTTCCGTCGTTTACAAGGCCACCGAAGCCATGTGCAAGCCCATTCGTGGCCAAAAACGTCCGACTAAGGAGGACTTTGACCGCGTGGCCGCTTTCATTCGCTAATGACCACTAGCCGATGGTGACGGGCGCCGCGGAGCGCGAGTGCCCGATCTCAGGCGCGTGCCAGATCTCCAACCCGGTGATTTCCTGGAGCGTTGCGGTCACGACGTCGCGTTGCCCGGCCGCGTCGATGTGCGTGAATTGGCCGAGGATGAGGCCCGCAGCGCCGCGGAAGAGTCCGAGCTGGCGCAGCTGCTCGGCGTAGGTGGCCACCGCCTCCAGACTGGTCGCCATGCCTTCCAATAACACCAGGTGTCCTCCGCCAGGGGCAGGCCACCAGCGTGTCCCGCCGAGTTTGGCGAGGCAGCGCACGTTGCCTCCGATGATCGGCAGGTCGGGCAGTTCATGGTCGCACGCCGGCCGGATCCGCCCGCCGGCGAGGATCTGCGCCACGTCCTGAGGGCCGCGCTCGAGCGCGGTCCACGGATTCCAAAGCGTCGCCGTCCGCCCCGTCCCGGCCGCTCCCGCCCTGACGGTCGGGGAGCCGCCAGAACCGGATGCGACCAGCGCGTTTACCACGACGCTCAGATCCGAGTAGCCGGCGAACGGCTTCGGATTATCCGCCACGATGTTCCAGTCCACCCACCCGAGGACCTCGTTGGCGAGGTCCCCTCCGGTGATGTCGAAAATGGCGTCGACGGCGGCGTCGGCAAAGAGCTCGGTGAGCAGCTCAGCGCGCACGCGCGGGTTCACGCGCCACACGCGCCCGCGCTGACCCGGTGCTACATCGACTCGCTGCTCGTGCCCAGAGAAACGCTCCACGTACCTCGCATCCACGCGATGCCCCGCGCGCTCGAACACGCCGACGAGGTCGGCCAGCCGCTGCGCCCGCCTTTCTGAGATGGGGTTCGAGGAGGCGCTCAGGCCGATTCTCGCCATCAGGAAAGAGCCTCGATGAGCGGCTTTGCCACGTCGGACCAGCGCCACTCGTCGTCCACCCAGCGTTTGCCGGCCTCGCCCATGGCAGCGGCACGCTCGGGGTCTTCGAGAAGGTAGTCCAGGGCGGCAACGATCGCGTTGACGGAGCGGCCGTTGACCACCAGACCCGTGCGCCCATTTTGCACCGCCTCGGGCGCCCCGCCGGAATCCCCGGCGACGACGGGTAGCCCCGCCGCGTAGGCCTCCAGGTAGACGATGCCGAGTCCCTCGATGTCGAGGCCCGCACCACGTGTGCGGCACGGCATGGCGAAGATGTCTCCCAGCGAATAGTGGGCCACGAGCTCGGCGTAGTGCACCTCGCCCGTGAAAATGATGGAGGCTGACACGGGCGAGGACTGCGCCATCTCCCGCAACCGCTGCCCGTAGGGCCCCTTGCCCACGATCACAAGCTTGGCCTGCGGGTGGCGCGCCACAACCGCAGGCCAGGCGTCGATGAGCCGGTCCTGGCCCTTGCGTTCCACAAGCCGCGAGATGCACACGACGACCGGCGCCTCGCCCAGCCCGTAGCGATCGCGTAGCTCACGGCGCGCGCGGGCATTGAACGCGAACATTTCGGGGTCGATCGCGCCATGTAGTTGCATGATAGGCGTGTCACCGATGAAGGGCTTGAGTCGGGCGAGCGTAGCCTCGGTCAGGTAGGTGACGAGGTCGGCGTCGCGGAAGACCTTGCGCAGGATCTGCCGGGCGCCCGGGATCATTGACCAGCCGATCTCGTGGCCGTGCGTGGTGGAGATGACGCGGTCGGCGCCTGCGGCGTGGGCGGCGCTCGCCATGACGCCCAGCGGTGCCGCGGCCCCGAACCACACGTTCTTCACGTCGTGCTCGCGGATCAGTTGCTGCATCTGACGGCGCACGGTTGGCGTGGGCAGCATCATGGTGCCGGGGTAGCGCACGACGTCGTAGGGCTGCTTGGCGTCGTATTGCGCGGCGAGCGTCGGACCCGCCACTGCGTCGGCGTCCGGGGGAGTGGAGGCGTAGACGAGGAGCTGGTTCGGGTCGAGTTGGCCGACGAAGCCTTCGAGGAAGGTTTGAATGCCGCCGGCGCGCGGTGGGAAGTCGTTGGTGACGAGGAGGGTCTTACGCATGGCTGGCTAGAACTCGGAGCGCTTGAGTACTTCGGTGAGCCGATTTGCGGCGGTGACGACGGCGGCGGCGTGGTGGCGCCCGGGCTGGCGGCCCATGCGCTCGACGGGCCCGGAGATCGACACGGCCGCGATAACGCGCCCGGACGGTCCGCGCACTGGCGCCGAAATCGAGGCCACTCCCGGCTCGCGCTCGCCGATGGACTGGGCCCAGCCGCGGCGCCGCACGGCGGACAGAACGGTGGCGGTGAACTCGGCGCCGTGCAGGCCGCGGTGGAGCTTGTCCGGCTCCTCCCAGGCGAGTAGCACTTGCGCGCCCGAGCCGGCGAGCATGGACAGGGTGGCGCCTACGGGGATCGAATCGCGCAGGCCCATCGAGCGGTCGGCGGCGGCCACGCACACGCGCACGTCGTTTTGGCGGCGGTAGAGCTGGGCGGACTCGCCGGTGTGATCGCGTAGTGCGGTCAGGACGGGGTTGGCCGCGGCGAGCAGCCGGTCCTCACCGGCTGCCGAGGCGAGCTCGGACAGGCGCAGGCCGAGGGTAAAGCGTCCTTGCATGTCGCGGGCAACAAAGCGGTGATATTCTAGAGCCACGGCGAGCCGGTGGGCTGTCGGGCGTGCGAGGTGTGTGGCTTGCACCAGCTGAGCCAGGGTCAGTGGGCCAGATTCGAGCGCGTTAAGTACAAGCGTGGCCTTGTCGAGAACGCCGACGCCGCTTCCGTTTTGCTTGTCCATGCAATGATCTTCCCATCTCACAGGGTGAGATGCAAGTGATCGTGGGTGGCAGCCCCTTAAAGTGAAGGCATGAGCGGAACTTTGGCTGAAAAGGTGTGGCAAGACCACATCGTCAAACGCGGGGAGAATGGCGCCCCCGACCTGTTGTACATCGACCTCCAGCTGTGCCACGAGGTCACGAGCCCGCAAGCATTCGAGGGCCTGCGCCTAGCGGGAAGGAAGGTTCGCCGGCCCGATCTAACGATCGCCACGGAAGACCACAACACCCCCACTCTCGACATCGACCTGCCGATCGCCGACCCCACCTCGCGCACCCAGATTGACACGTTGCGCAAGAATGCGGAAGAGTTCGGCATCCGTCTGCACTCCCTAGGCGACGCCGATCAGGGCATCGTCCACGTCGTCGGCCCACAGCTGGGCATCACCCAGCCCGGCATGACGATCGTCTGTGGCGACTCCCACACCTCCACCCACGGCGCCTTCGGTGCGCTCGCATTCGGAATCGGCACCTCGCAGGTCGAGCACGTGCTCGCCACCCAGACCCTGCCCGTCGCCCCGTTCAAGACCATGGCGATCAACGTCCACGGCGCCCTCAAGCCGGGAACCACCGCCAAGGACATCATCCTCGCCATCATCGCCAAGATCGGCACCAACGGCGGCGCCGGATACGTGCTCGAGTACCGCGGTGAGGCAATCCGCGCGCTGTCCATGGAGGCGCGCATGACGATCTGCAACATGTCGATCGAGGCCGGCGCACGCGCGGGCATGATCGCCCCCGACGAGACGACGTTCGCCTACATCAAGGGCCGCCCCCACGCCCCCGAGGGCGAGGACTGGGACGCCGCGCTGGCCTACTGGCGCACGCTCAAGTCCGACGACGACGCCGTTTTCGACGCCGAGGTCGACCTCGACGCCGACGACCTCGAACCGTATGTGACCTGGGGAACCAACCCCGGCCAGGGCGTGCCGATCTCAGCCGGCGTACCCGACCCGGCCGACATGGCCGACGAAACTCAGCGCACCGCCGCCGAACGCGCCCTCGAATACATGGGCCTCGAGCCCGGCAAGCCGATCCGCGACATCGCGGTTGACACGGTATTCATCGGCTCGTGCACGAACGGCCGTATCGAGGATCTGCGTGCGGTTGCCGGAGTCATCCAGGGCAAGAAGAAGCACGACGGCGTCCGCGTGCTCGTGGTCCCCGGATCTGCGCGCGTTCGCCTTCAGGCCGAACGCGAGGGCCTGGACAAGGTCTTCCTCGACTTTGGTGCCGAGTGGCGCAACGCCGGCTGCTCCATGTGCCTGGGCATGAACCCGGACCAGCTGGCGCCGGGGGAGAGGGCGGCGTCGACGTCGAACCGGAACTTTGAAGGCCGTCAAGGCAAGGGTGGGCGAACCCACCTCGTCTCGCCGCTGGTCGCGGCGGCGACGGCGATCGCGGGGCACTTCGCCACGCCGGCAGACCTCATGGAAGCGGGGAAGTAAATGGACAAGTTCATCACGCACACGGGCGTGGGGGTGCCGCTGCGCCGCTCGAATGTGGACACAGATCAGATCATCCCGGCCGTCTTCCTCAAGCGTGTGGCACGCACGGGCTTCGACGACGCACTGTTCTACGCCTGGCGCAAGGACCCCAAGTTTGTCCTCAACCAGGAGACGTATCGGCGCGGTTCGGTGCTGGTGGCCGGTCCCGACTTCGGCACCGGTTCCTCACGTGAGCACGCGGTGTGGGCGCTGAAGGACTACGGCTTCCGGGCCGTCCTTGCCCCGAGCTTTGCGGATATCTTCCGCGGGAACGCCGGCAAGCAGGGGCTGGTTGCCGGCGTCGTCGCCCAGGAAGACATCGAGCAGCTGTGGAAGATCCTCGAGACCGAGCCGGGCACGGAGGTCACGGTTGATCTGGAGAACCGCCAGGTGGTTGCGGGTGGATTTACCTGCCGGTTCGACATCGACGACTACACCCGTTGGATGCTCATGGAGGGCCTGGACGACATCGGCCTGACCCTGCGCGAGGAGGAGCTCATCACCGCCTTCGAGGCTACGCGCCCCAGCTGGAAGCCGCGCACCCTGCCCGCCAAGACCGAGGCGAAGTTCGAGGTCAAGGCCGCTCGGCCCGTCGGCGGGGATGCACCGCTGAGCTAGGGGATGCACCGCTGAACTAATTGAGCTTAGGCCCGGTTGGCGCCGCCCCTCGGGCGGCGCCCCCGTGCTAGTCGCCCTGCCCGTCGAGATCGCCGAAGTGCTTGTCGCCGATGTATTCGCGCGGGATGCGATCGGCGCCATCGACGTGCTCGAGGATTCGCGGGTCGATCGGCACACCCGTGCGCAGCACGGAGAACTGCCCGTTAGGTTCGAAGACGACGGCGGCGATCTCGTCGTCGTTGCGCACCCCGGCCTGACGTAGCGCCATCCACAGCTCGGCCTCGGTCACGCGCGCGTGGTGGAGGCTATCGGGAAAAATGTCGGTGCGGGCCATGACGACGATGGGCGGGTTGTTGATAAGCGAGTCACCGTGCGGGTTGTGCCGCATCCGCCCGAGCACCGAACGCATGAGGAAGAGCGTGACCAGCGCGATCGCGCCGCCCGCGAGCGTGGGGGTGTGGCCGAGCGTGGAGCGGCCGGCGATCGCGCCGACGATGATGATCGCCGCCATGTCGTGCGTGGACAGACGCGCGCTTACCCGCTGGCCGATCACACGCAGGATGAGGAGCAGGAAGGCGTACATCGCCACCGTCCCCACCACCACCGCGAGCGCCTGCAGGCCGGTGATACCAAGCAGTTCGCCGAATGAAAGCCCATTGATTTCCATACACCTATCATCACACCATCCCCGCCCCGCCACGGCATTCATCACCCGGCGAACTCCCCGTGGACGCTAGATCACAGGAATTGTTCCCGGTAGTGGCTATGATGGCACCACACAGGGAAGGACAGTGATGGTGGGAGTTTTGAGCGTCCGAGGCGGACACCCTCTGCGTGGCGAGATCCACGTGCGCGGGGCGAAGAACCTCGTATCGAAAGCGATGGTGGCCGCGCTACTGACGGAGGAGACGTCCGTGTTGCGCAACGTGCCGCTGATCCGGGACGTCGACGTCGTCTCCGAGCTGTTGCGCCTGCACGGCGCCGAGATCGACTACAACCAGGCCGAGGGCATCCTCAAGATCACCCCCGGCAAGCTTCACCTACCGGATCCGGCGGAGGTTGACCAGCTCGCCGGCTCTTCCCGTATCCCGATCCTCTTCTGCGGCCCGCTCCTGCATCGCCTGGGCGAGGCGTTCATTCCTGACCTCGGCGGTTGCCACATCGGTGACCGCCCGGTCGACTTCCACCTCAAGGTTCTCGAGGACTTCGGCGCCACCCGCGACGCCCAGGAGCTTGGCCTACACCTCGTTGCCCGCTCCGGGCTCCGGGCCCGCAAAGTGCACCTGCCCTACCCGTCCGTGGGCGCCACCGAGCAGACCCTGCTTGCGGCCGTGTGCGCTCGCGGTATCACGGAGTTGCGCGGCGCCGCCGTCGAGCCCGAAATCATGGACCTCATCGCGATCCTGCAGAAGATGGGCGCGCTCATCACCGTGGACACCGACCGCACCATCCACATCGAGGGCGTGGAGGAGCTGCACGGCTACGTTCACACCGCCCTGCCCGACCGCATCGAGGCCGGCTCATGGGCGTGCGCGGCGCTCGCCACCGGCGGCGACATTACCGTTCGCGGCGCCGAGCAGGAGTCCATGATGAACTTCCTCAACGTGTTTCGGAAAGTGGGTGGCAAGTTTGACGTACTCGATTACGGCATCCGCTTCTGGCACCCCGGCACCCCGTTGAAGTCCATCCCGCTAGAAACCGACGTCCATCCCGGCTTCATGACCGACTGGCAGCAGCCCATGGTGGTGGCCCTGACCCAGGCCGAGGGCGTGTCCATCGTCCACGAAACCGTCTACGAAAACCGCTTCGGGTTCACCAAGGCGCTCAATCAGATGGGCGCGAAGATCCAGGTCTATCGCGAGTGCCTCGGTTCCAAGGGCTGCCGGTTTGGCCAGGAGAACTACTACCATTCCGCCGTTATCCAGGGCCCGACCAAGCTACACGCCGCCGACATCGAGGTGCCCGACCTGCGTGGGGGCTTCTCCCACCTGATCGCTGCGCTCGCGGCCGAGGGAGAATCGCGCGTGGCCGGCATCGACATCATCAACCGCGGCTATGAGCACTTCATGCGCAAGCTCGCGGCGGTCGGCGCCGTCGTCGAAC
Organism: Trueperella sp.; assembly: GCA_022783305.1. Classification (GTDB taxonomy): domain Bacteria; phylum Actinomycetota; class Actinomycetes; order Actinomycetales; family Actinomycetaceae; genus Trueperella; species Trueperella abortisuis. Next base: position 8,434 of record JALEWQ010000084.1, on the reverse strand, counting down.
GCGTCGAGTAGCTACCCGCCGCCAGGCTCCGCCTGCCGCGTCACTGCGCTGGTCGGGGCCTACTCCTCGAAGTAGACGCGCAACACGGCGTCGGTGCCGCCCTGCGCATTGGGCTGATTCATGACCTCCACGGCGTAGGGCATGCGCGTGCGCGCGCCGATTGTGACCGTGTGCTGGCCCTCAAACGCGCCGGAGACCGCGATCCTGGTCATCCCTTCGGTAAGGGTCTGGCTGAGGGTGAACGCGCTGGAGTCGTACTCGTCCGGCTCCGGTAGGCGCAGGCCGCCCACGTAGATCTGGAGCACGTTGTTCGAGTGGACATCGATGGGCAGGCCCGAGCCCTCCTCGAAGGCCTCATCCGCCCAGCCGGGCGTGTACCAGCTCAGCTCGCCCGTGCCGTCCCATGAATAGACGACGTCCACGTAGTTGTAGCCGTAGTTGACGGCGTAGGGCAGGGCCTGAGCCGAGGTGTCGGGCCAGGTGGAAGACTGCGAGGACTGATCCGGTGCGGTGTAGGAGCCGGCCGGCGCGGCGCGCTCAAGCGTGCTGCTTTGCTCTTCGCCCCCGCCGGGTTCGGCAGTGTGGGATGTATCTGTGGCGGGTGCCGGCGCGGTTGCGGTGGGGGATTGCGACGCCGTCGTACTCGCTTCTGGCGTGGGCGAGGCGCTGTTTTCCGGGGCGGGTGGCTGACTGCAGGCGGCGAGCGTCAGTAGGGCGGCCGCAGCGATAAGGTGTGCCTTCACGATTCCTCCTTGGTGTTGCCCAACAGACTACCGTGGCTCTCCGACACTTTTAGCAGCCTCGGGTAGGCTGGATAGGTGAAGAAGATTCGTATCGCCTTGATTTACGGCGGAGTATCCGGGGAGCATTCGATTTCGTGCGTGACTGCGGGCGCGATCATGGGGGCGCTGGATCCGGCCCGCTACGACGTCGTCAGCATTGGCATTCGCCGAGACGGCACGTGGGTGCCGGGGGAGACCGACCCCGACGCGCTGGACATCTCCCGCGGCCTGACCGAGGTGGGCCCCTCCGACAGGCGCATCGTCATCCCGCCGGGAGACGGCAGCCAGTCGTTACTCGAGATCAGCGGCGGTCACGTGCGCGAGCTGGGCGGCGTCGACGTCGTCTTCCCGGTCTTGCACGGGCCTTTCGGTGAGGACGGCACGATCCAAGGTCTGCTCGAGATGGCGGGTATCCCGTACGTGGGCTGCGGCGTGTTGGCGTCAGCTGCGGGGATGGACAAGGACTTCATGAAGCAAGTGCTGACCTCTGCCGGCCTGCCGGTTGGCCCGTACCTGGCGGTCAGCCCCCATCGGTGGCGAGCGGACCGCGAGCAGGTCTTGGCTGAGGTCGCGCAGCTAGAGTTCCCGGTCTACGTCAAGCCGGCACGCGCCGGTTCGTCGCTGGGGATCTCCAAGGTGGCGAGCCTGGACGGGATTGGCGCCGCGGTGGAGGCGGCTCAGGAGCACGACCCGAAGGTCGTGATCGAGCAGGGGATTTCAGGGCGCGAGGTCGAATGCGCGGTGCTCGGCGGGCGTGGGGACGAGCCGGCCAAGGCCTCGGTTCTTGGGGAGGTGGTTTTGGAGGCGCCGGCCGGTGGCTTCTACGACTTCGACTCGAAGTACGTTTCCACGTCGGGCCTGACGATGTCGATCCCCGCAAAGATCGACGAGGCGACGACGGCGCGCGTGCGGGAGTTGGCCGTGCAGGCCTTTAGTGCTTTCGGATGCGAGGGGCTCACGCGGGTGGACTTCTTTATCGCTGGAGGTGAACCGATCATCAACGAGATCAACACGATGCCCGGTTTTACCCCGTTCTCGATGTACCCGGCGCTGTGGGGCGAGGCCGGTATCCCCTATGGGGAGCTGGTGGATGAGCTGGTGGCGCTCGCGCTTGAGCGGCCGCGTGGGCTGCGTTAGCCGGGCGAACGGCGTCGTGATGCGGGGTTAGGCGCGCGTTTTGCACAGTGACATAGCACACCGCCGATATAGTTGAAGATTCCACTAATGCTGTTTAGCCTTAAATCAGATCGCGAGTCCTCGCGAAAAATACATACTGGCGAAAGGCTAAAAATGAAGATTGTTTACCTGGTCGGTTCTCCGTCTGAGACCTCCATCAACCGCAAGCTCGCTGAGGCGATCGTGGAGCTCGCCCCCGAGGGCGTCGAGATGGTCGAGGCCGAGATCACGAACCTGCCCTTCTACAACCGCGACCTCGACGGCAACTACCCCGAGACTGCCGTGAAGTTCAAGGAACTCATCGCCTCCGCCGACGGCGTCCTGCTCATCACCCCCGAGCACAACCGGATGTTCTCCGCCCTGCTCCACAACGCCATCGAGTGGACCTCGCGCCCCGCCGGCCAGTGGGACCTCGCCGGCAAGCCCATCGCGATCGCTGGCACCTCGGCGTCGGGCATCGGAACCTCGCTCGCCCAGGCGCACCTGCGCAGCACCCTCCTCTTCTTCAATCCCAAGCTCATGACCCAGCCGGAGGCCTACATCGACGCCACCCGCACCGGCCAGCTCGAAGACGGCGCGATCACGAATGAGGCCACCCGCGAGATTCTCGCGAACTTCATTGGCGCGTTTGCCCAGTTCGTCGAGAACAGCAAGTAAGAACGCGGTGGCCGTTTGCTAGTCTGAGCACATGCTCATCTCGCAGACGACCGAGGACGATCTTATCGCCCGCCTCCTACCCCTTCTGCCTCGCGGCGAAGGGGTAGCGGTGCCTTCGGGGGACGATTGCGCGGTCCTGACGATGGCTGGGGACGCCGCCATCTCCACCGACATGCTCGTCGAGGGCCATCACTTCCGCCGGGACTGGTCGAGCGGCGCCGACGTCGGCTTCCGTGCCGCCGTGCAGAACCTTGCCGACGCCGTCGCCATGGGCGCGCGCCCCCGCACGCTCGTGATCAGCCTCGGGCTCCCCGGGGCTCTCGAGGTGGCGTGGGTAGAAGACTTCGCTCGTGGGCTGGCGCAGGCGTGTGCGCCTCTTGGGGTTGGCGTCGACGGGGGAGACCTCGTCGGGTCCGAGGCGATCGTGATCGGCGTGAGCGTGCTCGGCGACATGGAGGGGCGAGCGGCCCTGCTGCGCTCCGGTGCGCAGGTAGGAGACCGCGTCATTCACGCCGGCAACCTCGGCCACGGCGCCGCCGGTCTGGCGCTACTCAAGGCACGGGCGACGATCGACGAGGCGATGGCCGGTTTGGTCGACGACTTCAAGCGGCCTAAGCCGCCGCTCCGCCAGGCGCTAGCCGCGGCGCAAAGCGGCGGCATCACTGCGATGATGGACGTCTCCGATGGCCTCGTCCGCGACGCGCGGCGCATGGCCAAGGCCTCGGGGGTGTGGATCGACTTCGAGCCGCGCTCCCTCGAAAAGAAGCTGGGGCCGCTGGGGCGGGCCGCCGGTCGGCTACACGCCGACCGGCGCGAATGGCTCCTCACCGGCGGGGAGGACCACGGGTTCATCGCCACCATCCGCCCGGGGGTGGCGACCCCGGAGGGTTTTATCGACGTGGGCGAGGTCAGGGGCGCCGCCAACGGCGGCCGCGTGAGCGTGGGCAACCGAGAGGTGGCCGGCCTAGGCGGCTGGGATCACTTCTTGGAGCAATAGCACCGGGGCGCTTAGTCCTTCGCGCCGGGCGCGCCCTGAGCGCCCGACTTGCGGGCCAGCTCGGCGCGGATCAGCTTGGCGACGGCGTCGTCGACCTGGGGCAGACGCCACTTGCACGTCTCGAGCACCGCAGGGTCCGAGATAGGTGCGGCCACCGGGTAGCCGACGTGGCCGAGCCAGGCGACGTCGTTCTCGGAATCCCCCACGCCGAGGGCATCCTCGGCGCGCAGTCCGCGCACGCCGAGCGCACGTTCGATGCCCTCCCACTTGGTGGTGCCGGTGGCCGGGATGTCGAGGAAATTCGCGTGAGAGCGCACGGCGCCCGGGAAGCGCGCCCGGATCGGCTCCAGCACCGCGTCGATCTCCTCCGCGTTGGCGGCCGCGAACGAGATCTTGGTGGTGCGGGTGGGGTCGAACTGGTCAAGGTCGAGGATGGGTTTGCCCTCGGAGGCGTTCTCGTTGACCTGTAGCATGCCGGTCGCCGCCATCGCGGCTCGGTCGGTGTACATCTCCGACTCGTCAAAGTAGAACGGGACCAGATCGTGGTCGTGGGCAAAGTCCGTGATCTGGTCGACCAGGTCCGTGTCCATGTAATGCGCCGCGACGATATCCTTCCCGTTCCACACCACACCGCCGCCGGCGGCAATGACCCAGGCGTAGATGCCCGCCCGGCGCACGAGGTTCGCCCCGCCGTTGAGTAGCCGCCCCGTCGCCAGCGTGATGGGCACGCCCGCGTCGTCCAACGCGCGCAACGCTGCGATGGTGGCTTCGGAGGTCACGGAGTGCTCGTCCGTGAGCGTGCCGTCGATGTCAAAGATGGCGTGCTTGATTGCGGTGGGGGACCAGGGCAAGTTTGCGAGGTCGAGGACCGGGGTTCTCATTGGTACTTCCAGATTCAATCGTGTTAGCGAACAATCGTGGGACTAGTGTCCCAAAAAGCTCCACAACTCGTTTTACAAGACAAAATGTCCCGTAGTTGTTGTGAATAATTCTAGTTCTCCTGACATCAAACATCATACGATGGTGTTAAGGAAATGGGGGCGAGGCATGGGCACACGGCAAAAACAGCAACCCGGGTGGCTGAGGCGCACCTGGCGAGCTTTCGTCTCCACATTTTCGGGCTGGAAGGGCATCGTCCTCGCCGCCCTCGTCGGTGCGGTCATTGGCGTGGGGGCGATGACGCTCCAGGCTGCCGGCTTCACCAACTATTTTGGCAACGACCCCCAGACATGCAATTCGTGCCACGCGATGAACGAACAGTACAACGCGTATGTGCGAGGAAGTCACGCCAACGTTGCCACGTGCAACGACTGTCATGCTCCGCATGAGAATCTCGTTGCCAAGTACATCAACAAGGCCGAAAACGGCTTCATGCACTCCTTGAAGTTCACCGTGGGTAACTACCCTGAGAACATCAAGATTCGCCCACACAATCAAGAAGTCGTGGAACACGCCTGCCGCTATTGCCATGCGGATCTTGTGGACCAGGTTAACCACGGCTTCCTCGAAAGAAATGAAGAAATGTCGTGCGTCAAGTGTCACGACGGCGTTGGACACGCGAGGTGAGAATAGTGAGTAACGAGGAATTCGAAGTAGTTCCCCCCGATGGTGCTGGCGCATCGACCGCGACGAAGAAGACGTGGCCCGCCGTCGTCGTCCTCGTCGTGGTAGCCCTTGCCGCCGCGTTCATCACGTGGCTGTTCATGGACATTATGGACAAGAAGCAAGAGGCTGCCCACCCGTGGTCGCCCGTGGCGGAGATTACCGACACCACGTTTGATCCCGCAGTGTGGGGAGAAAACTGGCCCAAGCAATACGAGGGCTATATGGCGACGTCGGAGATGGATCCGAACAATAAGGTAGCCAACACCGATCCGTCCGTCCCCGAAGACACACGCGAATTTAAGACGCGTTCCAAGCTCGCCATCGAACCGCGTCTTGTGTCCATCTGGAAGGGCTATGCCTTCTCGGTCGAGTACAACGAGCCGCGCGGACACGCCTACATGCTCGACGACCAGAAGTACGTCAAGCGCATGACTGACTTCAACCAGCCCGGCGCCTGCCTTAACTGCCATTCCTCGGTCCCGGAGGTCGTCAACGCCCTTAATCCTGACGATCCGGCAGATGGCTGGGCACAGATGAACAAGCTTCCCTACTCGGAGGTCGTGCAACACGCGGGTGGCCCGATTGGCTGTATCGACTGTCACGATCCGGCGACCATGAAGCTGCGTGTCACCCGCCCCGCGTTCATTGAAGGCATCCGCGCAGTCAAGGCGTTGGAGGGCATCGAGGATTACGACGTCAACCGAGATGCCACCAACCAGGAAATGCGGAGCTTCGTGTGTGGACAATGCCATGTGGAGTACTACTTCAAGGGCGAGGGGAAGACCCTCACCTTCCCCTGGACGAAGGGTCTGACCGTCGATGACGCCATCGCGTACTACGACGAGATCGGCTTCTCCGACTTCGAACATGCCACGACGGGAGCCAAAGTCATTAAGGCTCAGCACCCGGACTTCGAAACCTGGTCGCAGGGCATCCACGCCGACAACGGCGTGACCTGCGCGGACTGCCATATGCCCTACAAGCGTGACGGCGCCGCGAAGATCAGCGATCACCAGGTGCGCTCGCCGATGCTAGACAACGCCTCCATCAACGCGGCGTGCCTGACCTGCCACCACTCTTCCGAAGACGAGATGCGTGGCCGTGTTGAGACAATCCAGAACCGATGGGGCGATGCTAAGGATGTTGCCTTCACTGCCGTGCAGGGCCTGCTTGATGACCTGGAGCAGATGAAGGGATCCGTTGATCAGGCCACCTTGGAAAAGGCCTATGACTTCCAGCGCAAGGCGCAGTTCATGGTTGACTACTCCGTCTCCGAGAACTCTCGAGGGTTCCATGCGCCAGGGTATTCACTGGCGGTGCTCAACGCCGCTACCGACTACGCCCGCGCCGGCCAGCTAGCACTCAGGGGTGTCGACGTTGACATCCAGCGCACCCCGGATAGCTATGACATCAAGCCGGTCGACCGGCCCGGCCCCAAGTAAAGAACCAGTAGCCGAAGGTCCCGATAGTGGTGCGGCGTCCCAGGGCGCCGCACCACACCATTGAGAAGAGTGAGCATGCCGCCATCAGGCCCCAAGGACGATCTCCCCCACGAAGAGACGGGCGATCCCGACGTCGTCGATGCCGACGTGGTCGATATCGACACGTACGAGGAGGACGACGGAAGTGATTCCCCGCCCAAGCCGGTTCGGGCCAAGGCGGCGCCTACCTCCCGGCCAGGGACCCCGCCGGCTACGGGAGAGAAGAAGACAATCAACAAGCTCACGTTCGTGTTGACGGTTCTGCTGGCGATCGCCGTCGTGATCATTGTTCGGCAGACCGGGCTGGGCCCGTCGGCGAATGACAACCCGACCCTTCCCGCGAACCACCCGGATATTTCCCAGATGGACATGGGCCAGATGGCGACCCTTGATGAAGAAAAGGTCGCCGAGCTTAACCAGAAGATCGAGGATAATCCGCAGGATGTGGATACCCTCAAGGAGTTGGGCAAGACCTACGTGGACGCCCGTCAGTACCAGAACGCGCTCGATGCCCTCAACAAAGCGATCGAAGTCGCCCCCGATGATATGGAAAGCCACCTCATGGCTGGCGTGTGCAAGTACTCGCTCAACAACTTCGAAGGCGCGAAGGAGAGCTGGATGAAGGCCACTGAACTCGACCCGACGAAGGCCGAGCCGTGGTTCAACCTTGGATTTGTTTATCTCATGGAGGAGCCCGTCGACGAGGCTGAGCTGACGCGCGTGTGGGACAAGGTCCTCGAACTGGCGCCCGACTCCGACATGGCCGCCGACATCATGAAGTACCGCGAGAGCGCCGAGACTAATGGAGATTAGTGTCCTCCTTGCCTTCGCGGCTGGGATCATCGCCTTCGCCTCACCGTGTTTCCTCCCGGTCGTGCCGGTCTTCGTCGGCCAGATCGTTGGGGGAGATCCGGGAGAGGTCTCACGTAGCCGCGCCGGATGGCACGCCGTGGCGTTTATGGTGGGGTTCTCGGTCATTTTTATGACGATCTGGCTGTCCATCGCGGCGGTAGGGAACGTCCTCGGACAGTACTCGAACATCCTTCGGATCGGCGGCGGCGCGATCCTGATCGTTATGGGCCTGCACATGGCTCGCCTTATCTCAATTCCCGTACTCGACCAGCTGATCCGTGGGGACCTCAAGGGGCCGGCGGCGATTCGCAACGGCACGGCCCGCTCAGCTCTCATGGGCGTGGTTTTTGGTGCGGGCTGGACCCCGTGCATTGGCCCGATCCTTGGCGGCATCCTTGCCCTTGCTGTCCAAAGCGAGACGGCATGGCAAGGTGCCCTCATGATGGCAGTTTTTTGCCTTGGCTTGGGGCTTCCGATCGTGGCCGTGGCCATCGGCGCGGTTGACCTTCACAAACGCTTCGGATTCTTCCGTCGTAACCATAGGCTGGTGGAGCTTCTCGCCGGCACTCTGCTCATTGTTATGGGCTTCCTCATGATCACCAACCTGTTCGCACGCCTGGCCACGCTGGTCCCGGCCTGGCTGTAGGAGGAGAAGAAGTGTCTGATCAAAACACGGCCACCCACGAACCTGAGCAGGTGGATGCTCTCGACGGCGCCCGCATCTCTGGCGCCGAGGTGTGGCGTACTATTTATGCCCTCTTCTACAACAAGAAGATCGGTCTGCTTCTCATCCTGATCGTGACGATCCTCAGCCTGATCGGTGTAGTCTTCCCGCAGGCCAACTCATATGTCGTGGCCGATGAGGCGGCGTGGGAGGATTTCCT
>JALEWQ010000083.1 GCA_022783305.1 Trueperella sp. | reverse complement strand
GTCTTCTCACCCCATGCACGTAACCGGGCAGATGTCAACGAAGCAACCACTTTCAGCGTCTCAACCTTAAGAACCCTGACTTTCCCTTATTACACCAACGAAAAACTCGATCATAAAACACATTTTTTGTCTATTGACCCGTATTCCGCGACGGTACCGAGTGCAAGCATTGCAGTCCTTTGAGCCTGAAACGGTGCGCCCGAATGTATCGGATGGTGACGTCTTCGCCCTGCGTCGTTATGGGGGAGAGTCGAAAAAACTCGGTTACTATGTGACCGACACGCTGCCAGCGACGCGTCAGTCGCTCGCATTGCCCCCAGGGAACACGATGGAGCACCTGTCCCAGTTCCGTCTCGTTGAGGGCACCGAGTATCTGAGTGGACGGGTTGGTCCGAACTTTGGCCAGCCCGGCGGTGGCAGACAGTATTATCTTCTGGACTCACCGGACAAGGCGCTGGAGGTGTTGAAGTGATGAGTGAAGGTTTTTGGGCCCGCAAGTACCGGGACCTTGTCGAGTTATCCGGGGATGATGAGGGCGAGCGATACGCGGATATGTTGCCGCTTGTTGAACGTCTTCTGGACCTGGAGACAACCGGGAAGGTTGGGTCGGATCTCTGGCGTCTCAACCTGGAGAAGGTCGCCCGGAAGATCGTCGATGAGTGGCCGTGGACGGACGAGCAGGGGTTCGAGATGCTGACGCATATCGACGCGGCGCAAAAGCGGCGCCGTTAGCGGTTCTCGGTGTACGTCCTGATATCGAACTGAGGGGAGTAGATCGTCACTTTTCGTCTGTCATCAAGAGTGAAGGTGGTGGCCTCGTGGCCCCTCCTCCGTCCGGCGTATCTCCACGTGGAGTTCTGCCGGTTTATGGTGATCTCCCCGCGGAATAGGTCGTAGATGACGATCGACTGGCCGGTGGCAGTCAATCGATAACGGAACGAATAGTAGGCGGCGACAAGGACGCCAACACCGAGCAGAATGAGGAGGACTCCGGTCCACCACTCTGATGATTTCCTCAGCAAAACAACTCCGAGGAGGATGAAGATGAGCCCGCCGAGGAGGTAGGCGTAGCTGGTGGCGCGTGGATACCGTTGGACCTGACCCGATTCCACTGGCCGTCGATACTTCACGAGGAGGAAGGCCCCGATGGGGCCGAGGATCGCAACAGTGATCCATCCCAGCGCTGACGTCCTTCATCGACTTTCACCATCATATCCGTCGAACGAGCAGCGACGGTTGTGGCACCGTGACGCCGACGGTGAATGTTGAGCTCCCGGTGGACTGAGAAGTCTCGTGGCACGCATGTGATCTCACCGCGGTGCGTGACGTGCCCCACGCACCGCGCCTGATCACTGCTTACGGTGATTGAAGCATCTCCTGCAGCATCTGGAGCTGCTCCATCTGCTCGGGGCTCCACGTACTCGAGTCCATCTCTGCGGGGGTCACGCTGTATAGGTCGGCCCCCTCCGGCGTCTGCCCGTACATGTGAAGAGTGTCAGCGGTCTTCGTCGGACTATCCGTGCGATACGTGATTCCCAAGTCCACGGTATCCCGATCGAACTCTTTGAGAAGGAAGTCAACGCGATCGTCCGTCAGTTGTTCGGCCTTGAGTGCCTGCGCGACTTCTCGGGGCCCGGAGGCGACCGGAAGCAAGCGGTTATCGCCGAAGTTCTTGACATTGACGTCGGTGCCGTGCGCGTTGCGGAACGCCGTTCGGTTGAGCGGGATCTGAACAACGTTGGAGACGGAATTCTGGAGGAGGTTCGAACCGAATTGGCCCGGCAAGTCCGCGAAGGACTTTTCCGGATCCTTGATGACGTCTGCCGCCGTGTCGACGGTGGCGCCAACCATCGTATCGCCGAGGTATTGAGCGCCAGTCCTCTGTGCAACGTTCAGAGGCGCCGCCTTGAGCATGGTCTGAAGCTTGTTTCCTGCACCGCCAGTCAGCCCGCCGGCGCCAGCCCCGACGATCGTGCCGACGGCGACCGTTCCCCAGTCCCACTTTTGAACGTCGCCCTTCTCGATGTACTGATCACGCATGGCACCGAGTCCACCAGTGACTGCTCCAGCGACGAGACCGGCGACGATGGGGCCGCCGGGAACCAACAGTGTCAGTGCCACGCCGCCGGCGATGAGGGCGATATCCATCCAGTGCCCAGCCGACACTTGCCGGTTGTGCTGAGCGATCAACTCGGGGTCCGTGATGGGACGACGTCCGCTGTGGTCCGTGTAGGAGAGCGGATTGTTGCCCGAGAAGTGGTAGCTGTTGGCCGACCACGTCGCATCGGTGACGGTCGGGAGCGGATCGGGGGAGAGGAACGAGAACGTCTCCGCATCGTAAACCCGATCACCCATGACGTCGAAGCCACCGATGGTGAGCTGCCCCGCATGCGTGAGCGCGCCACGGGATACGGAGCCCCAGGGCATGCTCGGGCGGGTCGGGTGTCCGACCCTCCATGCGCCGTCCACACCTGTGTTCAGCGTGTCAGGTGTGACGAGGAAGCTCGGCAGAGACAAGACGGGAGTGTCACCCACCGTGAGGGGAGTGCCGAAGACGGGATCCCAGAGGACCGCCGTGTCGCCGATCCGCGACACCTTACCGGTCATGTCGACGTGAAGATCGAGTGCAGATGAGGCTCCGGCGGGAGTTATGCTCGCCAACCAGCCCCGTGGGTCCCAGGTGAAGGCCTCAGTTCCCTCGGGGGTGGTCGAGGAAATCCTCGAGCCATTCGCATCGTAAGTGAACGAGGCGACGACGTCGCCCGACGTGGTCGTAACACTCGTCAGCTGGTCGAAGTTCGAGTAACAGAAGTCCAGCTCGCGACTGTTCTTCCTGTAGCGGACGATACGTCCACCCTCGTCGTACGCCCACTCCTGCTCGTCGACGGTGTCGCCGTCCACGCGCGCAACATGAGTCAACTGCCCGGCGTCGTCATAGGCGTAGCGAGTGATGATCCCGTCCTCATCGAGCTCCGAAATCTGCCCGCGAGGGTTGCGCACCACCGTTGTCGTTCGCTCGATCTCGTCGTTCTGGAAGCGATACCTGACAACCTCGCCGTTGTCGTACTCCCACGAGTGCGTGGCCGTCGGTGCACCCACAGACTCGAGAAGACCCTCAACGTTGTATCGCAGCGTCACCTCGCCGAAGGCAGGGTGGGTTACTGAGCTGAGCTGGCCCGCGGCGTCGTAAGAATAGTCGGTCTGAACGCCGTCGGGAGTGACGAGGGAGCGCCGCCTGCCCGTGGAGTCGTAGACGTAGTCAATCGTGCGGCCGTTGACCGTATGGCGCAGGAGCCTGCCCTCGCCGTCGTATGTCGATTCGACGGTTATGCGGCCACGAGGATCGCTGTCGTCGACGAGGACGACCCGTCTGCCCCCATTCTCATAGGTGAACGAAGCGACGTGGCGACCATTGACCCGCATTGCCACACGGCGCCCGAAGGAATCGAGCGTGAACTCGAGGCGTGTGCCGTCCGGCTTTGTCTCGGCGACCAACCGACCCACGGCATCATACTCATAGGACGTGAGGCTGTCCCCGGTACGCTTGGACACGACCTTGGAGCGGCCGTTGTACGAGTACTCGGTGACCTTACCCAAGGGGTCGACGAGCGACGAGATGCGGCCGAGATCATCGTACGTGTAGCGCGTCTCGCCACCATTACCATGACGCACGGAGATCATCTGTCCCGCACGGTCGTACGCGTAGGAACGCGTGCCATACCACGGGTCGGTAATCTCGGAGATGCGCCCGCACGGGTCGTAGTGGAAGTACTTCGTTCCGCGGCCGCGGGCGGTCAATTCCCTCAGGCGGCCGGCGCGATCGTAGGTGAAGGACTCTTCTCGACCATCGCTGTAGCGACGCGATGCGAGGAAGCCGTCGACGTTGTACGTCATAGTCACCGAGTTGCCACGCGTGGCCTCGATCCTCGCTAGGTGGCCGGCGAGGTCGTACTCGTAGCGGTGAGCGCAGATGCCGTCGGAAACCTCAACGAGCTGGCCCAGCTCGTTGCGCCGGAAGATGAGGACTCGGCCGTCGGGATACACAATCTCGGCAAGGTTCCCACCCGTGTCGTACGACCGCACCGTCCGCTCGTCGTCGTCCGTACGCTGCGTGTGCAGGTTGCCCGAGGCATCGAACTCGAAGTATTCGACGACGTCGTTCGCGGTGATGCTCCCGGTGTTCGTCGCCGGATCGTTCTGGGCAGAGATGGTCTCGCCGAGCGGATTCGTGAGCCCCGTGAGGTGACCGAGAACAGAGAAGTGTTGGTGCCAGTGACCGCCGTCGGGGTCGGTTGCCTCGATGAGGCGGGAGAGGGAGTCGTACGTGTACTGCCACGTCGATCCGTCGGCGGTAATTCTCTCGGTCAGGTTGCCGAGATCATCGTAGGTTCCGCGCGTGATGCGACCCAGCGGGTCAATGATCTCCTCGACGCCCCCGTGGACGCCGTAGATGAACCTTGTAACTCCGCCGTCCGGGGCCTCGTAGGACGTGAGCTTGCTTCCAGCCCAGGTTGCTCGAGTCGTCTCACCCTCGCCGTTTGTGACGGCGATGAGCCGGCCAGCATCATCGTATTCGCGCGTCGTCCTGCTACCCGACGGTGCTGTCAGCGCGATCGGATTCCCCGATGCATCGCGGTCGATCGTGGTCTGGTTGCCGTCGACGTCCGTGATCGCAACGAGATCCTGGGTCTCGTTGTAGGCAAATGTCAGGCGGCCGCCGAGGCTATTGCGCACCTCGAGAAGGCATGGTCCGTCCCACGTGAGATAGCGCTCGCCACCGAGTGGCTCGCGAATCACGGAGGGGTTGTAGGAGTCCCCGTCGTAAACGAATTCAAGTGGCGCTCCGCCGGGCAGAGCAACGCGGGTGACCCGGTCGTGATCGTCGTAGGTGTATTCGATCGACCCGCCCGAGGACGACTGCGATGAGACGCAACGGCCGCGCTCGTCGTAGCGCTGGATGGTCGTGTTGCCCTCTCTGTCGGTGAGGTGAATGGGATGGCCCCAGCGGTCATAGACGGTCGACTGGGCGTGGCCGTGAGAGTCGATCACCTTTGTCAGTCGGCCGTAGGTGTCCGACACCCAGGTGTCGGCCCGGCTGCCATCAAGATCCGCGATCGACGTGACTCGACCGGGAAGGTAGGCGAAGCGTGCGTGACGGCCGAAAGGCGTCAGCTGGGTCACGACTCGCTGGCGGTTGTCGTAGGTGTTGACGATTTCCCGAACTCCCGTTTCCGAGAGAACTTCGGTGATGAGGTCGGATTCCCACGTGTACGTGCGAGTCCCCGCAGCGCTGATCACCTGGATGAGGTGGTCGCCGTCGTACGTGTACTCCACCCGGCGACCATCACGGGAACCGATAGCCGTTACCTTCCCGTCGTTGTACTCATACGTGAGTGCCCGACCCGAGGACGAGACGAGCTCAACGACGTGACCCGAGTCATCGCGCACGCCACGGACCCACACGCCCGGTTCAGCGATGGTCGCGAGCCAGCTACCGTCGGAAGAGAAGTAGGCCGCCCCTGACGTATTGTCGCGGATCTCAAACACTGAGGAATCTGTCGGTGCCGTACCGATCGCGTCGAGGGACGATGCTGGAACCTGCGTGAGCCAATAGTCGGCACGCATGGCGCGCGCGTATGTCGCGCCATCGCGAATGAACTCAATGACGCCACCATCTGCTTGAATCCAGGCGGCCCGCTCATCATCGATCTCGAGGCGCTCGTCGAGGCGACAACTCCATCCCAGCCCGAAGACACCCTGGGCCATGCCGACCGAGTTGTAGGTGCGGGTACACGACAACAGGTGGGAGGGCCGCGCGAAGGACAGGTCGGTTTCGGGCAGGACGAAATTTCCCGTGGCAACGTTGACCGGATCCGCGGCGAAGCCCGTCGATGGTTGAATGCCGGAGATTGTCGCGGGCTCGATTGCCAGATCGGCACGGGTCGAGGACACTCCGGCGCTGGCAAGAGCAGCACTGAGAGCGACATCCGGCAGAGTCGACACGACACCCGTGCCGCCGGCAGCCTCGAATGCTTCAGCTAGCGTGTCGAGCCAGCGAGCATCGTTCTCCGAGGCGGAGATCCAGTTGTCGAGGGCGCGTAGCGGTCCCGAAATATCGAACTGGCCCCACTTGCACCGGCTGTCATAGTCAGACTTGGCGGACACAGCCGCTTCTCGCGGATCGGACAGGTCGCTGGAGAAGCGGCGAAGAGTCGTCGCTCCTTGCCGCAGTTCCCCTGGCTCGGCAGAGGACAGGCCAGTGTTGCCACCGGTACCGGGCTGAGGCGTGTCGCGTTCGGCGACCGCCACGTCGGAGGTGGTGATCGTCGGGGGAGGATCGGGCACCATGTTGGGTGCTTCCGGGCCTCCGAAAATACCCTGCCAGGCCTTTTCCAGCCAGTCGCGATCCGCCATCATCTGGAGGTACTCCCGGGCTTGCCTCCGCCGGGAGTTCTCCGCCTGTGCTGCCGTGATGATGTCCTGGAGCCCTCGTGCGGCGTCATCGAAGGCCGAGGCGACCCGGAGACGGTCCGTGTCGGCGACGCTCATGTTCGAGGTGAGGAGGTTCGCGAAGTACCCTTTGAACGCCTTTTCCGTCGTGTGCTGGCACACCTGCGACCCGACAGTGGCCAATCGAAGCTGACGGGCGATCGCAGAGAGCTTTGCCTTGAGAGTCGTCGCTGCGTACTCATCAAACTTCAGTGGCTCTTGACTCTGTAAATCCACAGCGGTTCCTGCACTTTCGTGTCGTGAGCTGGTCGGTGGCGGCCAGCCGACGTTCATGCCGCCAAGAATGACACCATGGTATGTTGCGCAGAGTCCTTTTGCTCGTTGAAAAACTATTGAGATCGGTGCAGTTAGTGGGGAGCTGTCACCAGATGTAGCGCCTGAGGACAGAGAAAGGCCGGAGTTATCTTGCCGTTCAATGTCGTGAGCCCGACGTCGTCAGATCTCGCGGGTGTTCCCCGTGTACGTTAACAGGGATGAGGCGATAGGATCCAAGCGTGGATGTGATTGCTGTGCTTGTTGTCGCTGCGGTGGTTGCAGTCGTCGTGCTCCTTGGGTTGGCCATCGGTTGTACCGTGGATCGTTATTTCCAGTCGCGCAAGAAGCGGATCGATCCGGTGGCCTGGCAACACTACCCGGTGGCGTCACGATATGTCGTGCTTA
Organism: Trueperella sp.; assembly: GCA_022783305.1. Classification (GTDB taxonomy): domain Bacteria; phylum Actinomycetota; class Actinomycetes; order Actinomycetales; family Actinomycetaceae; genus Trueperella; species Trueperella abortisuis. The sequence continues at coordinate 7,322 of JALEWQ010000083.1, read as the reverse complement.
TCCTCTTTCTTGTCATCATGGCCGCGTTGATCTATGTCTTCTTCCTGCCCGGCCACACGGCGAGCAATCGACGCGTCATTGCGGCGCTTGTCGTCGTAGCAGGAGTCGGAGTGGTCTATGGCCTCCAGAACGCGACCTTTCGCATCCGAGTCTACGAAGGCATTCTCCAGGTCCGATCGTTGTTCAAGAACATCGACGTAACGCCGGACGACATCGCCGACACCACCGTCTCATCCGTGGGCGCCCAAGGGATCTACCGTGTTCGCCTGAAGAACGGCAAGCGCTTGTCACTCGACTACGTCAGGCTCAATCTCGGAGAGTTCGACCGAATTCTCCGCTCTCGCGCCGCTCGTCCGCACAGGTAGAAGCTCAGGCTCGAGCATCTGGTACTATTGCCAGCAATGTGGATTGCACCGGGAATAATAGAGGCAGAGAGATAGACAGAAGGAGACTCTCTCATGCCAGTGAAGTATTCAGACGAACTCAAAGCCCGAGCCGTTGAGCTCGTCGTCCACGCACAGGCCGATCCGGACACCGCAAAAGGGGCTATCAACCGTGTCGCCGGTGAGCTTGGCCTGAGTAAAGAGACCTTGCGAGTTTGGGTGCGCAAGCACAAGGACTCCGGCAAAGCTAGCGCGGCGGAGTCGGTAGGCCTCGATGCCGAGGTTCGGCGGTTGCGCGCCGAGCTGGCTGAAGCTAAACGCGCCAACGAGATCTTGAAGAGGGCTTCGGCTTTTTTCGCGGCGGAGCTCGACCGCCGATCCAGGTGATCGTGGCGTTCATCGACGAGCACCGTGACGAGTTCGGAGTCGAGCCAATCGTGCGCGCCTTGCAAGAGACACATGCACGGATTGCTGTGAGCTCGTATTACGCGTTTAAGGAAAGTAAGCCCTCAGCCCGGGCCCGCCGGGACGCGGAGCTGATGGGTGTGATCGCCGAGGTGTATGAGGCGAACTATTCCTGTTATGGAGTGCGGAAGATGTGGAAAGAGATCAACCGTGAGTACGGCGACAGGTTCGGGCATGTGGCCCGGTGCACGATCGAGCGGTTGATGGGCCAGTTGGGTATCTCGGGTGTTCGGCGGCCTACGAAGCGTCCGAAGACGGCCTCAGCCAGTGCCGAGGAGTGCCCGGAGGATCTCGTTGAGCGCAAGTTCACCTCTGAGGTCCGAACCGTTTATGGGTTGCGGATATCACCTATGTGCCGACGGAGTCGGGCTGGGTGTACACGACGTTTATCTCGGATGCGTTCCATCGGCAGATCGTTGGTTGGCAGGTGAGGAATCACATGCGTGAGTCTTTAGCGCGGGATGCGTTGACGATGGCGTTGGCGGCGAAGTACAGGGCCGGTGAGGATGTATCCGGGCTGGTCCATCACTCGGATCGTGGGGTGCAGTTCAGGTCCGTTCGCTATGGGCAGACGCTGGCGGAGTCCGATGTCGTCGCGTCGGTCGGGTCCCGTGGTGACTCGTATGACAACGCGATGGCTGAGGCGTTGAACTCTGTGTACAAGGCCGAGTTGATCGACCGTCGGCGGTGGTCTGGGCTGATCGAGGTGATGGCACAGACCTCACGGTGGGTTGCCTGGTACAACCAGCGCAGGCTGCATTCGGGTATCGGCTATCGACCGCCGGTCGAGGTCCATGCTGAGTGTGGGTCAACCAGCAGCGGTCAGCGGGTAGGGCCGCATGAGGGTGTCAAATGGTTTGTGTATGAGGATCTGATGAAGAAAGGATTCGATTATGACCATGACACGTGATGAGAAGACCCGCCCGGCTGGCGCCGATGTTGTTGCCGAGCTGAAGGCTAACGGTGCTTTAGACGATCTATTTGCCCGCATTGATTCCGGCCAGATCGAGCTGAGTGGGGATGGGGGAATGATCCCCGCCTTGATCAAAGAAGCCCTGGAGCGCGGCTTGCAGGCCGGACGGGCTCACACCTGGGATACGAGCCCCGCGATCGGCAAGCCAAGGCCGAATCTGATCGGCCCGTAAATGCCCGTAAGGGGGTGCGGACGCCTTCTTGGCGACCGGTCGAGACGTCTGCTTCGTGTTTCGTGTACCCATGTCCCTGTTCACCTCCTTCCTCAGTTCGCTCCGACACGGTTACGCGTTCGTGAAGATGAACTCGACAAGAGTGAAGCGGCTTTGTAAGATCGAAGGAACATAGGTTCGCTGTTCGCCCTTGTGGTTCTAGGTTCCCCAATGACGGTTTTCTGATCGGCTGGGAAGCGATGGGCAGCGATGGGTCGCGATGGAGAGGCGGTGCGGTGGAATACAAGTCGAGCTTCCACGCCGTCTTGGTGACGGTGCGCCCGCTGATGAAAGGCACCCGTAACCTTGGCGAGTTCACCGCAGGTCTCATCGACATGGGTCTCGTGGCTCGCGGAACCGTCGACGGCGAGAAGACCGCGCTTGAGATGCGCAAGTCGGCGACGTGGAAGGGGTACGCCAACGGGTCTGACCCGTTGCCTACTGTGTTAGCGAGCGAGCTGGCTGGGCGATGGGATCAGTTTCGGTTCGCCAGCAACGTCTCCCAGGCATACGAGGAGTCAGCACTCAATGACCTAGCCGACCGGCTCCACGACCTTGACGAGTCGATCAACAAGGGCAATGTCACCGAAGGTCTAGGCCAGCTGTTCTACAACGTGTTCACCGAAGCTGCCGGTGAGACCGCTGCCGTAACGGAGCCCTTGACTTTGGCAGACAGGGCCGACCGATCTGGCATCCCGTACATTGACGAGAAGACGAATCGCCTCAGGCTTGGTGACCGCTCGGTCGCGTTACCGCCGAAGCATCCCACACCGGACACAGTTCAGCATGCTGAGCTGGTGTATGTTTTGGCGCTCCTGGCCGCGTATTGCGAAGACAAAGCCCGTACCGGCGTTGAGGTGCAGCTGGACGACATCCCGTCGCGTCTGGTTCAACACTTCCAAGAACAGCGCAAAGCGTTCTACTGTGCCGAATGGGTACGAGAAACATTGTGGAACTGCATCCACGATGGGCGGCCATTGTTTGACGAGTTCCTGGAAACGATGCACGCGGGAGTCCCCGACACCAACTTGCGTCAGTACCCCAACGGACTCGAACGTCTCCTCGCGACACTGGCTCAAGCAGCCGCAGTCCAACTCGACGGTGTCCGGCTCGACCAGATCATTGACCTGATCGACGTGTGGAGCCGGAAAGGTTCCTGCCACGAACTCGTCGCCCGGAACCGGCTGAGATGGGTAGATTGATGCGCGCCACGTCCCTAGACACAAGTTTCGAAGCCGAACTGCGCGGGCTCATCTTGCTATTCCTGCTCGGAGATGCAGCGGATGCCGACTACCTGGGTGCCCTAGACACCATCACCGTCAAGGCCCACACCTTCGGGGTCGGAGCAGAGAACCTCAACGGCACCCACCGACTGGCCAGCGGGGAACTCCACACGCGCACAGTCCTGATGACCCAAGCTCTCCAGCATTTGGCGATCCGGGGATTCGTGACACTACAGCCAGATCGTTCTCCGGCGGCCTTCACGATTACCGCCGAGGGTGAATCAGTCGTCAACCATTTCCGCTCCCGATACGCCGGTCAGTTGTTCGACACCGCGTTGGAGACGCTCGAGCGGCTCGGCGACCTGAGCACGAGCAAGCTGGCTCAGATCATCAAGTCAGCGACCCCGGAAGAAGAAACGCGATGACACCAGGCTTCTGGATCAGCAGCATCACCCTGACCGGACACCCCACTGGGCGGGACTCCAGCGTCGGTTTCGAATCTGGACTCAACATCATCTACGGACCGTCTAACTCCGGCAAGTCCCGGGTGCTTCAGTGCATCGACTACGTGTTCGGGCTGAAAGCCGACGATTTCGTCCTTGACGAAAACTCCGGCTACACCGAGGTGCGTATGGGGGTGCGCACCGCGCAGGGCTCACTCACGTTATCGCGCCCCATCGGTGAGGGAGCCAATAACATCGAGGTCTCCAGCACAGACCCACGAGTTGAGTCTGGAACCTACAAACGTCAATCGTCTGGCCGTTCCCCGCTACTCAGCTCGGTGTGGCTCAAACTCATCGGCTACGACGACCCCGACAACCTGAAAATCATCAAGAATCAAAACCTTGAAACCCAGGCGTTGACGTGGCGCACCTTCTGGCATGCGCTGTACGCGGATGAAGACCGGATCAGCACCAAGAAACCAATCCTTCTCCCTCTTCAGGCCACCGCACAGCCCGCGTTCAAATGCGCCCTAGCGTCACTGATCACCGGCAAGGACTATGCCGCCTACGCTCGTGATGAGTCTGTCGGAACGAGGAAACTGCGCAACAACTCGATCATCGACTACCTCGAGCCGCTACCCAAACAGCTTGAAGAACGAATCGAGTTGATCGACAAAGCACTCGGTAGCAGCGACCCAGCAGAGATCCAGCAGCGCATCGATGTGCTGACCGCAGAACTGGAACGTGTCCAGCAACGCATCACACACGCCACCGAGCAGGGGCAAGACGTCATCGCACGCCTCCAACAGGTGCGTGACTCGCTGGCGGAATCCCGCAGTCTGCGGAACCGATACGAGGAACTTGCCACCTCCTACCGTGCCCGCATCGAACGGTTCGATTTCCTCGAGGAAGGCCACGCCCTCATCGCACACAGGGAACCGGCAACAACCTGCCCCGTATGCACGCAGGCACTACCACCGCAAGCGCGATCCGCAGTTCCAGAGCCCGATCTGCGTGAACGCCACGACCTAGCTACCCGACTCAACGATCTTCGTCAAACGATCCATCGGATGGATCTTGAACAGGCACCACTGCAAGAACAAGAGCAGGATCTCGCCGCAGAAGCCGAGCGCATAGCCCGGCGCATCAGCGGCGAGTTAGAGCCGCAACTGCAAGCCCTCTCGACTTCGCTTGCCAGCCACAACGCGATCATCGCCATGCAGGCAGAAAGAGAACAGCATCTCGAACGCAAACAAGCCATCGAAGACAAACTCGAAGAACGCAAGAATCACACATTCCCCAAGGGCAACTTCAATCCGCTCGACGAATACCCGAAAACGTTCTGGCCCCAGATGAGCACCAACCTGCTCGACATACTTGGAGCCTGCGCATTCCCCAGAATCAAAGATGCCCGATTCTCGCGTGAATTGTTCGATGCTGTCATCAACGGCAAAACTAAAGCGAAGGAAGGGCAGGGCTACCGGTGGTTGTCAACACCGCTGTCAGCTCGCTCTCCGGGAATACCTCACCTCCGAGTGATGCCACACACAACCCTGGCCTGCTCATCATCGGCACCCCCACTACTGGGGCTCGACGATCCACAGCTCCACCACGAGCTTCAAGAAGCCCGGGAAACCATCCGCGCTGCCCTCTACGATTACCTTGCCCTCGAACAAGACGGCGGTCAGATGAGCATCGCTGACAACACCAAGCTCATGCCCGAGATAGAACCACTAAAGAAGCGATGTAAACTAATCGTATTTACGAAACGCGAAGGAGAAGGACGCTACGGCTTCCTGCTCGATGTCCAGGACGAAGACCTGATCGATCTAGAGGAAACAGATGACAACTAACCGCGCCTTCAGCTACAAGCCCCTCTGGAAACTCCTCATCGACCGCGACATGAACAAAACCCAACTTCAAGAACGTGCAGGCATCAGTCCAGCCACCCTGTCCAAACTCGGACGCGGCGGCAACGTCACCACCGACGTCCTTGCCCGCATCTGCGAAGCACTCGACTGCGACATCGCCGACATCTGCGAGGTCGTCCCCACCGACCTGAAGGGAGAAACCGACTAGATGACCGCTCAACGTCTCCAACTTACTTGGTACAACAAAGACAAAGCCCTCATCCCAACCGAGACCGGTAAGTACGGCTACACCTGGGTTGACCCATCCGACCCGCGCTACTGCGAGACTCATACGCTCGTCATGGACGAATACGTGCGCGGCGCCCAGTCGCCGAGGTCAGACGAGTTCGCCTACTCCGAGCGCGCCGACCTCGAACCCCAAGACGACAACCTGCTAATCCTCGGCGAATCCGGTGATGTTCTCGAAGCGCTGACCCGGGTGCCCGAACTAGCCGAAAAATACGTCGGCAAGGTCAAACTCATCTACATCGACCCGCCATTCAACACCGCACAGACGTTTGCCAACTACGAGGACAACCTTGAGCACTCCGTGTGGCTAACCATGATGCGCGACCGGCTGCTCCACATGAAGAAGCTGCTATCTGCTGACGGTTCGATTTGGGTACACCTTGACGACGTGGAGGTGCACCGAATGCGCCTTTTACTGGATGAAGTGTTCTCCCCGGGCTCGTTTGTGACGACTATCGCATGGGAGAAAGCACAGGGTGCGCGCAATGATACCGATATCTCATCCGCCCAGGATTTGATTCTCGTGTATAAGAAGTCACCGACCATCGACTTTAAGAGCGTCCGGAACCTACTACCACGAAGCGCAGCGCAGATCGAACGGTATCAAAATCCAGATAATGATCCACGCGGACCCTGGCGACAGGGTGACAATGGAACTGCAAAATCAGGCTCCGAGGATTACCGGTTCCAGATCAAGCTTCCCTCTGGACGTGAAGTTGTCCCACCGCCTGGGTCATACTGGCGTTTCTCTGCCGCGTCCTTTCAAGCTGCAAGGAAAGAGGGGCGTATTTGGTTCGGCGCGAACGGGGATTCACTCCCGGTGATTAAGCGTTACTTAAACGAAGTCCAAGGCGGCGTGGTACCGCGAACCTGGTGGCCAGCATCAGAGGTTGGATCAAACCAGGAAGCAAAGCGTGACCACTTGCGTCGCCTGTTCCCTGATTCCGAGCCGTTCTCCACCCCCAAGCCGGAGCGTCTCCTCGAACGCATCATTCACATCGGCTCGAACCCTGGCGACATCGTGCTAGACGTGTTTGGTGGGTCGGGGACGACGGCTGCGGTGGCGCAGAAGATGGGTCGGCGTTGGGTGACATGCGAGTTGCTGGAGTCGACGTTCACGATGTTCACGCGCCCTCGTTTGGAGAAGGTTGTGGGCGATGAAGATCCGGGCGGGATTACGCGGACGAAGGGCGAACGGGTCGACGCGACTGAGGACGGGCTGCCTGACGGCGTGAGTCCGGAGGATGCCGCGAAGTTCACGAGTGTGTTGAATAAGCTCATAGCCGATGACCCTGAGGCGAAGAAAGACCCCCGAGTGAAAGCGCTGAAGGCTGCCTCGAAGACCAGGCGCACGAAGGAAGTGGTGAATTGGCGTGGTGGCGGGGGTTTCCAGGTCGCCCATCTGTCGCCGGCTTGTTTCGACTATGACCCTGCCCTGGATCGGGTGATGCTGACAGCGGCGGCG
>JALEWQ010000018.1 GCA_022783305.1 Trueperella sp. | reverse complement strand
GCACAGGAGGCTTTCATGTCCGGGTACGGCCACATCGGCGGCTCCGAACAGCGCCTGCTCGACGCTCTGATCTTGGACAAGGCTCTGTACGAGGTCAGCTATGAGGCCGCGAGCCGGCCCGCGTGGCTGGAGATTCCGGTGCGGGGAGTACTTCGCTTGATAGCCGGCCAGAACGGGTAATCCGACGTAGAATGGTGCCATTAGCCAGCACAATGAAGGAAGCCTGACATGACTGAACCAGTACCGATGTCTGTCTCCCATGACGTTCTTGACGCCGTTTCTAATGGGGTCCACCATTCGCCGCATGACGTCCTTGGGCCGCACACCAACGGTGAAGCCGTCACGATCAGAGTGAGCCGCCAGCTGGCGGACTCGGTCACGATCGTCACTCCTGACGCCGAATATCCCGCCGCCCACGAATGGAACGGGGTGTGGGTGGCCGTCATACCGGGCGGGGAGGTGCCCACCTACCAGGTGCGCGCCACCTACGGCGACTTCGAAGCCACCACCGACGACGGCTACCGGTTCCTGCCCACCATCGGCGAGGTGGACCGCTACCTTTTCTCTGAGGGGCGCCACGAGCAGTTATGGAAGGTGCTCGGCGCTCACGTTCACACCTACGACACCCCGATGGGCCCGGTCCACGGCACCAGCTTCTCCGTGTGGGCGCCCAATGCGCGCGCGGTGCGCGTGATCGGCGATTTTAATTCGTGGAGCGGCATCGCCTCCGCCATGCGCACCATGGGCACCTCCGGCATCTGGGAGCTCTTCATCCCCGGCGCCGAGGAAGGCCAGCGCTACAAGTTTGAGATCCAGTACGCCGACGGCAGCTGGCACCAGAAGGCCGATCCGATGGCTCGGCGTACGGAGGCCCCGCCGTCGACAGCCTCGATCATCACCGAGTCCCACTTCGAGTGGGACGACGAGGAATGGATGGAGAAGCGGACGCAGACCGATCCGCACTCCGGCCCGGTCTCGATCTACGAACTACACCTGGGCTCCTGGCGCCAGGGCCTGTCCTACCGCGAAGCCGCCGAGCAGCTCATCGGGCACCTGAAGTACACCGGGTTCACCCACGTTGAGTTCATGCCGCTCGCCGAGCACCCGTTCGGCCCATCGTGGGGATACCAGGTCACCTCCTACTACGCGCCCACCGCACGCTACGGGGAGCCTGACGACCTGCGCTACCTCATCTCCGAGCTGCACAAGGCCGGCATCGGCGTCCTCATGGACTGGGTGCCCGCCCACTTCCCGAAGGACGAGTGGGCCCTCGCCCGCTTCGACGGCACCCCGCTCTACGAGGATCCGAACCCGCTGCGTGGCGAGCAGCCCGACTGGGGTACCTACGTGTTCAACTTCGGCCGACGCGAGGTGCGCAACTTCCTCGTGGCTAACGCGCTTTTCTGGCTGGAGGAATTCCACGTGGACGGCCTGCGGGTGGACGCCGTGGCCTCCATGCTCTACCTCGACTACTCGCGCCAAGACGGCCAGTGGCAACCCAACGTCTACGGTGGGCGGGAGAACCTGGAGGCAATTTCCTTCATCCAGGAATCTAACGCCACCGCCTACCGTACCCACCCGGGGATCATGATGATCGCCGAGGAATCGACGTCGTGGGGTGGCGTGACCGGCATGACGGACCAGGGCGGCCTCGGCTACGGGCTGAAGTGGAACATGGGGTGGATGAACGACACCCTGCGCTACATGGAAGAAAAGCCGATCAACCGCAAGTGGCACCACGGCGAACTGACCTTCTCCCTCGTCTACGCCTTCTCCGAGCAGTTCCTCCTGCCGCTCTCGCACGACGAGGTGGTCCATGGCAAGGGTTCGCTGTATTCGAAGATGCCGGGCGATCACTGGCAGAAGCTCGCGGGCGTTCGCCTGCTACTCGGCTACCAGTGGTCCCATCCGGGCAAGAAGCTACTTTTCATGGGCCAGGAGTTCGCCCAAATCGATGAGTGGAACTCGGGCAAGAGCCTGGACTGGTGGCTGACCGACAATCCGGGTCACGACGGGGTGATGTCCTGCGTCAAGCGCCTCAACGACATCTACCGCGAGCACCCGGCCCTGTGGAGCGACGACTTCACCAACCACGGCTTTGAGTGGCTCGAAGTCAACGACTCTGACCACAACGTGCTCGCCTACCTGCGCAAGTCCAAAGACGAGGAGGACTTCGTGGCGGTGGTGTGCAACTTCTCCGGGGTCCCGCACAACGACTACCGCATCGGCCTTCCCTTCGAGGGCGTGTGGGAGGAGATCCTCAACACCGACGCCGTCGAGTACGGCGGCTCGGGCGTGGGCAACCTCGGTCAGGTGGAAACCGAGCCAGTGGAGTACGCGGGCCGCGCGAACTCCGCGGTGGTCCAGCTACCACCCTACGGAGTCGTCTACCTGACCCCCAAGAAGTAGACAGGCCGCGCCGGCGATGTGGCTAGGCTGAACGGGTGTGGGGCTATCTCCGGTGAGGAAATAGCCCCACACCCGTCTCCCCCGACCTAGCTCTGCCGGCCCGTCCGCGCCGCGGCCGGTGGTTTAATCGGCCGCTTTTCTGTGCCGACCGCGGGCGCTGCTTTGCCCGATGGGCCGAGGCGGACCGCATGTGACGCTGAGGACGTGAGCTGGCATTATGGCTTTCGCGGCTGGGATAATCGTGGGCATGTGGACAAAGACTGACGTCACTCGACGTAACTACAAAGTGGCCGCGCTTGTCGGCCTCATCGGTGGAATCGTTTCTGCCATCATCAAGTTCGGCTGGGAGGTTCCGCTCCCACCACGCACCCCCGAACGCAACGCGACCAACCCGCCGCAAGCCTTCTTGGAGCTCCTCGGCCTGTCCGATCAGACCACTCACGCGTCCTACACCTTCAACGGCAACGACGGCCTGCCGTGGGTATCCTTCCTCATTCACTTCGGTTTTGCCATCTTCTTCGCGGTGCTCTACTGCCTGATCGCGGAGGTTTACCCGGGCGTGAAGCTGTGGCAGGGCGTCGCATTCGGCGTCCTCATCTGGTTTGCCTTCCACGCGGTTCTCATGCCGCTGATGGGCGTCGTGCCGGCGCCGTGGAATCAGCCGTGGCAAGAACACTTATCGGAGATCCCCGGCCACGCTATCTGGATGTGGGTCATCGAAGTGTTCAGGCGCGACCTACGCAACCGCATCACCGGCCAGCCCGACCCGGAAGTGGCCGCCGTGGCACGTTAGTAGTGCCGGCGAGCCGGCCTCCCCACCGCTCAGTGAGTCGCTCACCCTGGTGAGCGACTCACTGTTTATACGCCCAGAGAATTCCTGCGTCGCCGGAGGCTGACCATGAAAGGCACGGACCAAGATTTTCCGGGAGCGCCGATCTGCGCGACTCCAATATATGAGACAACCCGCGCACCCTTTGGACAGCCGGAGAGATCCGCGCTATATTGACGCCATGAACATTTACGCGCACACCAACGCCCAGTCCGTCATGACTGCCCGTTTCGTTGCGCGAATGTACGTGTGCTAGGTTCCTGCGCACGTTGGGCGCGCAGGCGCTCGTAGCACTTACCTCGAAGCAAGCAGCCTCGCAGATCGAGACTGTTTGAGCCCACATCCTACGTTTTTCAGGATGATCATGGCTACCCATACCGCTACCCCTCAACCCGCTATCCCTGCACCTTCTAACGCTGCGACCACCGCCCCCGACACGGGGCTGGCCGCGAGCGATCCAGGGCCCTCTCCGGCGTCGTTCGGCTGGCTACCCGCCCAAACCAGCCACCAGCTCCCCTCCCACATCACCACCTCCTTTGAGGTGATGCCGCCGCGCAACCCGCAGGCGGCCCCGAAGTTCTGGACCACGGTCAAGCAGCTGGTGGACGCCCGGCCAAACTTCATCTCCGTCACCTACGGTGCGGCTGGCCAGGATCGGCGCGGAGCCCGGGCCGTCACAGAGATCCTCGCCCGCCACGTGCCCACTCCCCCGATCGCGCACCTGACCTGCGTGGGCACATCAATCGAGGAGATCACGCAGATCGTCACGGACTACCTCGACTCGGGCGTGCGCACCTTCCTCGCCCTGCGCGGCGATCCCCCGGTCAACAAGCCGGGCTGGTCGCCGGCCGACGACGCGCTCGTGCGGGCCACCGACCTCATCCACCTCATCCGCGAGGTCGACTACAAGCGAAGCGCCCGCTCGGCGTCCCTCGCCCTGCAGAGCGCGCTCCAACCGATCCGCGTCGCGGTGGCCACCTTCCCCGGAGGCAACCCGGCCGCGGGCACGACGCCGGAGGCCGAGGTCGAGCGCCTCGTCCACAAGCAGGTGGCCGGCGCCGACTTTGCGATCAGCCAGTTCTCCTGGCACGCCGCCGAGTTCACCCGCTTCGTGGAGCTGGCCCGCGCGGCCGGGGTCACCATCCCGATCGTTCCGGGCATCCTCCCGCCCACCCAGATCCGTCGCGTGCTACGCACCCAGGAACTGACCGGCGTGGAGGCCTCCCCCGAGGTTCTTGACGCGCTCGCCCGGGCCGACTCGCCCGCGCAGGAGGAACGGATCGGCGTGCGCATCGCCGCCGACCTCGCCCTCGAACTACTCGACGGTGGAGCCCCCGGCGTTCACCTCTACACGTTCAACAAGGCCGTCCCAGCCCTGGCCGTCATGGACATTGTCGCAAACGAGCACGATGCCTAAACGACTCACCCCATGTCCGCACCCAAGAAACACCAACCACACCTCAACACAGTAAAGGATCTTTCCATGACTCTGCCCTCGACCATTCTCGGCTATCCCCGCATCGGCGCTCACCGCGAGCTTAAGCGCGCCCTCGAATCCTACTGGGCTTCTCGGACCACCCAGGAGGAGTTCCTTGAGGCAACCCGCCAGCTGCGTCTTGCCAACTACGCCCGGCTCACAGAGCTGGGCCTGACCGATCCGGGTGCGATCCCCGACTCGCACACCTACTACGACCAGGTGTTGGATGCCGCCTTTCTCACCGGCATCATCCCCGGTCGCTTCGCCGACCTCGACGGCCTCGACGCCTACTTCGCCGCCGCCCGCGGGGACGCCACCCACCCGGCCAACGAAATGACGAAGTGGTTCGACACGAACTACCACTACATCGTCCCCGAGATCGACTCGACCACCGACGTCGCCTACACCGACCGCCAGATCGTCGAGCGCTTCACCGAGGCGGCCGAGGCGGGCTACACGGTGCGCCCCGTCGTCGTCGGCCCGGTCACGCTACTTGCTCTCGCGAAGGGCACCGAGAGCGAACCGGGATTCGACCCGCTCACCCGCATCGACGACGTCGCACTCGCTTACGCCGCGCTCCTAGCCGATCTTCACGACGCCGGGGCGCCGTGGGTTCAGCTCGACGAGCCGGCGCTTGCCACCGATAACCTGCCCGCCGACCGGACCCGCCTCACGAAGCTCGCCGCCGCCGTTTACGGCCAGCTTGCCAAGCTCGAGGCCCGCCCACGCATCCTCCTTGCCGTCCCCTACGGCGACTCCTCGGCCGCCTTCCAGACCCTGGTGGGCACGGGTGTGGAGGCGATCGGCGTGGACCTCGACCGCGGCACCCTGCCCGATGGCGCGAAGGCTGAGGGCGTGACGATCGCGGCCGGCGTCGTGGACGGGCGCAATATCTGGCGCACGAACCTTCGCCAGGCCGGGGACAAGCTCGAGCGGGCACGGGCCACGGGCGCGACGGTGGTTGCCAGCACGACGACATCGCTCCAGCACGTCCCGCACACCCTCGAAGGTGAGGCGTGGGAGGAGCCGCTCAACACGAATCTGCACAACTGGCTCGCGTTTGCCGACGAGAAGGTCACGGAGATCGTCACCCTCGGCCGCGGCCTTCGCGAGGGCTGGGACGCCATCGCGGATGAGATCGCCGCCTCCACCGCCGCGCTCGATCAGCGCGCCGGCGCCGAGGGCGTGACGGTCTCCAGCGTCCGTGAGCGGACGTCCGCCTTGCGTCCAGAGGATCGACGCCGAGGGGATGCCGCCCTGCGCCGCGCCCTCCAGCGCGCTCGCCTCGACCTGCCCCTCCTGCCAACGACGACGATCGGCTCCTTCCCCCAGCGCAGCGAGCTACGCGTGGCCCGAGCCAAGCGGCGTTCGGGAGAGCTGGACGAAGCCGGCTACCGGGAGGTGCTAAGGAACGAGATCAAGCATGTCGTCGAGTTGCAAGAAGAGATCGGGCTGGACGTCCTCGTCCACGGCGAAGCCGAGCGCAACGACATGGTTCAGTACTTCGCCGAGCTGCTGGAGGGATTCGCCGTCACCCACAACGGCTGGGTGCAGTCCTACGGCTCGCGTTGCACGCGCCCGTCGATCCTGTGGGGAGATGTCTACCGTACCCAGTCGCTGGGCGGAGAATGGATCGAGTACGCCCAGTCGCTCACCAGCAAACCTGTCAAGGGCATGCTCACCGGACCGGTGACCATCATCGCATGGTCCTTCCCGCGCCGCGACATCCCGCTGCGCGAGGTAGCCGACCAGATCGCCCTCGCGCTACGCGACGAGGTGGCTGACCTGGAGGCCAAGGGCATCACGATCATCCAAGTCGATGAGCCGGCGTTGCGCGAGCTCCTGCCGCTTGACGCGGACGAGCACGAGGAGTACCTCGCCTGGTCGGTCGGCGCCTTCCGACTCGCCACCTCGGGCGTGCGGGAGGACACCCAGATCCACACGCACCTGTGCTACTCCGAGTTCAACCAGATCATCGGCGCGATCGCCGGTCTCGATGCCGACGTCACCTCCGTGGAAGCCGCGCGCTCGCGCATGGAGCTACTCGAGTCGGTCGAGGGCGCCTTCACCAATGACATCGGGCCGGGAGTGTGGGACATTCACTCCCCGCGGGTGCCGCAGACCGCCGAGCTGGTCGACCTCATCCGCGCCGCGCTGGAGAACGTCGCCTCCGACCACCTGTGGGTCAACCCAGACTGCGGGCTCAAGACCCGCGCCTACGCCGAGACCGAGCAGACGCTGCGCAACCTGGTGGCGGCCGCTACGCAGGTGCGCGAGCAGCTCTAGCGCCCGACGCTCGGTCATCAGCCCCATTAGCTCACACAACTTCACCCTGAACAGATTGGCAGGAATACCCATGTCTTTGTGGAACCTCAAGCTGACCCGCGTGGATCTAACCCACGAACTCGACGAGAACTCCCCCTACTGGGGTGGCATGCCCGACGGCGCGATCGAGCTCAACACCACCATCCTTGACTTCGATTCGCCATACAATCTGCGCATCCAGCGCCAGACCTTCCCCGGCCAGTTCGGCACTCATATCGACTTCCCCGGTCACTTCCACCAAAACGGCGCACTCGCCCGCGACTTCGGGGTGGACCAGGCGGTGCTGCCGCTCGTCGTCGTTGACAAGCACGAGGAGGTGGCGAGGAACCCGGACTTCGCGCTGACGGTGGCGGACATCGAGGCTCACGAGGCCGAGTACGGGCCCATCCCTGCCGGCAGTTTCGTGGCCTTCCGCTCCGACTGGCATAAACGCTGGCCCGACGGCGCTGCGCTTTGCAATGCCGACGACGACGGCGCGCTTCACTCGCCAGGATGGTCAAAGGAGGCGGTCAGCGCACTCGCCGAGCGAAAGGTGATCGGCATCGGGCACGAGACTCTCGACACTGATCCGGCCCTCGCCTGTGCGGCGGCCGGGGATCTGGCCGTGGAGCGGCACGTGCTCGGGCTCGGACTGTTCCAGCTCGAGCTGCTGGCCAATCTCGACCAGGTCCCCGTGCGCGGGGCGCTCATTTCCATCGGCTGGCCGAAGATTGCCGAGGCGAACGGTCTGCCGGTGCGCGCCTGGGCCACGTTTGAGGCCGAGTAGCGCCGGGCCGCCCCTCACCCCGTCCCACCGCACATAACAAGCTCGGCCCCGCGCGAGAGCGCGGGGCCGAGCCGGGATAAGGCGAGGAAAGAATCCTTAGCCCTTGACAGCGCCTCCGGTCAGGCCGGAAACGATGTACTTCTGCAGGAAGAGGAACAGCAGCAGGATCGGCAGGGCCGAGATGATCGAACCTGCGGTGAACCACTCCCAGTGCTTGTCGTTGCCGCCAACCCACAGGTTCATGCCCACGGCCAACGTCCAGTTCTCCTGGCTGGTGAGGATGGTCCTCGACAGGATGAAATCGTTGAACGCGGAGATGAAGGACAGCAGGCCGACCACCGCGAGGATCGGGATGACAAGCGGCATGATGATCGTCCAGTAGACCTGGGAGTGAGACGCGCCGTCGATCTTCGCCGCCTCATCGAGCTCCATCGGGATCGAATTGAAGAAGCCGTACATGAGGAAGGTGTTCGCTCCCAGCGCCCCACCCCAGTAGACGGCGATCAGCGCGATCTTCGAGTCGATGCCCAGCCACGGGATGATGTCACCCAGGGTGGTCAACAGCAGGAAGATGGCCACGAAGGTCAGCAACTGCGGGAACATCTGGATGATCATGAGCGACATGAGCGTGACCTTGCGGCCCTTGAAGCGGTAACGCGAGAACGCGTAGGCCGCCGCAGCGCCCATGAGCACGGTACCCACCGACGTCGCCACGCCGATGATCAACGTGTTCTTCAGCCAGGTCCAGAACATGGTGTCGGACAGTTCGGTGATGTTCTCAAACGAGACATCGGAGAAGAGCGAGTTCGCTCCCGTGAGGGTGGTGGAGATATTCGGGTTCAGCGCCGCTGAGACGATGTAGACGATCGGGAAAGCCGCATAGATCACCGCGATCATGCCCACCACGTGCCGGAACCCGAGCTCACGGAACCACCGGCCGAAGCTCATCTTATTTTGTGCCACCTCAAGCTGACCCGCCTGTGGCTGTGCCAAAGTGTCAGTCATCTACTTCAGTCCTTCCAGCGAGTTCGACTTCTTGAACGAGTACAGCGACACGCTTCCAACGATCAGGAAGATCACCAGCGACATGGCCGCGGCCAGGCCGTAGTTCGGCAGCGCCTCGCCCGTCAGGCCCGCAATCTTGTAGACCATGGAGATGAGGATATCCGTGTGTCCAACCGGCACCGACGCGTCCGACATCGACGGACCTCCCCCATTCAACATGTAGATCAGGTTGAAGTTGTTGAAGTTGAACGCGAAGGATGAGATGAGCAGCGGCGTCAAGGCAATCATCAGCTGTGGGAAGGTCACGTTGCGCCACACCTGGTAGGTGTTCGCGCCGTCAATCTTCGCCGCCTCCACGAGGTCACCGGGGATAGACTGCAGCGCGCCCGTGACGATGAGGAACATGTAGGGGAAGCCCATCCACAGGTTCACGAGGATCACGGAGACCTTCGCCATCGTCGGGTCGGTCAGCCACGGGATCGCCGTGCCCAGCATCTCGTTGAAGAAGCCGTACTTGGCGTTCATGAGGCCCGCGAAGAGGAACGCCGTCATGAAGGACGGGAAAGCGTAGGGAAGTAGCATGATCGTGCGGTAGATCTTGCGTCCCTTCATCCGCTCGTCATTCATCACGATCGCCAGGATCATGCCGAGCACAAAGGTGGTCAGCACGGAGAAAAACGCGAACAGGACGTTCCAGATGAGGACCTTGACGAAGGGCTGGGCGTAACGCCCGTCCGAGAAGCCCTTGACGAAATTGTCAAAGCCAACCCCGACGCGCCAGCCCACGTTCAGCGTGGAGCCGTCCTCCGCCTCGAAGAAGCCCGTCTCCCCGTTGGCCTTGTAGGTCTGCCCCGTCTCGGTGTTCGTCATCGTGTCGCTCGCCTCGTCGTAGCGCAGCGTGGAGGTGAACTGGAAGGCGGTCGAGCCGGTCTGGGTGCCGATCGTGCCGTCCTCCGGGTTGTCCGTCAACGGCACGCGCAACTCGATGACCTCCTGCTGGCGCTCGGCCAGGCTCGAGACCGGGATGATATCCCAGCCGTCGACGGCGGTGATGGTGTTGCCCTCCGTCTTGCCCGAGGCCTTCTTCAGCGGGGTGTCGGCGGTGCCGACCAACAGATCGCCGTCGTCGATGACGGCGAATCCAAGCTCGCCGCCCTTTTCGACGATAGCGAGCGGGTACTGTGGCGAACCCTCCACCCGCTTGAAGGCGTTCTGCAAAATGAGGGCGTCGATGGCCTGGTCCTTGGAAAGGGTGTGCTGGTGGCCATAGTTGGTGAATGCGATGTAGCCGGTGTAGACGATCGTGAACGCCTGGAAGATCAACAGGAACACCAGGCCGGGCGCGAGGTACTTCAGGGCAAGTGTGCGCTTGGAGAAGTACACCCAGTCAACGGCCAGGAGCACCATGAGCATGAGGGTGGCAACCACCCACGAACCCAGCGTGTACGCGGTGAAAACAATATAGATGCCGAGGGCATTAACCAATGCCATGAGAACAAGCTTGGTGATGAAGCCAACCGACCAGTTGGTCGCGTGCGAGTCCCGCTTTCGGAGCTCCTCGCGGCGCTGCTTCCTACCCTTGTTCGCCTCGGACTGAACTGTCATCGAAGACAAAGTTCCCCCTTCGGTCCTAGGACAAGTGCCGGCCCGTCAGCGACGACTGGCCGGCACTTCTCCATCGATGGCTACTTATTCATCTCTGCTTTGATGTCAGTAATCATCTTGTCCCACACACCCGCGGGATCGGCGTCGCCGGCGATGATCTGCGACTCGGTCTTGCCCCAGAAGCCCCACACGGCGCCCATCTCGGGCAGCGACGGCATCGGGAGAGCCTCCTTGCCCGCGGCGGCGAAGCCAGCCATGAGCGGATCGGTGGTCGCGTCGTTAGCGGAGGCGGTCAGAGCGGGCAGGCGCTGGCCGATCTCGTAGAGCTTGTCCTGGACTTGCTTCGAACCGACGTAGTTGACGAGGAAGTCGGTGGCGAGCAGCTGGTTGGCCGAGCCGGCGTTGATGAAACCACCCTGGACGCCCAGGAACGGGGAAACCGGGTTGTCGCCGGTGGCCGGGATCGGATCGACGGCGATGTTCATGCCCTTGAAGTCCGCGATCATCCACGGGCCACCGAGGATGTAGGGGGACTTTCCGGACTTGAAGGCGTCAACCGCGATGTCATAGGTGATGTTGGTGTCGAGCACGCCGGTGCCCTTCTCGCCGTTGTCGGAGAGCCACTGGGCGAAGGCCTTGCCCTTGTCGCCGCCGAGGTTGAGCTCGGAGGTGTAGTTGTTCTGGCCGTCGAGCGCGAAGACCGGGCCGGAGAAGGATGCCTCGAAGGGGTACATCGTGTACGGGTCGCCGTCGGCACCCACCTGCATGATGAACGGGTACTCGGTGCCGGCTCCCTTACCCTTGGCGATCATTTCGTCGAAGGTGGCCGGGGTGGAATCCACAAGGTCGGCGTTGCGGAAGATGGCGAGGTTCTCCACGGCGTAGGGCACGCCGTAGGTGGCGCCCTGGTAGGTAAAGGCGTCGACGGCCAGCTTGTTGAAGTCGCCAGCCTTGTCGCCGAGTTCGACCGGGGCCACGAGGCCGTTGGTGACAAACTCGCCGAGCCAGTCATGGGCACCGAAGACGATGTCCGGGCCCTTGCCTGCCGCTGCCTGCGAGGCGAACTCCGAACGCATCTGGTCGTTCTCCTTGACGACGAGCTCGACCTCGTTGCCGGTGTCTGCCTTGTAGTTATCGGCTGCGATCTTGAAGGCCGGCTCGCGGTTGGCGTCGGTCCAAATCGTCAGCTTGCCGCCGCCGGCGGGTGCCTTGGTGGTGGTCTGGGTTCCAGCGGAGGTGGTCTCCGAGCCGGACGAGTTGTTATCTGAACAGGCGGCCAGTGTCAGCGCTAGGCCGGCGCTCGCGATAAGCGCAATGCTCCTTCGCATTTTCTCTCCTCTTTAAGTGTTGCGATGCGGTGAAACGAACCAGAACGGTGAGCTTCATTGCTCGCTTCCTTCCGCGTGTCTTTGATCATACGTCCCGGAAGGATCTTTGCAAGGGTTTACAGTCATCATGCAAGAATCGCGGAGGCGTGAAGCCGCAAAAACCGCGCATTTCCGCAGTTTACCCACTTCCGGGGGCAGCGATTTATGCAAGTATCAAGCAAGATTTTTGAAAAGACGCTAGGCTCTCTATGAGATCAACGACGACTTGGAGATACCGTGGCACGTAAGATTCGTCTTTCCGACATCGCTGCACAGGCAGGGGTGTCCACCGCAACAGTCTCCCGCGTCCTCAACGGCAAGGATTCCGTGGCCACCGAGACGCGGCAGGCCGTCATCGCCGCCCTCGATCTGCTCGGCTACGAACGCCCCGAGATGCTACGCAAACGCAACGGCGGCCAGATCGGCATTATCGTCCCCGAGTTGACCAACCCCGTCTTCCCACTGTTCACCCAGCAGATCGCCAACCTCATGACGCTCCAGGGTTACACTCCCCTGCTCGGGACCCAGATGGCCGGCGGGGCCACCGAGGATTCCTACGTCGATGCCATGATTAGCCAGCAGGTCTCCGGCTTCGCCTTCATCTCCGGCCTGCACGCCGATTCCACCGCGAACACCGCCCGCTACGAACGCATTAGCGACCTGGGCATTCCCTTCATCACGATCAACGGCGCCAACCCGGCCCTGACCAACCCGGACTTTTCCGCCGACGACACCTCGGCCGTCCGCCAGTCGATCCGCCACCTCATCACGCTCGGTCACACGAAGATCGGCTTGGCCTCCGGACCGATCCGCTTTTTCCCCTCACGGGACAAGACCGAGTCCTACCTCGAGACGATGCGCGAGCTACTACCCTACGAAAAGCCGCGCGTCATCCACACCCTGTACACCGTCTCGGGCGGCCAGTTCGCCGCCTCCCAGCTGATCGGCGCGGGATGCACCGCGATCATCTGTGGCTCGGACCTCATGGCGCTCGGCGTGGTCCGCTACTGCCGCTCGATCGGGCTTCAGGTGCCGCAAGACGTATCGGTGGTCGGCTACGACGACACGCCGTTCGCCAGCTTCACCGACCCACCGCTGACCACGCTGCGCCAGCCGATCAAGACGATGACGGAGGCCGCCGTCTCCACGCTCTTGTCGATGATCGGGGGCACCCCGGCCAACGTGGGCAAGATGAAGTTCGAACCCGAGCTCATCGTCCGAGAATCCACGAGCCGACACTAAGACAACCCGCCAACACACCTTTAAGGACACCCATGCCCCTTCACGCTCAAAGCGCCCCCGGCCAGTGGTGGCGCGAGGCCGTCATCTACCAGATCTACCCTCGCTCCTTCGCCTCCTCGGACGGGGCGATCGGCGACCTGCGCGCAATCATCTCGAAGCTGGACTATCTCAAGGACCTCGGCGCCGACGCCGTCTGGATCAGCCCCTTCTACGTCTCCCCGCAAAAGGACGCCGGCTATGACGTCGCCGACTACCGCAGGGTCGATCCTATGTTCGGCACGAACGACGACGCCGAGGCGCTCATCGA
This sequence comes from Trueperella sp., assembly GCA_022783305.1. Taxonomy (GTDB): domain Bacteria; phylum Actinomycetota; class Actinomycetes; order Actinomycetales; family Actinomycetaceae; genus Trueperella; species Trueperella abortisuis. Next base: position 28,467 of record JALEWQ010000018.1, on the reverse strand, counting down.
CGCCGCCCACGAGCGCGGGTTGAGAATCATCGTGGACATGGTCCCCAACCACACCTCCGACCAGCACGCCTGGTTCCAGGCGGCGCTCGCTAACCCCTCCGGCCCCGAGCGGGAGCTGTACTGGTTCCGCGACGGCGATGAGATCCCCAACGACTGGGGCTCGGTGTTCGGCAAGGCGGCATGGACGCGGGTGTGCGAGCGGGCCGACGCGCCCGGCTCCCCCTGGGCCAATGACCGGCAGTGGTACCTGCACCTGTTCGATTCCAGCCAGCCCGACCTCAACTGGGACAACCCAGCCGTGCGCGCCGAATTCCGCGACATCCTGCGCTTCTGGCTCGACCGCGGTGTTGACGGCTTCCGCATCGATGTCGCCCACGGGCTCGTCAAAGACCGCGAGCTACCCAACTGGGACTACGAGGTGGCGATGGTCTCCGGGATCGGCGACGCCCCGCGGCCCCCACACTGGAACCGCCCCGGCATCCATGACATCTACCGCGAGTGGCGAAGCGTGCTCGACGAGTACGGTCCGGACCGCGCGCTCGTCGCTGAGGCATGGGTCGATGAGCTAACCGACCTGGCCAACTACGTCCGCCCCGACGAGATGAGCCAGGCTTTCAACTTCGACTTCCTGTGCGCGCCCTACGACGTCGACTCCTACCGTTGCGTCATCGCCGACTCCCTGTCCGCCATGGACTCGGTCGGAGCGCCCACCACCTGGGTGCTCTCCAATCACGACGTCGTGCGCGCGGCCTCTCGCATGGGCCTGCCCGTCACGGGCAAGGGCCCGAACGGGATCCGCCCCACCGACACCCAACCGGACGCCGAGCTAGGCTTCAACCGCGCGCTCGCGGCGCACGTGCTCCAGGCCGCGTTGCCCGGCTCGTGCTACATCTACCAGGGTGAGGAGCTCGGGCTTCCCGAACACATGGCGCTCGACGACGCCGTGCGTGAGGACCCCGCCTTCTTCCGCACGGAGGGGGCGGAGGCCGGACGCGACGGCTGTCGCATACCCATGCCGTGGCAGGCCGACGCCCCCGGCTTTGGCTTCTCGCCCAGCGGTCAGACGTGGTTACCCCAACCCGAACAGTACGGCCGGCTCGCCGCCGACGTCCAGGCGGCCGACCCGGCCTCCACCCTGTCGCTCTTCCGCACGCTACTGGCCGAGCGCAAGCGCCTCGGCATGGCCCGCGCCGAGCTGAGCGAACCCGAGGAGGGCCGACACCTGCACTACGTCTCCCGCCTCGACGGGCGGGAGGATGTCCACGTGATCTGTACCTTCGACGAGGCGGCCCCGCTGCCGGCCGGCGCGAAGATCCTCGTCCAGTCCCGTCCGTTCGCCGGCGCCGTGCCGCCGAACGCGGCGGTGTGGTACACGCTGTAGGCGGGCGCGGGCGCTCACGCCTAGAACAGCGCGTTGGTGAGCGCCTTGCGCGCCTGCGTCACCACCTGGGACGGGCCAAGGATGTCGAAGTAGGCCAGCAAGCGCTCGCGGGCGGCGTCGCGGTCCTGCCCGCTCGTTGCCCGCACCACCTCGATGAGCCGGGTGAAGGCGGCGTCGGGGCGATGGAGGGAGAACTCGACGTCGGCGGCTTTCAAATGCGCCGCGACGTCGGTGGCTGGCGCCGCGCCTGCCTCGCGCAGCACGGCCTCAACCTTCGACACGTCGCCGGAAAGATTCAGCTTCTCGATGCGCTGGAGTAGCTCGACCTGGTGCAGAGCTGTCTGCGCTTCGTCGTCGCCGGGGTTTTCCGCAAGCGCCTTGGTGTAGGCGGCGTGCGCGGCGGCGAGGTCACCCTTTTCGAGTGCCTCGCGGCCCTCGCGGTGAAGCGGGGGAACCTCGGGCTCGGCGGGAGCCTGCGAGTTGTCGAGCACGCCGTTGATTCCGTACTGGGCGGCGGCTTCGACCAGTTTGTCGAGGGTCTGCTCCAGCTGGGCCTCCTCCGGCATCCCCTGGAACAGTGGGACAGGCTGGCCCTGGAGCAGAGCAGCGGCGGCCGGGACGGCCGACACGCCAAAGGACTGGGCCACCTCGGCGTGCTCGTCGACACTGACCTTCGCCAGCTGGATCCGGCCGGACTTTGCGGTGACGAGCCGCTCGAGAATCGACACGAGCGTCTCCGAGTTCTCCGAGTGCGTCGAGTGAAAGACGACGACCACCGGCACCTGCGACGACGTCGTCACCGCGCCCTGCAAACCCTGCGCCGTCAGGTCGAAAACCCACGGGCCCCTGACGGGCTCTCCCGGTGCCTGCGGCTGCTCGGGTTTGTTGAACACGGACAGGTCAACGGCGCCGCCCAAAGACATCGACATAGTTACTCCTTACTCCTGATCCGGCTTCTCGTTCTGCGCCACGTTCTCCACGCTGATCAGCGTGGGTTCGGCGGATCCGATCACTCGCACGGTCCCATCGGCGCCGGCCGGCGGCACGTAGAAGGCCACCGTCGTCGAGTAGTTCGCCACGCCCTGGTAGTCGATTTCGAGTGTGGCGTTGTCCCCGGAGCCGCTGTGGAGCGCGCCGATCTGCCCACCGATGCGCAGCTTCGCGCCGTCGGCCGTTTTCGTGATGCGGATCGAATAGCGCATCTCCCCCACGATCACCAGGCCGCCGTTATCGGTGGAAACACCGCGCAGGCCCGCCTCCCCCACGGAGAAGTCCGTGGCGGCAGTGCCCAGGTCGCCCAAGGATTGAACGAACGTGTCCTGCTGGTTGGCGATCTGCCGGAAGAGTGGATCCTCAGCCTCGAATGCGATCGACTGCTGGGTGCGAGTGCCGTTATAGGCCACATAGGCGGCCAGCACCTCGTTCGGGTCCACCGCATAGTCCGCGGCGTCGACGTTCGGGAAGCCCACGACGTCGTTCAGTTGCGAGACGATCGTGGGCGCATCCACACCGGGGAACAACGACACGTCGCCCCACAGGTAGTAGTTGCCGCGCGCCGAGTCCTGGCTCCACACCGACAGCGACGTCAGATTCTTTCCGTCGCGCGGGGGAACCACCGTCATCATCGTGCGCGGGAAAGCCGTGCCCGAGGACACCGGTGTCGCGTTCGCGTCAACCAGCAACGGGTCGAGGCTATAGGAATCGCCCAGCAGCGACTCAAGCTTAAGCTGCGCCGTGCGGTAGGTCTTGGCCGGCCCGCCCATGCGCGAGCCGAGGTCGTCCGCGTTCAGGCTCGCATCCGCCGCGGCGACCCCTTCTTCGGCTACCGCCGCAATCTGTGCATACCTCGCATCCGGCACCAGGACCTGCGCGGCATTCCCGCTCGTCGGGCTCGGGATCGCCGCCTCACTCGTACAGCCGCCCAGCAGCGTCAACACGGCCACCGCCGCCACCGCCTTACGCATCCTCGTCTCCCTTCTGGAACGGGGTACCCCAGCTGAAATTCCATAGCGAACGCCAGTCGCGCTCATCGGCAGAGGCACCCTTAGTCTGGTCGGCACCGCCCTGCCCTTGTTCCTCGCTCCCAACGGGCGCCTGCTCGTCTTCGGCCGGCGCATCTGCAGGCTCGACGACGTCGTCGGTGCTCTCCTCAGGCTCCTCATCCGCCAACGGGAGCACGACGCGGTCGGCGTCGCTCAACTCTCGCTCGCGTAGCTCCTGGTTCGCCGCGGGAAGGATGCCAGCCCCGTACGCACCGCCGCTCGCCTCACTCGCGCACTGACGCGCGTCGGACTCAGCCGAACGGCCGCGCGTGCCGATCCTCGGCATGATGCTCGTCTCAGCCTCCGAACGTTCGCGGCGCTCGCGATAGGTGTTTTCCACGCTCCGGCGTGCCTGGCGAGCCTGGTGGTAGCTGAGCAGAAGCAGCACCCCGATGAGGAACGCCAGCACACCGATCGCGATGATCGGCACCGGGTTCGTGGTGGTCAAGGAGCGCTTCCACGTGAGCGTCAGGTCCGGAGCCTGTCCGGTCGACGTCGTCGCGATGAGGGACTGCTGGAAGCGCGTATCCGGGCTCAGATCGACCTCCGCACTGCCCTCCCCCGAACCGGATTCGAGCCACAGGTCAGAGCCGGTGATCGTGAAGCCACCCTCCCCGGCCGCAGCCTCATCAATCGCGGCGCGGGCTTCCTCAGTGCCGGCAACGGTCTCCGACGTCGCGGCCTGCCACGTCTGTAGGCCCGTCACCTCCGTAGCCGGCGCATCGCCGATGTAGGCCTGGGCGTCGAGCGTCGTCGCCAACGCCCACTGGACGGTGCCCTTGCCCTCAAGGGTCACGCTCACCGCGTCGTCAACCAGCGACAGAACGCCAGGCGCGGTGTAAATGAACTGCGACTCGCCACCCGGAACCGTCACCGACACGACGGCCGAATCCTCAGCCGTGGCCGCCCGGAAGACGCCGAAGCCAGCCACCGCCAAGCCCAGGATGACCAGAAGCAGGCCCCCAATCCGTTTCATACCAGTTCCTCAGCATCCAGTAGTCATTGATAACAATTGTGTAACACTATCCTGACATAGGTAATAAAATCATCGTAGTGTGAGTGACTCGACGGCGCGGTGGCACTACGCTGTAGGGAGAGAAAACCGATCAAGGAGCCAATGTGACCGACCAATTTCCAGTCGTCATGCGCGGATACGACCGCGCGCAGGTCGACGAACGAGTGTCCCAGCTGGAAACGAGCCTGGAGCAGACGCGGGATCACGTCTCCCGCCTCGACGCGCAGATCCTCCAGCTCTCGGCCGAGCTGACCGAGGCTCAGGACGCGCTGCGGGAAAACGAGCGCCCGTCCTATTCGGGCCTCGGCTCGCGGGTCGAACGCCTCCTGCGTTCCACCGAGGAGCAGGCACTCGACCTCATGATGCGCGCCCGTCAGGACGCCGCCACGCTGGTCTCCGACGCCAAGGCTCGCGCCGCCCAGCTGCGTAACAGCGCCGAATCCGACAGCCAGAAGACCCTCGAGCGCGCTCAGCAGGAGGCCACCACCATGCGCACCAAGGCCGAGGCCGAAGCGGCCACCCTGTCCGAGACCACGCGCCGCACCGCCAACGAGATGGTCTCCTCCGCCGAACGTGAGGCCACCCGACTGCGCACCCTCGCCGACAAGGACACCTCCGCCCTGCGCTCCGAGGTCGAGCACGAGGCCGCCACGCTGCGGGCCCAGACGGAAGAAGAAATGACGAAGCTACGCTCCAAAGTCGCCCAGGAGGTGGCGAAGATGCGGGCTGATGCGGAGAACGACATCGCGGCCAAGGCCGCCGAGTCCGCCCGCGAGCTCAACGAGAAGGCCGCCGAGTTGCGCGCCCGTGCCGAGGCAATGGTCCAGGCCGCCGAGCACGAGGCGCAGGACGCCGAGGCCCGCGTGGTCGAGGCCACCCACCGCGCCGACGAGCTCACGAGCAGCTCGAACACCGAAGCCGCCGACATCCTCACCAAGGCGCGCCAGGAGGCCGCCGCCATCGTGGAGGCCGCCCGGGAGGAGGCCGACCGCATCCGCGCCGCCGCGCAGAGCGCGGCCGACGGCGAGCGTAAGTCAGCCGAGGAGCACGTGGCCTCCCTGCGCGAACAGCGCAACTCCCTCCAGTCCTACCTCGAGGATGTGCGGGCGATCCTCACCTCATCCTCGCGCTCCATCGCGCTCGAGGAGATCATCGGCTCGGCCGAAGACAAGGCCGAGGCGGGCGCGGGCACCGCGGAGGGCGGCCCCTCCACGGAAGGGTGAGTATGCCAAATTCTCCACGGTTACAGCCGCCAATGTCCTCACTTCTGGCGCCGAGGAAGGGATAATGGATCGGGGCGCCACCATCAGATCTCAGCCCACCTGGAAGAACCTCTGTGCCAGCGTCATCGTGGCAGCGGCGTTAGGCCTGGTAGGTTTTGTCGCTTCCTCTGACCCTGTGCCCGCGGCGCTACTGTCGATCGGCGGCCTGAGCGCAGGCTTGGTCTTATTCGCCCTACCCCGCCTCCGGATAACGACGTCCGGCATCGTCGTTGACAACTACGCCACGGTCGTCTCGATTCCGTGGTCGCAGTTAAAGGGAGCAACCGTTCAATCGAGCTTGGTTCTTATCGATCAGGCTGGCGAGCGCGTGCACGTCAGAGGTGTTGTTCCCCGAGCTGGAGGGGCCCATCGGGCGGACTTCGCCCAGGCCTACCATCACGCCCAGCTCGGCCAGGGCTATGAGCATGCGGACTACGCTTTACAGAGTGTGCCCTGGCAACATGGCGGGACCCTCGTGCGCAGGGCATCCGAGGTCGCCAAAGCGATCAATGATGAGCTTGATCGGCCTACATTTTCACGACCGACCGGACTGGGTGACCCCATAAGCCGGCACAGCAACGTATGGGCAATCGGCGTTTCCGTAGCCGCCGCCGTGTCGATATCCCTCGGAATCGGAATGATCTTCTTTTGACACGACGACGGCTCACCGGCCCTTAACCGCCGGCTGCTAACGGGTCACGTGCGTGTAGAAGTCGCGCAGGATGGCGGCTAACTCGGCCGGGCGTTCGTCCGCGGAGAAGTGGCCCGCGCCGGGGATCTCCTTGATACGCGGCTGATCAGCGCGCAGGGCGAGCTTCATGTAGCCCTCCATCGACGCCGTCGGATCTTCCATGCCGCGCACGAAGTAGACCGGCCCCTCGACCAAGGCGACCGCGTCGGTGCGATCCTCCCGGTTGGCCATCGCCCGCTGGATCCAGGCCAGGCCCTCGTTGGGCAGGGCGCGGAAGCGGGCGTCCAGCGAGGCGCGCACCTCGTCCGAGGCATCCGCGGCGACCATCGTGGTGGTCCAGTCCTTGACCGTCTCATAGCCCTGACCCGAGGCGGCCTTGTCCGCGGCCTCGCGCCGGAACGCCTTACGCTCGTCGTTGTCCGAGTTGATGTTGGTGTCCATGAGGGCCAGGCCGGCCACGAGCTCCGGGTGGGTCACGGTGAACTCGGCCGCGACCGAACCTCCCATCGACAGCCCTCCCAGGGCGATACGCTTAATCCCCAGTTCGTCCAGGCGCGCCTTCATCGCGGCCACGAAGGTCTTGAGGCTCGGCTCGCCCGCCGTGAACTCCTCCGTCAAGGCGGAGTCGCCAAAGCCGGGGGCGTCAAACGTCAGGATATCGATGTCTGCAAGTTCGCCGCGCACGGCGTCCCACATCGTCGAATCAAGCGGCAACGCATGAAGAAGGACGAGCGGAAGATCTGAAATGGGTCCAGTTCTACGATATGCAATCATGTTTCCAAACTACCACTACAGACCCGCGGCGCGGTGCCCTTTCGCCTTCCAACACGATTCATGCCAGTGCCGACGCGCCTCCTGACCCGCTCGAGCGCCGAACCAGCTGTCCTCCGTCCAGGCCACCACGTGTGCCTCGCCGACCATGATGATGCCGTTACACCCGGGGCACACGTACTCCTTCACCCCCGCCCGGATCTTGTGGACCTTGAATTGCATCCCGTTGTCCGCCGTCTCGTAATGGGTGTAGTTCATGAGGCGATCCGGGTCGAGCGGCTGAACCTCGCGCTGATACTTGTTACGACGCCGGGCCATCAGAAGAGCCGATCCTCGGGCCGGTCCACCCCACGCATCGCGTCATAGTCGAGCACCACGCACTCAATGCCGCGGTCCTCGGCCAGCACGCGCGCCTGCGGTTTGATTTCCTGGGCGGCGAAGATGCCACGGATCGGACGCAAGGTCGAATCCCGCTCCAGAAGCGTGAGGTAGCGGGTCAGCTGCTCCACGCCGTCCACCCCGCCGCGGCGCTTGACCTCCACCGCAATGTGACGCCCCTCGGCGTCCGTGACCAGCAGGTCTACCGGACCGATGGCGGTGGGATACTCGCGCCGGACCAGCTGTGTGCCGGCGCCCAGAATCTCAGTCTGCTCGGCGAGCAGGCGCTGGAGGTGCTCCTCCACCCCGTCCTTAAGCAGTCCAGGTTCGATCCCCAGATCCTCGATCATCTCGTTGTGGATCTCGTGGATGTGAATGACCAGCGCGTCGTCCATTTTCGCGTGCTCCACGCGCCAATTCTCGGTGATCCCACGCGCGGCCTCCGCCTCGTCTGGCTCCTCCACGCGCATCACGCAGGGCGGGGACATCCAGTTCAACGGCTTGTAGGACCCGCCGTCGGAATGGATGAGCACGGACCCGTCGGCCTTCAATATGAGCACCCGCTTGGCGGGCTCAAGGTGGGCGTCGAGGCGTCCAGAATAGTCAACAGAGCATGTCGCAATGACGATTCGCACGAGCTTCCTTTCGCTGGAAGCACCAGCCTAGCAGAGCGACTATCCCAGCGTCGGCTCCGCCGACGGCCGCGAGGAGTCCATCCAGGACAGCAACGCCGCCATCTCCTCTGGGCTGGAAGCCACGCGCCGGCTGTCGCCCGGGCCGCCGGGAATGCCCGGCATGAGGATGGTCACCACGCTGATACCCCCGCGCGGGCGGTGTACCTCGAAACTCATCGTCTTGCGCGCCCAACGCACCTTCGGCACAAGCACGACCGAGCGGGTGGAGTACAGGTCAAGGGAGTCGGGGCCGAGGATCGCGATCGCGTTGTGCCACCGACCATCCTCGCCACGCACCGAGACCTGGATGGATGCCTCGTGGTTGAGCAGGTAACGGATCCGAAAGAGGTAGGCGAGAAGAAGGGCGAGCGCGAGCACCACAAGAATCGTCACGATCCACCAGATGCCGCCCTCGCCCATGTCAACCCGCTCCTATTCCGCGCCGAGTTCCTGAAACATCTTGGCGTTGGCCTCGGCGTCGTCGTAATCCTCGACGACCACCGTGATGTCATCCTGGTCGACCGTCATGAAGCCGTTGCCCACCTTGAAGGACCTGGGCTGGCCGTTTTCGACGACGCGGACCGTGCCCTTATAGATGACCGCCATGACCGGCGCGTGACCGGGCAAAATCCCCATCTCGCCGTTGTACGCGGGCACGACGAGCTCGGAGACCTCCCCCTCGTAGAGGGCCCCGGTTCGCGTGACGATCTCTAGCCTCATGACTCGGCCTGAATCTTCGCCCAGGCGCGCTCGATGTCCTCGATGCCGCCGATGTTGAAGAACGCCTGCTCCGGGATGTGGTCGTACTCGCCCTCGGTGATGCGGCGGAAAGCCTCGACCGTTTCGTCAATCGGAACCGTGGAGCCCTCCACGCCCGTGAATTTCACGGCGGTGTAGGTGTTCTGCGAGAGGTACTGCTCGATGCGGCGTGCGCGCGCAACGGTGATCTTGTCCTCTTCGGAGAGCTCGTCCACGCCGAGGATCGAAATGATGTCCTGCAGCTCCTTGTTCTTCTGGAGGATCGACTTCACGCGCGTCGCGACGTCGTAGTGCGCCTGGCCCACGTACTGCGGGTCGAGGATGCGCGACGTCGATGCGAGCGGATCGACAGCAGGGTACAGGCCGCGCGAGGCGATCTCGCGGGAAAGCTCCGTGGTCGCGTCCAGGTGGGCGAAGGTCGTGGCCGGGGCCGGGTCGGTGTAGTCGTCGGCGGGCACGTAGATCGCCTGCAGAGAGGTGATCGAATGACCGCGCGTGGAGGTGATGCGCTCCTGAAGTGCGCCCATCTCGTCAGCCAGGGTGGGCTGATAGCCCACCGCGGAGGGCATGCGGCCCAGCAGCGTCGAGACCTCGGAACCCGCCTGCGTGAAGCGGAAGATGTTGTCGATGAACAACAAAACGTCCTGGTTCTGCACGTCGCGGAAGTACTCCGCCATCGTCAGGCCCGACAGCGCGATGCGCAGACGCACCCCCGGCGGCTCGTCCATCTGGCCGAAGACCAGAGCGGTCTTGTCCAGGACGCCGGCCTCCTCCATCTCCATGATGAGGTCGTTACCCTCGCGGGTACGCTCGCCGACGCCGGCGAAGACGGACACGCCTCCGTGATCCTGGGCCACGCGCTGGATCATCTCCTGGATCAACACGGTCTTGCCCACGCCGGCGCCACCGAACAGGCCGATCTTTCCGCCCTGGACGTACGGGGTGAGCAGGTCGATGACCTTGATGCCCGTCTGGAACATCTTGGTCTGGCCCTCGAGCTGGTCGAAGCTCGGGGCGGTGCGGTGGATCGGCCAACGTTCCTTGACCTCGAGAGTCTCGCCGTCTTCGAGGTTGAGGCACTCGCCCACCACGTTGAATACGTGACCCTTGGTCACGTCACCCACCGGCACCGAGATCGGGGCGCCGGTGTTGCGCACCTTCGCGCCGCGCACCAGACCGTCGGTGGGCTTCATCGCGATGGTTCGCACGATGTTGTCGCCCAGGTGTTGGGCGACCTCGAGCACCATCGTCTTCGTGGCTTCGGCCCCGTCCACCTCATCCTCGGGCAGGGCGACCTCGACTTCGAGGGCGTAGTTGATTTCGGGAAGTCCATCCGGCGGGAACTCGACGTCCACGACCGCGCCGACCACCTGGATGATGCGGCCATCTGCCAGCTTCTGAGACGTATCTGTCATAGTCATTTCCTTCTTGGCGCTTACTTTCCGAGGCTGTCCGCGCCGGAGATAATTTCGGTGATTTCAGTGGTGATCTCTGCCTGGCGAGCATTGTTCGCAAGGCGCGTGTAGTCCTCGATGAGACTCTGCGCGTTCTCGGTGGCCGAGTGCATCGCCTGCTGCCGGGAGGCCAGTTCGGATGCCGCCGCCATGAGCAGGACCGCATAGATGCGCTGGTCGACGTACATCGGCAGCAGCGCGTCGAAGAGCTGGCGCGGCGAGGGCTCGAACTCGTACAGCGGAGCCTCCTCGGCCTGCCCGCCGTCGTCGTCGACGACGACGAGCGGAAGCATCCTGCGCACCTCCACGTGCTGCTTGATCATCGACTCGAAGCGGGAGTAGACGGCGTGAAGCTCGCCCACCCCGCCCTCCTCGGGTGAGGCGAGGAAACGCGCGAGGAACTCGCGGGCGATCTCGTGCGCGGTGTCCGCGCTCGGATTGTCCGACTCCCCCGTCCACGAACCGGCGAGCTCGACGCCGCGGAACTTGAAGTGCGACACTCCGCGCCGACCAAAGACGTACAGGACGGGCTCCTTGCCCTGATCCTCGAGCTCTTCGCGCAGGCGGTCGGCCTCGCGTAGCACCGACGCCGAGTAGGCCCCGGCCATACCGCGGTCGGAGGTGACCACGAACATGAGCACCCGATTGGTGTCGGTGCGCTCGTTGAGCAGCGGGTGGTGCTCGTCTGCGTGGGCGGCAACCGCGGCAATTGACTTGGTCAGGGCCTGCGTATAGGGATCTTGACCGAGCGCGCGGTTGCGCGCCCTGCCCACGCGTGAAGCCGCAATGAGCTCCATCGCGGAGAAGACCTTCTCGAGCGTCTCTGTCGCCCGGATCTTCTGCTTATAGATACGCTGTTCGCCGGCCACTACTAACCCCTCTTGGACCGAACGATCTGCTCCTGCGACTTGTGGGCAGGATCGACCTTGTCAGTGGGCAGGTCGTGGGTCTCGTAGGCGGAGGTGAAGGACTCGAGGAACTTGGCCGTAGCCGCCTTCAGCTCCTCCTCCGTCTCCGGCTCCAGCTTGCCGGTCTGCGCGATCGTCTGCAGCACGTTGGTGTTGTGGCGCAGGTAGTCGAGGTAGCCGGACTCGAACTTGTGAACGTCGCCCAGCTCGATCGTGTCCAGGTAGCCGTGGGTGCCGGCCCACACGGACGCCACCTGATCCTCCACCGCGTAGGGCGTGTACTGCGGCTGCTTGAGAAGCTCCATGAGGCGCTCGCCGCGGGTGAGCTGACGGCGGGTGGTCGCGTCAAGGTCCGATGCGAACATGGCGAATGCCGCCTGGGCCCGGTACTGTGCCAGCGTGATCTTCAGCGTGCCGGCAACCTTCTTCATCGCCTTGATCTGGGCGTCGCCCCCCACGCGGGAGACGGAGATGCCGACGTCGACGGCGGGGCGCTGGTTGGCGTTGAACAGATCGGACTGGAGGAAAATCTGCCCGTCGGTGATCGAGATGACGTTGGTAGGAATGTAGGCCGAGACGTCGTTGGCCTTCGTCTCGATGATCGGCAGGCCCGTCATCGAGCCGGCGCCGAGCTCGTCGGAGAGCTTCGCGCAACGCTCGAGGAGGCGGGAGTGGAGGTAGAAGACGTCGCCTGGGTAGGCCTCGCGCCCCGGCGGGCGGCGCAGCAGGAGGGAGAGCGAGCGGTAGGCTTCTGCCTGCTTGGACAGATCGTCGAAGATGATCAGCACGTGCTTGCCCTGGTACATCCAGTGCTGGCCAATGGCCGACCCGGTGTAGGGGGCGAGGTACTTAAATCCGGCCGAATCGGAGGCGGGGGCGGCGACGATGGTGGTGTACTCGAGCGCGCCGTGGGCCTCGAGCGTGGCACGCACCGACGCGATCGTGGAGCCCTTCTGGCCTACCGCGACGTAGATGCAGCGCACCTGCTTATTCGGGTCGCCAGACTCCCAGTTCTCCTTCTGGTTGAGCACCGCGTCGATCGCCAGGGCGGTCTTGCCCGTCTTGCGGTCGCCGATGATGAGCTGGCGCTGACCGCGCCCGATCGGGATCATCGCGTCGATGGCCTTCAGACCGGTCTGCAGCGGTTCGTGGACAGACTTACGCATCATGACGCCGGGGGCCTGCAGCTCGAGCGCGCGCCGGCCGGCGAGGCCGGTGATCTCGCCAAGACCGTCGATCGGCTTGCCGAGCGGATCCACGACGCGACCGAGGTAGCCGTCGCCCACGGGGACAGAGAGAACCTCGCCGGTGCGGCGCACCTCCATGCCCTCACGGATGCCTTCGAACTCGCCGAGGACGACGACGCCGATCTCTTCCTCTTCCAGGTTCATCGCCAAGCCGAGGGTGTCGTCCTCGAACTGCAAAAGCTCGTTCGCCATGGCGCCCGGCAGCCCGTCGACGCGGGCGATACCATCGGCCGTCAGGGTGACGTGGCCGACTTCCTCGCTGGCCGCTTTCGGTGGCTCATACGAACTCACAAAGCTGTCCAACGCAGCCCGGATCTCCTCCGGCTTGATCAGTTCAGCCATTTATCTTCCTTCGCTCGCTTGCGGCCCATGCCGCATTTTAAAAATCAGTTGGTAAATGCCCCTCGAACGGATTCGAGTCGGCTGGCGATAGTGCCATCGATGACGTCGTCACCCACGTAGATCCGCAGGCCTCCGATGACGGCCGTGTCAATGGAGACGTGAATCTTGACTGCGGTGGCGTACTTGGCGGACAGGATCCGCGCCAGGCGATCCTCCTGCTCGCGCGTGAGCGGCACGGCGCTGGTCACCGCGGCGACCATGTGCTCCGCCAGGCGCGCAGCCGCGTACGTGTAGCGACGCAGCAGGCCCGGGATCGTGTGGTGCTCACGCGCAATGGAGCGCCGGATCAGCGCCACCGTCCACGGCTGGAGGTTGTGGAACAGCTGCTCGGCGAACCGGTGGCGGGCTTCCGCCGGCAGGTTCGGCGTGGTGAAGGCAAGGCGCAGATCGCGGTTATCGGAGTACAGACGCATCGTCTGGTAGAGCTCCTCTTCCACCGTGGACAACACGCCCTCGCGGCGCGCTCCCAGCAGAATCGTGTCCACCCCGAGCGCCTCAATGGCCCGCTGCAGGTCGTCCCGCTGAGACCAGTCCTCGCGAACCAGTCCCTCCACGAGGTCGACCACGGCGTCGCTCACGCGCCCGCCGAACACGCTACGCGCAAGCTGCGCGCGCGACTCGCCGTCTCGCGAGCCGCCCTCGAGCGCGTTGGTGAGCGCCGAGGAGACCTTGATGACATCCACGATAGAGAACATCTGGAGGGCCAGATCGATCTCCTTGCCCGGCTGGGTGGCGACGAACGGTTCCCACCGCTCGCGCGCCCGGTCGAGCGCGCCTTGACTTGCTGCACGCATCCTAGGACTCCGCCTCCGTCAGCTCGGGGGTCATCGTCTCGAGGTCGTCAAGAAAGCGATCGATGACGCGGCGAGCCAGCGCCTCGTCAGTAATCGCCTCGCCCACGATACGACCGGCCAGCTCCGTGGCCAGCACGCCCACCTCCGCCTGAAGTGAGCGCAGGGCTGCCTCGGAGTCGGCGTCGATTCGGCGCTGGGCGCTGCTAACGAGCCCGTCCGCCTCACTACGAGCCTTCGCCTGGGCTTCGGCGATGATCGCCTTCGCGTTGTCCTGGGCGTTCTCGCGGATTCCCGTGGCCTCGCGCTGGGCGTCGCGAATCTCCTGCGCGAGCTGAGCCTGCTGGTCGGCAACCTCGGCCCGAGCGATCTCCGCCGCCTTCAGGCCCTCCTCGATCTTCTCCGCGCGTTCGTCAAGCATCTGGACGAACGATGGCCAGGCGAACTTGTAGACCGCCACGGCCACGAGCACGAAGGCCAGGGTTCCAAAGATGAGGTCTGGCGGCGCAGGAAAGAGCAGGTTGAAGAGGCTGCCCTCAGCAAGAATCGTCTCAGGCATGCTTACGCACCGAAGACGAGACCGGCACCGAAGCCAATCAGGCCCAGCGCCTCAGCAAACGCGATCGAGAGGAACATGTTGACGCGGAGGATGCTCGCGATCTCCGGCTGACGCGCCGTTGCTTCCTGGTTCTTCGCGCCGATCATGCCGATGCCGATGCCAGGGCCGAGGGTAGCAAGACCGTAGCCGATGGTGGCGATGTTTCCGATCATTGTTTTCTTTCCTTTTGTTGTGGGTATCAGTGTTCTGAAATGGACAGGGAAATGTAGGAGGCCGTCAGCATCGCGAAGATGTAGGCCTGCAGTAACGCGACGAAGATCTCGAAGCACATGAAGGCAAGCCCACCGATGAAGGTGACCGTGCCGGTCAGCCCTCCGAGCACGCCCGATAGCGTGAAGTAGAGGAAGTGTGTTCCAACGAAGCACAGGACGAGGATGAGGTGACCCGCCACGAGGTTCATGAGGAGTCGCAGGGTGAGGGTGGCGGGGCGCAACACGAAGGTCGAGAGGAACTCGATCGGCGTCATGATGAAGTAGATCGGCCACGGCACGCCCGGCGGGAAGAGCTGCTCCCTGAAGAAACGCCCGCCTCCGCGCGCCTTGATACCGGCAACGATGAAGCCGAGGTAGGCGAAGATAGCGTAGATCAGCGGCATCCCGATGAGCGAGGTGCCCGCGATCTGGAGGCCGGGGATGACGCCGGTGAGGTTCATGAACAGGACGCCGAGGAAGACCGTCATGATCAACGGCTGGTACTGGTGTGCGCGCTCCCTGCCGATGATCTCCTCGCCGATCTGCACCTTGGAGAAATCGAGCAGGGATTCGATGGCGGCAAGACGGCGGTTGGGCACGAGCCTGCGGTTGCGCGCGTACCAGATGAGGATGAAAGCAAGCACAAATGCGGCGATGAGGCGCACCAGCAGGATGCGGTTCATCGCGAAGATCGTGCCGTCGAAAAGAATCGCGGGCGGGTTGAATTCGTGCTCGAGGGTGGGCGGCACGAAGCCCTCGCCATCTCCCGCCAGGAAGATGGGTAACGTTGCAAGCGCGTAAAGATTCACAGTGCGTTCATACCCCAACTATGCGATGCCCACGATCACGTGCGTCCATTCTGATACGAGTTGACCCCAAGACACTATACCTGAGTGTTTTCCTCGCTTCCACGGTAACCCATGTTCGTCGGCTCGCGCTCGGAGATTGCTGTGACTTTTGTCCGTCTCTTCCACAGCCTGGCCAGCAAGATCAGTGCTCAAGGCCCTCCCACCTGCGGTCCTGCCCGGTGAAGGGCGGCCAGCGAGTAGACGACGAGCGAGATGACGAGCGCGATGACGAAGACGCCGACGACGACGCGCAGATCAAGCCCCGTGCCCCTTAGCATGAGGAGCGCCGCCCCGAAAGCCATCAGCTTCGCCACGTAAGCCCCAACCATCGCCGCACCCAGGGCGCCGGCGAAGTAGCGGGAGGCGAGCCAGCTGCACGCAAACGTGACGAGGTTGATGAGGACCGCGATGGCGCCACCCGCCAGGATTGCCAGCCGGTGGGAGGGCAAGGCGAGCGCGCCAAGACCCGCCAGCCCGGCGACGACCCCCGCCGCTCCCAAGGTTGCCCGCGCGATCACCCCGGCCGACGTCTCAGGCTGGCCCGGCCTACGCCGCACGCCGCCTCCTTCGTCCGAACTTCTTCCACGTGACCGCGCTACCGACGAGGACCGCGAGCCCGGCGAGCGCGACCACCAGCGGGCGAGGGTAGATCGTGTAGGCGACGGCGGAGAAGGAGGCGATCGCCGTCCACATGTACAAAATGAGCACGGCCACCGTGTGGGAGTGGCCCCGGCGCAGGAGCCGGTGGTGGAGGTGCCCGGCGTCGGCGGAGAAGGGTGAGCGCCCCTGGCGCACGCGCCGGAAAACGGCCCACGTGAGGTCAATGAGCGGGATGAGAAGCACGAGCAGCGGGATGAACAGCGGCATGAAGGCGGGCAGGGCCTGGCGGGCACCGACGGTTGCAGGGTCGATCTGGCCCGTGACCAGGATGGTTGCGCCCGCGAGCACCGTGCCGAGCATGAGTGCGCCGGAGTCCCCCATGAAAATCCTGGCCGGGTGGAAGTTATGCGGCAGGAAGCCCACGCAGCTGCCGACGAGGGCCGCGAGCACAGTCGTCGCCACCGAGGTGTAGTCCCCCGGCGAAACCTCGCGGGTGAGGTAGTAGGCGTAGACAAAGAACGCGAACGCCGCGATCGCGACGACGCCGGCGGCCAGCCCGTCCAGGCCGTCGACGAAGTTGACGGCGTTGGCCACCACCACCACGGCGATGATCGTGACGAAAAGGGTCAGGCGGGTCGAGCCCACCGTCAGGCCAAGCAGCGGCACCGTCACCAGCTGCACCCCTTGCCAGGCCATGACGCCGGCGGCAAGGATCTCGCCGGCGAACTTCGAATACCAGGTCAGTTCCCAGATGTCGTCGATGACGCCGAGAAGGCACATGATCGCCCCGCCCCACAGGATCGCCCACACCCCCGTCGCCGGCGCGAAAACATCGTGAAGGTAGGGGATCTGGCTCGCCAGCGCGAGCGCGCCCACGAGCCCGGCGAACATCGCCATCCCGCCCAGGCGGGCAATGGGGGTGGTGTGGACGTCGCGCGCGCGGATCTGCGTCATCGCGCCGGTTGCCAGCGCGATGCGCAACACCAACGGCACGAGGAGGTAGGTCAGCGCCGCCGCGAGGACGAGGACGAGGAGATAGGTTCTCACGGCGCCAGGGCCTGCCACACGGCGTCGGCGCCGATGGCGCCCTGGCGCAGGATGGTGGGCTGGCCGACCACCGAAACGATCGTGGATGCCACTCCCCCGCCGCCGGACCCGCCGTCGAGGTAGAGGGAGACGGCGTCGCCGAGCTGGCTCATCGCCTCGCCAACGCTGGTGGCGGGCGGCTGACCGTGCTGGTTGGCACTGGTGACCGCGAGCGGGCCGACGGCGCTTAGTAGCGCGAGCGTGGTGGCGGAGTCGGGCATGCGTAACGCGACGGTGCCGTTCGTCTCGCCCAGGTCCCAGCCGATGGAGGCACGGGCGGGAACGACGATCGTCATTGCCCCCGGCCAGAAGGCCTTCATGAGGGCTCGGGCGGCGCTCGAGATATCCTCGCTGAGGTCCTCGGCCTGGCCTTCGGCGACGAGAACAGGCGGGGGGTTGGCGCGGGTGCGCGACTTCGCTGTGAGAAGCCTGGTGACGGCGTCGGCGTTGAAGGGATCGGCGCCAATCCCGTAGACCGTGTCGGTGGGCAGGCAGATGACCTCCCCGCGCGCGATGGCCGCGCTAGCCAGAGCGATGGCGCGCGGGTCGTTAGCCGTTACTTTCATCAACGTTCCTTTCGTGCCCGCAGCCACCGGTCCCGGCCTGCGAGGTCGCGCCCGGTGGTGACGTCCACAAAGCCGCACGCGGTTGCGGCCGCTCGAAGGGCCCGCCCCTGCTCGTCTCCGTGTTCCATGATGAGGATACCCCCGTCTCGCAGTAGCGTGTGGGCGCGCGCCACGAGCTGGCGTGGCAGATCAAGCCCGTCACTCCCGCCGCCGAACAGCGCCAGCTCCGGATCCTGGCGCACTTCCGGGGACAGCACGTGCCACGGGGCCACGTAGGGCGGGTTGGTGACAACGACGTCGATCTGGCCCGCGTAGCCCTCGAGCTCTTCGCGCGCGTCCCCCTGCACGAGCGTGACGAGGTTCCCGTAGCGGGCGTTGTTGGCCACGGCGGAGGCGAAAGCCTCGGCGGAACGCTCCACCGCGAGCACCCGCGCGTCCGACTCCGTGGCTATCGCTATCGCGATCGCTCCCGAGCCCGTACACAGGTCGGCCACCAGCGCGTCGGGAATCCGGCGAATCTCGGCGAGCGCCGCCTCCACCACCGACTCGGTCTCGGGCCGGACGATGAAGACCCCCGGCCGCGCCTCCAGCTCGAGGTAGCGAAAATACATCCTCCCCTCCACGTGCTGGAGCGGGACCCGGCGGGCGCGCGCCGCCACAAGCTGCTCGTAGCGCAGGAGGTGCGCCGGCGAGATCTCACCGTGCGGGTGAGAGCCCGCCACGAACTCGGCGAGCGAGCGGGCGTCGGCCTCCGGGGAGGCGACGCCCGCGGCGGCCAGTTCAGCGCGCGCCCGAGCGATGGCCTGCGCCCACATTTACTTCGCCTCGGCTTCGTCCGCTGCGGCCTGGAGGCGCTCCTCCTCGTCCTTCTCACGCAGGGAGGTGATGACGTCATCGAGGTGACCGGCTAGCACCTGATCAAGGTTGTGGGCCTTGAATCCCGTGCGGTGGTCGGCGATGCGGTTCTCCGGGAAGTTGTAGGTGCGCACGCGCTCCGAACGGTCCACGGTGCGCACCTGCGAACGGCGCTGGTCGGCCTCCTTCGCCGCCAGCTCCTCCATCTGGGCCTGGCGCAGGCGGGCCAGCAGCACACGCATGGCCGCCTCGCGGTTCTTGATCTGAGACTTCTCGTCCTGCATGGAGACCGTGATGCCGGTGGGCAGGTGGGTGATGCGCACCGCCGAATCGGTGGTGTTCACCGACTGGCCGCCCGGACCCGAGGAACGGTAGACGTCGATGCGCAGATCGTTTTCGTTGACCTGGACTTCCTCCGGCTCGTCCACCTCGGCAAACACGAGGACGCCCGCGGCCGACGTATGCACGCGCCCCTGCGACTCCGTGACCGGCACGCGCTGGACGCGGTGGACGCCCGCCTCGTACTTCAGGTGCGCCCACACGCCGTCAGCCGGATCCTCCGGCACGTGCTTGGCCTTGATCGCCATCTGCACGTCCTTGTAACCGCCCATATCCGTGTCGGTGTGCGACAGGATCTGGGTGGCCCAACCCTTCGACTCGGCGTAACGCTGATACATGCGCAGCAGGTCGGAGGCGAACAGCGCGGATTCCTCCCCGCCCTCGCCCGCCTTGACCTCGAGGATGACGTCTCGGCCGTCGTCGGGATCGCGCGGAAGCAACGCGTCGCGCAGTGCCTCGGCGGCGTCGTCGACCTCGGACTGCAGGCGCGGCAGTTCGGCGGCAAACAGCTCCCCGTCATCCCCGCCAAGCTCGACGATCTCCTTCGCCTCGCTCAGGTCCGTGGACGCGGAAAGCCAGTGCTCGTAGCGGGAGACGACGCGGCGCAGTTCGGCATAGCGACGCCCCAGCTTGCGCAACTTCTCAGGCTTGGCCAGCACCTCCGCAGAGGCCATCTGCTTTTCGATGTCGTGGTACTCTTCGGCCGCGGCCTGCGCGGCAGGGAACTCACTCATTATTCTTCACTCTCAACGCATTCGAAGCCGATAAAAGCCAACGCCGGTACAGATAACACTGTACCGGCGCTGTAAAGCTCAGTTACTTGGTGCGCTTGCCGTAGCGAGCCTCGAAGCGGGCCACGCGGCCGCCGGTGTCGAGGATCTTCTGCTTGCCCGTGTAGAACGGGTGGCATGCGCTGCACACCTCAACGCGTAGCGAGCCGCCCGGGATAGTCGAACGGGTCTCGAACTCGTTGCCGCAGGTGCAGGTGACGTGAATGTCGTGGTAGTCGGGGTGGATACCCTGCTTCATTTCTTTCTCCTTGGATCGTTTGGTGCCCTGGGTCCGGCGAGCCGGTGAACCAGAAGCCGACGGTCAATTTAACCACAGAGTGCTAGGGTGCGGGTAGTGGCCGGCGGTGCCCCGTTGGTCACACCGCCGGCCGTGCCCCTACTCCGCGTTTTGCATGCCGCGCACGATCGACATGAGGAACTCTCCGTTCGACTCCGTCTTGCGCATGCGGCCCAGCACGTAGTCCGAGGCCTCCTGCAGGTCGAGCGTGCCCAGCGCGCGGCGCAGGTGCCACACGATCTTGAGCTCCTCCGGGCTGAACAGCAGCTCCTCGCGGCGCGTGCCGG
The DNA here is from genome assembly GCA_022783305.1 of Trueperella sp. Lineage (GTDB taxonomy): Bacteria > Actinomycetota > Actinomycetes > Actinomycetales > Actinomycetaceae > Trueperella > Trueperella abortisuis. The sequence goes on along the minus strand of JALEWQ010000018.1, from coordinate 8,233 downwards.
AGGCATTGAGGTCCACCGCGGGGAAGATGCGCCGGTCGGCGAGCTGGCGCGAGAGGCGCAGCTCCATGTTGCCCGTGCCCTTGAACTCCTCGAAGATGACCTCGTCCATCTTCGAGCCCGTCTCCACCAGCGCGGAGGCGATGATGGTCAGCGAGCCGCCGTTTTCGATGTTGCGCGCCGCGCCGAAGAACTTCTTGGGCGGGTAGAGCGCGCCGGCGTCCACGCCGCCGGAGAGGATGCGACCCGAGGCGGGGGCGGCCAGGTTGTAGGCACGCCCGAGGCGGGTGAGCGAGTCAAGGAGAATGACGACGTCCTGGCCGAGCTCGACCAGGCGCTTGGCCCGCTCAACCGCCAGCTCGGCCACGATCGTGTGGTCGGAGGCCGGACGATCGAAGGTGGAGGCGATAACCTCGCCCTTGACCAGGCGCTGCATGTCCGTCACTTCCTCGGGGCGCTCATCCACGAGCACCACCATGAGGTGGACGTCCGGGTTGTTGTTCGCGATCGCCATCGCGATCTGCTGCATGACCACCGTCTTGCCCGCCTTGGGCGGGGAGACGATAAGGCCGCGCTGGCCCTTGCCGATCGGGGCCACGAGGTCGATGACGCGGGTGGTCAGCGCCTTCTGCGTGGTTTCCATGCGCAGCATCTCGTTCGGGTAGAGCGGGGTGAGCTTGTTGAACTCGGGCCGCTCGCGCGCCTCCTCGGGGTCCATGCCGTTGATGGCCGTGACCTCCACAAGGGGGTTGAACTTGTGCTGGCGGCCGCGGCGGTTGCCCGCCGCCGACGCGTCGCGCACCGCGCCCTGAATCGCGTCGCCCCGGCGCAGGCCGTAGCGGCGGATCATCTGAGAGGAGACGTAGGCGTCATTCTTGCCGGGCAGGTAGCCGCCGGTGCGCAGGTAGTTGTTGTTCCCGTCGACGTCGAGGATGCCGGCGACCGGGATGAACACCTCACCCGACTCGAAGTCCTCCTCGCGGTCGTTGCGATCGCGGTCGTTGCGGTCATGGCGCTCGCTACGCTCGTTACGATCCTGCTCGTGCTCGCCGCGGTTGCGGTTGCGCTCGCCGCGGTTGCGGTTACGCTGACGGCGGCCGCGACGGTTGCGCGAGTCATCATCGGCGTGCTCCTCGGCACGACGCTCGGCTGCCTCGCCCAGCGCCTCAAGCGCCGCCTTCTTCTCGTCTTGGCTCAATTCTTTGGCCGGGCGGCCCTTGACCGGCGGAAGGTCGAGGCGTGCGCTCGGATCGCCGTGCTGGTTGACGGTAGCGTCCTTCTCGGGGGTGTTCTTCGCCGTCTTAGCGCGGCGCGCCGGCGTACGGGTGGCTGCCTCGGCAGCCGGCGTGTCAGCACTGCCCGTGGCGGTGGCCGTCTTCGCGGAGGCCGGGGCGCTCTTCGCCTGCGCGCGAGCGGCGGTGCGCGCCTCGCGGATGGCGGTGATGTAGTCGTTGCGGCGGGACTTGGGCGGCAACTGTAGGCCCATGAAGGCCGCCAACTCTTTCAGGTCGGCAAGGCGCATCGTCGATATCGGGCCTGTGGGTGGCGTTGGGTTTTCGCTCACGAGGTTCCTTCCTCGGATCCGGGACAAAGCCGGAGATCACTGGGTTAATGTTCCGCACGACGGCGCAAAGCGCTCGAATCATGTGCGTGCGGTGCGGGCCTCGGGGGCCTCGCTGACGCGGCTAACAGCCAATCACGTCAGCTGACAGTTTACACGCGCCGAACCACTTTGGGAAATCTAGCGCCCCAAAATGTGAGCACCGGCAACCTGCTTCGAATCCACCGTGCGGAATCCCCGCTGTGCGAGAATGCTCGCCATCGCTGGCGCCACCTGCGCAAACACCAGAATGGTGGGGCCGGCTCCGCTAATGACGGCGGGCCAGCCCGCCTCGCGTAGCGCGGAAAGCATCGCGGCCGTGTGGGGCATCGAGTCGGCGCGGTAGCCCTGGTGGATCCGGTCCTCCGTGGCGGCAAACAGCAGAGCCGGCTCGCTGGCGAGCGCGTGGGTCAGTAACGCGGCGCGCCCGGCGTTGAAGGCGGCGTCGGCATGCGGGACGGTGGGCGGCAGGACGGCGCGCGCCGTCGTCGTCGGCAACACCTCGTGCGGCACCAACAGCGTGGTCTTGACCTGGGGAGAAACCTCAAGCCGGGTCGTGCGGTAGTGCTCACCCTCGGCCCAGGACAGGGTGGCACCGCCATAGATCGCAGGCGCGGCGTTGTCCGGGTGACCCTCGTACGTGGCCGCGATGTCGAGGACGCGCTCGAGCGTGAAGTCCGCCGGCGTTCCCAACATCTCCCGCACAAGCATGACGCCCGCCACGATCGCCGCGGCCGAGGAACCCATCCCCTTGCCATGCGGGATAGAGTTTCGGCACACGAGCTCGATGCCCGCCGCGGGCGCACCCACCCACTCAAAGGTCTCGCGCATGACACGGATGATGAGGTGGGAGTCGTCCTTCGGGAGCGTATCGTGCCCCTCGCCCACCACGAGCACCTTCGACGGGCCCGTCGTCAGCGTGGCCGAGACCTCGTCCCACACGTCGTGAGCCATGCCCATCGAGTCAAAGCCCGGACCGAGGTTTCCCGAGGACGCCGGCACCCGCACCCGCGCCGTATCCTTGACAATCCTCATGACAGCCCCAGGACCCGGGCGGCGGCCTGCGTGGTCGGCTCAATCGGCGTCAAGTCGAGTTCCATATCGCCCAGCGCCGTGGCGGTGTCCTTCAGGCCGTTGCCCGTCACCGTGCACACGATCTTCGCACCGTGAGGCACCTTGCCCTGCTCACCGGCCTGAAGGAGCCCGGCCACCGACGCCGCCGAGGCCGGCTCCACGAACACGCCCACCTCGGCGGCGAGGATCTTCTGCGCCGCCAGAATCTGTTCGTCATGCACGCGGTCGATCCAGCCACGCGAGTCGTCGCGGGCGGCCTCGGCGTACTTCCACGACGCCGGATTGCCGATCCGGATGGCGGTGGCGATCGTCTCGGGCTGGTCAACCACGTGCCCGAGCACCAGCGGCGCAGCCCCCCACGCCTGCACTCCCCACATCTGCGGCACCTTCGTGGCCACCGCCTCCATGTGGAGGGCGGAATCGTCGAGCGAGGCAAGGGTGGTGCGGCCCGCGTATTCGTTGTAGCCCATCCAGTAGGCCGTGATGTTGCCGGCGTTGCCCACGGGCAGCACGTGGATGTCTGGGGCGTCGCCGAGCTCATCCACGATCTCGAAGGCAGCTGTCTTCTGCCCCTGAAGGCGGTAAGGGTTAACCGAGTTGACGAGCGCCACCGGGTGGGCGTCCGTCAGCTCGCGGACAATGGTCAGGCAGTCGTCGAAGTTGCCGTCCACCGCCACGAGGCGGGCGCCATGGACGATCGCCTGGGCGAGCTTTCCCGCGGCGATCTTGCCCGCCGGCAGGATGACGGCGCACTGCAAGCCGGCCGCCACCGCGTAGGCGGCGGCGGAGGCCGAGGTGTTGCCGGTGGAGGCACAGGCCACCACTTCCACGCCCGTCTGCAACACCTGCGAGATCGCGGTGGTCATGCCGCGGTCCTTAAACGATCCGGTAGGGTTGGCGCCCTCAACCTTGACGTATACCTCGGCGTCCAGCCTCTCCGACAGCGCCCTCGCGTAGACGAGCGGCGTGCCGCCCTCCTTGAGCGTGACCACCGGATCCGACTCCGCAAAGGGTAGCCGCTCACGGTATTCGCCAATGAGGCCTTGCCACTGATGAGCCATTATTCGTCCTCCACCCGAAACACGCGCACCACCTCGTGCACGTCGTCGATCTTTCCTACAGCCTCGATGGTAGCCGCCATGTGAGCAGCCGTGGCCGAATGGGTGGTGATCGCGAGCGCCGCCACCCCCGGCTCCTCGTCTTCCTCTTGGTTGACCGCGCGGATCGACACTCCCGCCGTCGCAAACGCCTCCGTCACCTCGGCCAAGACGCCCACGATATCGGCCACCCGTAGCCGCACGAAATACCGTGAGACGGATTCGTCCACGTCCATGAACTCGGAGTGGCCAAGCACGATCTCCTGCGGGGCACGCCCGCCGAGCACCTTCTTCGCCGCGGCGGCGACGACGTCGGAGAGCACCGCCGACGCCGTCGGGGCGCCGCCCGCTCCCCTACCGTAGAACATGAGCCGGCCCGCCGCCTCGGCCTCGATCACCACCGCGTTGAAGGAGCCGCCGATGGAGGCCAGCGGGTGGGACAGCGGCACGAGCGAGGGCGCCACGCGCGTCTCTATTTTGCCACCCGCCTGCGCGGCGGTGGCCACCAGCTTGATAACGTAGCCGTTCTTGCTCGCCGCGGCGATGTCCTCGGCCGTGATCGAGCGGATGCCCTCCACGTGGACGTCGGCGAGCGAGACCCGCTTGTGGAAGGCGAGGGAGGCGAGGATCGCGATCTTCGCGGCGGCGTCGAAGCCGTCGACGTCGGCGCTCGGGTCGGCCTCGGCGTACCCAAGGTCCTGGGCGGTGGCGAGGACCTCGTCGAACGAGAGGCCCTTGGTGGTCATTTCGTCGAGGATGTAGTTCGTGGTGCCGTTGAGGATGGCTTTGATCGCCTTGACCGTATCTCCGGCGAGCGACTCACGCACCGCGTAGACCACCGGCACGGCACCAGCCACGGCCGCCTCGTAGTAGAGGTCGACCCGCTTGTCCTTCGCCAGGTCATACAACTCGGGGCCGTGCTCAGCCAGTAGCGCCTTGTTGCCCGTGACCACCGACGCGCCCGACTCAAGGGCGTGGCGGATGAGCGTGCGCGGGGGCTCGATGCCGCCAATGAGTTCGATGACGACGTCGGCCCGCTCGATGAGGCCAATCGAATCGGTGGTGAGCAGGCCACGGTCGATCGCCGGGTCTCGCTGGGCGCCAAGGTTGGACACCGCGATTCCGATCAGTTCGAGGTCGGCCCCCGCACGCGCCGAAAGCAGCGCGTTGTTTTCCTGGAGCAGGCGTGCCACCTGGGTTCCGACGGTTCCGCAACCCAGGAGCGCAATCTTGATACTCATCTCGTCCTTTCGCACTAGCCCACGTCGAGGGCAAGCTGATCCTCGATTGTCTCACGGCGAAGAATGAGCCTGCAGTGCCCGTCTCGTACTGAGACGACGCCGGGGCGCGCCAGCATGTTGTAGTTCGATCCCATCGAACGCCCGTAGGCCCCGGTCACGGGAACGGCCAGCAGGTCCCCGGCATAAAGCGGGGCCAGGGCGACGTCGTGCACCACGATGTCCCCCGACTCGCAGTGCTTGCCGACGACGCGGCAACGCGCCTCCTCGCCCTCGGCCAGCCTGCCCGCCACGGTTGCCGTGTACTGCGCTCCGTAGAGTGCGGGGCGCAGGTTATCGGACATGCCGCCGTCCACGGAGACGTAACGGCGCGGGCCGGAATCGGTGGCCACGTCCTTGATCGTGCCGACCGTGTAGAGCGTCATCATCGCGGGGGCCACGATCGAACGGCCGGGCTCGATCGACACGCGCGGCGGGCGCAACCCGGTTTCGGCGACGTGGGCGCTCACGGCTTCAGCCAGCACCCGGGCGAAGGCTTCGGGGGCGGGCGGTGCGGCGTCGGCGGCGGTGTAGCGCACGCCGTATCCCCCGCCGAGGTCCACCTCGGGAATGTCGATGCCCTCCGAGTTCGCCCACGCCCGCACGTCAAGCACGGCCTTCGCGGCCTGGGCGAAGCCGTCAGTGGAAAGGATCTGGGAACCGATGTGGGAGTGTAAGCCGAGCAGCTCCAGGCCGTCGGTGGCGGCGATGCGGGCGATGGCCTCCTGTGCGGCGCCCGTCGTGACCGACAGCCCAAACTTCTGATCCTCGTGCGCGGTCTGGATGAAATCGTGGCCGCCGGCGTGGATGCCCGTGGTCAGGCGCACGTACACCGGCGCGAGAACGCCGGCCGCCCGCGCAATTCGAGCCACCTGCTCGATCTCGGGCAGGGAATCGACAACCACGTGGGCTGCCCCGCACTCGAGTGCGAGCGCTATCTCCGCGTCCGACTTGTTGTTCCCGTGCAGGCCGATCCGGTCTCCCGGCACCCCGGCCGCGAGCGCCGTGCGCATCTCACCCTCGGAGGCCGAGTCGATGTTAAGCCCCTCCTCCGTCATCCAGCGGGCGACCGCCTTGGAGAGGAAGGCTTTGCCGGCGTAGTAGACGTCGGCGCCGGCAAGCGGAGCGAAGGCAGCCTCCATCGCCGTCTTCCAGGCTCGCGCCCGCCCGCGCATGTCGTCCTCATCCAAAATGTAGGTGGGGGTACCGAACTCTTGGGCGATCCGCGTGACGGGCACGCCAGCCACGGCCAGCTCGCCGGAGTCGGTGCGTGCGGTGTTGACGGACCACACCCCATCCGGGCGACCGGTCGGCTCTGGTGCGCGGGTTGCCACGGTTACATCCTCTCCGGAGCGCTCACGCCGAGCAGGCCCAAGCCGTTGCGGAGCACCTGGCCGGCGGCGTCGTTGAGCCACAGGCGAGCCTCGTGGACGGGGCTGACCGGATCGTCCCCGCGCGGGGTGACGCGCGAGGCGCCGTACCACGAATGGTACTTGCCCGCGAGCTCCTCCAGGTAGCGGGCCACACGGTGCGGCTCGCGCAGCTCGGCCGCCTGCGCCACGATCACCGGGTACTGGGCGAGGGTGGCCAGCAGCTCCTCGTCGGCCTGCCCGTCCAGGAGAGCCGGGTCGAATGCGTCGCGTCGCACGCCGTGCTCGGCCGCGTTGCGGTCAACGTTGCAGGTGCGCGCGTGCGCGTACTGGACGTAGTAAACGGGGTTCTCGTTCGTGTTGGAGGTGATCAGGCCCAGGTCGATCTCGAGCGGGGAATCCATCGCGGCGCGCACCAGGGAGTAGCGTGCAGCGTCGACGCCGGCGGCCTCCACCAGGTCGCTGAGCACCACGATCGTGCCGGCGCGCTTAGACATCTTCACCGGCTGCCCATCCCGCACCAGGCTGACCAGCTGGCCGATGAGGATCTCAAGGTTCTCTCCCTGCCCGGCGGTGTCACCGAAGGCGCGGGCCATCGCGTACATGCGCCCGATGTAGCCGTGGTGGTCGGCGCCCAGCATGATGACCACGTGGTCCGCCCCGCGCTTGCGCTTGTCGAGGTAGTAGGCGATGTCACCCGCGAAGTAGGCCGCATCGCCGTCGGACTTAATAATCACGCGATCCTTGTCGTCCCCGAAGTCCGTGGTGCGGATCCAGGTGGCGCCGTCTGCCTCGAAGATCACGCCCTGCTCGCGCAGGCGCGCGATGGCCGCGTCCACCGCACCAGACTCGTGCAGGGAATCCTCGTGGAAGTACACGTCGAATTCCACACGGAAGTCAGCCATCTCTGCCTTGATCGCGGCAAACATGAGGTTGACGCCGCGTTCGCGGAAGATTTCACGCGCCTCGGCGTCGGGAAGGCCCGTCGGATCCGGGCGACCCGCCGCGAGCTCGCCGGCGATGACCTGTTGGGCGATGTCGGCGATGTACTGGCCCCCGTACCCGTCCTGCGGCGCCTCTTCGCCGCGGGCGCGGGCGAGCAATGACGCCGAGAAGCGGTCGATCTGGGCGCCGTGATCGTTGAAATAGTATTCGCGCACCACATCGGCGCCGTTCGCCTTCAGGATGCGCGAGAGCGAATCACCCACGGCCGCCCAGCGCGCGCCGCCCACGTGGATCGGGCCGGTGGGGTTGGCGGAGACGTATTCGAGATTGACGGTCGACCCTGCTAGCGCCTTCCCTGTCCCGTAGGAATCCCCCGCCTCCACGATCGTGCGAGCAAGCTCACCCGCGGCCGCCGCGTTGAGCGTGATGTTCATAAAACCCGGGCCCGCGATGTCCACGCCCGCGATCGCCTGCGCGCCCACTATCCTGGCCTTGAGGAGCTCCGCGAGCGCACGCGGGTTCGTGCCCGCCTTCTTGGCCAGCTGCAAAGCGACATTAGTGGCCCAATCGCCGTGTTCGCGGCTACGCGGACGCTCCACCTTCACCTCCGGTAGCTCGGCCGGATCCAGGTTGACTTCGCCGGCAGTAATCGCCTGTTCGAGGGAGGCGCGGATAAGGGCAGCAAGTTCTTCAGGAGTCATGCACCAAGCATACCGGCGCCCGGCGGGGCGCCCAATTTGGTATCACCGCACGATTCGATTCTGCGCGCTTGGCGGTGTTAGACTGACGAATCGCCGGGCCCCGATAGCTCAGGGGATAGAGCGTCTGCCTCCGGAGCAGAAGGCCGCAGGTTCGAATCCTGTTCGGGGCACC
>JALEWQ010000017.1 GCA_022783305.1 Trueperella sp. | reverse complement strand
GCACCTGGCCCCGGCCAGTTGTGCCGACAACTAGCGCCGGCCCCGCCGATCCCACGGTTCCATGGGCGGCTAGACAGGCGGCTAGATGGGCGGCTAGAAGGGGACCCCGCAGTGGACGAGCACGTTCGCGAACGGGGTGGTCTCGCCAGTTCGAACCACGAACGCCGCATCTGCCACGAGCCGCTTGAACTCCACGTGAGGGACCTCAGCTAACCCCGCCTCGGGCGCGCTCTGGTCGAGCAGGTTTCGCACGTCATGCCCGGTCTCACTGGCGATCGTGAAGCCCTCCACCACGACCTCGTCGAGGACGGCACCCAACACGTCGGCGAAGCGCGGGATTCCGAAGACAAGTGCGAGGTCGATCAAAGGCACGTTCGCCGGGACGGGAAGGCCACAGTCGGCCACGACGAACGTGTCCGTATGACCCAACCGTGCAATCGCGCGGTTGAGCTCAGCGTTGAGCAGACCTGCCTTTTTCATGATTCCTCCTTTTACTTCTGGCACGACGCCAGGGGCAGGTCCGCGGCCGAGCGCGGATACGACGACTGTGCCCCGGCCTTTGTGCACGCCGCCGCGCCCATGCGCACGGCAAAGCGCGCAGCGTCCTCGAGCGAGTCACCGGCGGCGAGGCAGGTGGCAAGCGCGCCGACGAATGCGTCGCCCGCCCCGGTCGTGTCCACTACCTTCACCTCGGGCGACGGTACGGTCACGGTGCCCTCTGCCGTGGCGATGACCGCGCCGCCGGCACCGATCGTCATCACGACGGATGGCACTCCAGCTGCGAGCAAGGCTTTGGCGAGCGCTACGAAGCCAGCCGTGTCCGCAGTCGTATCAGCCGCATTCGCGCCTGCGCCGTCGGTGCCCTCCGCGATCCCGGCTTCCCGGAGTAGCTCGAGCGCCAGCTCGCCCTCGTATTCGTTGACCACGAGCGGGTCGGCCTTGAGCAACACTTCGGGTGCGACGGGAACGACCGGCGCGAGGTTCACCACCAGCTGCCCCTTCGTCATTCGGGCGGCCTCAGCGATAGTCTCGACGGGAATCTCCCCCTGGAGCACCACCACCTCGGCGTTCTCGATGATGTCAGCGGCATCGGCAAGAATTGCGGAGTCGACCTCCCCATTCGCGCCGGGGATGACGATGATGTTGTTCTCTCCTCGGGCATCGACGGCGACCACGGCTAGCCCGGTCACGTCCCCGCGTGTGGCCACGTGCTCGAGGTTGACCCCAGCTTCTTTGAGGTAACGCAGGGCGAGGTGGGCATTGTCGTCCTCGCCGACGGCGCCAATCAGTGCGACGTCGCCTCCCATCAGGGCGGCCGCGAGCGCCTGGTTCGCCCCTTTTCCGCCGGGAGAGATGGTGCCGCCGGTTCCGGGGACCGTCTCACCCGGGGCGGGATGGCGCTCCACGGTCACCATGAGGTCGGCGTTGATGGAGCCCACGACGACGATGGCGCTCACTGGAAGTCCGCCACGTTGGACTTGAGGACGGAGACGACGTCGACCGGGATCTCCTTCTCGACGCTCTCGCCCTTGAGGATCTTGGCTGCGGCATCCACGGCGAGGGCGCCGAGTTCCTTGGGCTGCTGGGCGATGGTTCCGACCATACGGCCGTCTGCGATGGCGGTCAGCGCGTCGGCGGTACCGTCGAAGCCGAACACCTTCACGTCGGAGCCGCCGATGGCCTCGAGGGCGCCGAGTGCCATTTCGTCATTCTCGGCGAAGATGCCCTTGATGGCAGGGTTGGCTTGGAGCAGGTTGTTGGTGACGTCCAGGCCTTGGGAGCGGTCGAAGTTGGCAGTCTGCTTGGCGGCGACGGTGATGCCGGAGAAGGCTGCGATGCCCTCCTCGAAGCCTTGGCCGCGGTCGCGGGAGGCGGAGGAACCGGGGATGCCCTGCAAGATGAGGACCTCGCCCTGCTCACCGATGGCTTTGGCGAGTTCCTCGGCGGCCTGCCTTCCTCCGGCGACGTTGTCGGAGGAGATGAAGGTGGCGAGCTCGCCGGAGGAGACGCCGCGGTCGACGGCGATGACCGGGATATCTGCGTTGTTGAGCTTTTCGACGCCGGGGCCGGCCGCGTCGGAGTCGACGGGGTTAATGATGACGAGGGCGGCGCCAGAGGCGATCGCGTTGTCGATTTGGTTGTTCTGGGTAGAGGCGTCGTTCTGGGCGTCCTGAACCTGGAGGTTGACGCCGAGCTTGTCAGCTTTTTCTTGGGCGCCGTCGCGAAGGTCCACGAAGAACGGGTTGTTGAGGGTGGAGACGAGGAGGACGACGTCGCCGCTGGCACTCGCGTCCCCACCTCCCTGAGTGTCACGGTTGCAGGCCGCGAGGGAGAGCGTCATGGCTGCTGCGGCAGCGATGGCGGTGAGCTTCTTGAACATGCGTTTCCTTTCTTTGCGCGTCGTTGCGCGGGTTTAGTTGGTCTTCCGGCGGAGCACATCGATGCCGACGGCGATGGCGATCACGCAGCCGATGACGACCTGCTGCCAGAAAGAGTTGACGTTGAGGATGTTGAGCCCGTTGCGGATGACGGCGAGCAGTAGCGCGCCGACGAGGGTTCCGGAGGCCTTGCCGGCGCCGCCGGCGAGGGAGGCTCCGCCGATGACGACGGCCGCGATGGCGTCCATCTCGTAGCCGGTGGCGGCCGCGGGTTGGGCCGAGGAGAGGCGTCCGGCGATGAGCAGACCGGCGAACCCGGCGAAGAGTCCGGACAGGGCGTAGACAGAGACGAGGACCTTCTTGACCGGGAGGCCGGACAGGCGTGCGGCTTCGAGGTTGCCGCCGACGGCGTACATGGAGCGCCCCAGCACCGTGCGGTTGAGGATGAACCAGCAGGCCAGGCCGGCAACGACGAGCATGATAACGGGAACGGGGATCGGTCCGAGGTTTGATCCGAGGAAGTTAACCTCGGGGGCTGTGGCGATGGGCCGGCCGTCGGAAATCACGAGGGTGAGGCCGCGAGCCACCGACATCATGGCGAGGGTAGCGATGAAAGCCGGTAGCTTGCCGTAGGCGACCCCGAGGCCGGAGATTGCGCCTGCGCCCAGGCCGATGAGCAGGCCGATGACGAGCGTGAGCCAGCCGGGCATCCCCACGTTGGTGAACATGGAGGCGCTGACCATTGCGCCGAGCGCCGCGATCGAACCGACTGCGAGGTCGATGCCGGCGGTGACGATCACGAAGGTCATGCCGAAGGCGAGGATTGCGGTCGTCGCCGACTGGATGCCGATGTTGAGCAGGTTCTTCGTGGTGAGGAACGTCGGTGTTGCGATGAAGAGTGCGATACACAAGACGACGAGTCCGACAAGAGCGCCGTTTTCGGCGAGGAAATGCGTGATGCGAGTCTTGGCTGGTGTTTTACTCATCGGTTCTCCTGGTGGTCGTATGCTTGAAGGTCTTGTTCTTTGAGTGCGATCCGGTTGTTGCGCACGGCGAGGGTCATGACGTCGTCTTGGGTGGCCCCCTGTGCGGGCAGCTCGCCGGCGACTTTGCCGGCTGACATGACGAGGATGCGGTCGGACATGCCGAGCACTTCGGGTAGTTCGGAGGAGACCATCACGACTGCGCCACCGCGTTCCGTGATGGAGTTGATCAGTTCGTAAATCTCGACTTTGGCGCCGACGTCGACGCCGCGGGTCGGCTCGTCAAGGAGCAGGATCTTTGTGTTGGCCATGAGCCAGCGCCCGAAGACGACTTTTTGCTGGTTGCCGCCGGACAGGTTGCGGATGGGCTGGTCCATGGAGGCCATGCGCACGCGCAGGCGTTGGGCCGTTTCAGTTCCACGTTTGCGCTGGCCGGCGAGGTCGGCAAGGCCCCATGTGGCGGTAGAGGTGAGGGTGGCGTAGCCGATGTTCTCGTTGACGGACGCGCCGAGCACGAGGCCCTGTGCCTTGCGGTCTTCAGGGACGAGCCCAACTCCGGCCTTGATGGCGGCGTCGAGGTAGCCCTGGGGGAGGGGTTTACCGCCCACGCGGACCGAGCCGGAATCGTATTTGTCCGCGCCGGCGATGGCGCGTAGGACCTCGGTGCGCCCCGCGCCCACGAGGCCCGCAACGCCGAGCACTTCGCCCGCCCGAACCTTGAACGAGACGTCGGAGAATGCGCCGGCGCGGGTGAGGCCGTCGACTTCGAGAAGCACCTCGCCGGGAGAGGAGGCCACGCGCGGGTACTGCTTGTCGATCGAACGTCCGACCATGAGGCGAACGAGCTCCGGTTCCTCCGTGGCGGCGGGTAGTTCGCCGACGAGCTGACCGTCACGCAACACGGAGATGTCGTCGCCGATCTGTGCAATCTCGTCAAGGTGATGAGAAATGAAGACCATCGCCACGTTCTTTCCGCGCAGGTCCTCCATGACGCGGAATAGGGCCGTGATCTCGGGTTTGGTGAGGGAGGCGGTCGGCTCGTCGAGGATGAGCAGGCGCGCGTCCTGGCTGAGCGCTTTCGCGATTTCGACCAACTGTTGTTTGGCCACGCCTAGCTTACCGACGGGAGTTGCGGGGTCGACGTCGAGACCGATCATGTCCAGTGCCCGACGCGCGGCATCGAAGGTGGCCTTCTTGTTGAAGATTCCTCCCCTCGACGGCGTGCGGCCAAGCATGATGTTCTCCGCCACGGACATGTTCGGCGCCAAGTTGAGTTCCTGGTGGATGGTGGCGATGCCGAGCGCTTCGGCGGCCTTTGTGTCGGCGATGGTCACTTCCTTGCCGTCGACGAGGATTCGCCCGCCATCGGGCTGGTAGATTCCCGCCATCATTTTGATGAGCGTGGACTTGCCCGCGCCGTTCTCGCCGAGTAGCACGCGCACACGCCCCGGCGTGACCGGGATGGTGACGTCGTCGATCACGGTGACCGGGCCGAATCGTTTCGTTACATGATCCAGCACAAGGATGGGATCAGTCATGGTTACCTCCAGAGGATTGCCGAACGACGAGCTCGCCTTCGAACTCGACGATCTCGCCGTCGGTGTTTGCGCCGTTGATCAGCTCGAGGAGCTTGTTGACGGCCGCCGCGGCGATGGTGGCGATGGGTTGGTTGTACGTAGTCAGCGCCGGCGTGACCCATTGGGCGAGGTCAATGCCGTCGAAGCCGGCGACGAGGATGTCGAGGCCCGGGGTGAAACCGCGCGTGGCCGCGGCGGACATGGCGCCTATCGCCATGAGGTCGTTGTCTGCGAAGACGAGCAGCGGGGCTGAGGGGCTGGGGGTGGCGTCGCCGGCGTGCTCGGCGAGGTAGCTGTCTAGTGCGGCCCGGCCGGACTCGGCGGTAAAGTCACCTTCGACGTCGACGACGGCGACATTCCGCCCGTCGAGCGCGCGTAAGAAACCCGCCTCGCGATCCTGGCAGATCGGCAGATGGGCGGGGCCCTGAATGTGAAGGATATGGCCGGCGTTGGGGTGGGAAAGAAGGTGGGATGTGCACTCGAAAGCGCCTTGGCCGTTATCCGCGGTGAAGACGGGGATATGCGGCCCGAGTGATCGGTCGATCGCGACGATCGGGATGGGGTTGGTGTTGATGTATTCCAGTGACTCGGGGTCAGGGTCGCCGCCGACCACGAGCGCGCCGTCGAAGGCTTTCTGCTTGTGGAGGGCGACCACGTGAGCAAGCGGGGAGGAGGCGATTGAGACGCGGACATCGTAGCCGAAGGGGCTGACTGTTTGGGTGACGCGCTCGATGAGCTCGGGGAAGAAGGGGTTTTCGATTGAGGAGAGGATGAAGGAGATGGTGTGGGTGCGCGAACTTCGCAGATTCTGGGCCATCCGGGAGGGAACATAGTCGAGGTCGCTCACGGCGGCGAGGACTGCTTCGCGGACGGCGGGGGTGACGGGCTTCGTGCGGTTGAGCACGCGCGAGACGGTGGCGACTGAGACGCCTGCTCGTTGGGCGATGTCGCGAATGGTGATGGCCATGTCTGCTCCGTTGCAAGTCTGGGTCGACCGTGGTTGGTGTCGGGACGTCGGTGTCGTGACATCAACCACGGGTAATCGTTTTCCTAAAGGGTACATCACGCCACGCGGTGATGTAAAGGTTTTCCCGGGGCCGAGTTCTGGTCTGGGGCGGGCTGGATCGCCGTGGCAAGGGCCGAATTCGTGACTAACTGGTGAGTTTGGCGCCGGAAAGGCCGATTTTCGCGATGAAAGCTCTCAGATTCACCAGTTAGCTACAGGGGGCACCCAAGCCGGCCTGACACGCACCAACCAGCTTTGGTAAAAGTGAGACATAACACAAAACGGCCGATCTTTTTGGCCCGCAAATGGTCGAAATCTTGAGTCTCTATCCTTGCGGTATCTGACAACAGCTCAAAGGGGAGCAACAATGGAGACAACACCATCTGCAAAACGGGCCTACCGTTACGCGACATTTCTTGCGCTCGTCGTGACTCTCGGTCCATTCTTCTACGGTTTTGAGGGTATGGTTCTCAACGGCGCCATCAGCGCAGTTGGCACGGAGTTTGAGCTCGGAGACCTAGCCAAAGGTGTCGCCGGAGCTACTGGTATTATCGGTGGAATTATCGGCGCTCTCTTTGCCGGTCGCCTATCCGACAAGATCGGCCGTCGCACGGTCCTTCTGCTTGTTGGCCCGTTCCTTCTGTTCGAAGCAATCCTCGGTGCGTTCAGCCCGTGGCTTGGCGGGTACTTCTTCCTTCTCCTGTGCCGCATCGTGGGTGGCATCGGTTTTGGCGCCGCGACGACGGTCGCGCCTGGTTACGTTGCCGAGATCGCACCGGCACAGATCCGCGGCCGACTCATCGCGTTTCGCCAGCTAGCCATCATCCTCGGTCTATTCTTCGCCGGAACGATCAACTTCCTGGTCTCACACGCTGCCGGCTCGTCGTCGGAGACGCTAGCTCTCGGACTGAAGGCATGGCAATGGATGTTCCTGTGCCTGCTTATTCCGGCCCTGTTCTACTCCATCCTGATGCCGCTGATCCCAGAGTCGCCGCGTTACTTGGTGTCGAAGGGACGCGATGCCGACGCGGCCCTTGTCCTTGCCAAGGTGACAGGTGAAGTGAATGTAGAGGATCGAATCGCGGCGATCAGGAACTCGCTCGGCGATGAGGGCACCACCAAGATGACCATGCGCGCTGTCATGAGCTCCCAATATCGCAACCTGGTGTTGGTGGCAATGGCAATCGCGGCATTCCAGCAACTCACGGGTACGAACGGCATCTTCTTCTACTCCAATACCCTCTTTGAAGCGGTCGGTTTCACGGAGGACATGGCCTTCATCCAGACGCTTATCCTGACGGGCTTTAAGATTGTGGGGGTGACGGCGGGCATTCTGCTGGTCGACCGCGTGGGACGCAAGCGAATGCTGGTCTGGGGTGGAACGTTGATCTTCTGCTCCTTGGCGCTGGTGGCGAGCGTCTTTACCTTCGCGCCAGTCAGGGACGGTCAGGTCGATATCGCATCCAACCCGATGCTTGGATTCCTTGCAATCGCTGGTCTGTGTTGCTTCCTGCTGGGCTTCACATCGTCATGGGGCCCGATTTTCTCGATCGTGATGGGTGAGATGTTCCCGAACCAGATTCGCGGAACGGCAATGTCGATGGCATCGGGTACGGACTTCATCGTCAACTTCCTCGTGGTCCTGCTCTTCCCCTACCTGGTGGCGTGGTCGCCGGCGGGAACTTACTGGATCTACTGTGTGTTTGGCGTGCTGGCGGTGGTCTTCACCCAGCGTTACCTGCAGGAGACCAAAGGTAAGCAACTGGAAGATATGGGCAACTGAAGGACTTGACGGGAGAACGAGCAATGTCAACACAAGAAACGCCCGGGCGCACGATCCCGGAAAATGTCCGCAACATCCTGGTCATCATGACCGACCAGCATCGCACCGACACGATTGGGTGCCTTGGTAACCCGCACGCGCACACGCCCAACATCGACGCTCTCGGTAACAATGGCTTTGCCTTCACTAACGCCTTTACGCCGACGGCAATCTGTACCCCAGCCCGCGCTAGTCTGCTGACGGGCAAGTTGCCCCGCAAACACCAGGTGCTGGCTAATCCGGAGTGGAACATTGCCTACAACACGAAGATCCCGTTGGATGCATGGACCTATACGCGGGAGTTGCGCGACCACGGCTACAACGTGGGGATCGTCGGCAAGTACCACTGCGGTGCGAACCTGCCCGATAAGTTTGGCATGGACGATGACTCCTACTGGGGAGCTGAGAATCCGGTGGGCAATGAAAAGTATGTGGCATGGTTGGAGGAGAACAATCTGCCACCCGTGCGTGCTCACGACGTCTGGCGGGGCACGTTGCCCGGTGGGCGCGACGGTCACATTATCGCGGCCAGACTCCACCAGCCGGAAGAGGCGACGTTCGAGCGCTTCCTCGCCGATCGTGCAATCGAGAAACTGCGTGAATACGCCGCAGATTGGAAGGAGAGCGGCAAGCCATTCAGCTTGGACGTACACTTCTTCGGTCCGCACCTGCCCTACTTCTTGCCCGACGAATGGTTTGACCTAATAGATCCCGACGACGTGACATTGCCGGAGAACTTCGGCGATTCACTCATCGGTAAGCCACAGATTCAGCAAAACTATGCGACGTATTGGTCGACGTCATCGTTCACGAACGAGCAGTGGAAGAAGCTAATTGCCGTGTACTGGGGATACGTGGCAATGATCGATTTCGAGATTGGGCGGATTTTGGAAGTCGCACGCGAGCTGGGCGTCCTTGATGACACGGCACTGTTTTTCTGCGCTGATCACGGCGAGTTCACAGGCTCGCACAGGATGAATGACAAGGGGCCGGCCATGTATGACGATATCTACAACGTACCGTTCATCGCACAGATTCCAGGCATTTCCACAGTGGGACGCTCGGACAAGTTCGTCTCCCTGATCGACCTTCCGGCTACGGTGTTGGAGATTGCAGGGCTGGATACTTCACTGGTGGAGGACGGGCGCTCAATCGTAGATCTCACGCGTGGTGATGACGTGCCCGGCTGGCGTGAGGACATCGTGTGCGAGTTCCATGGTCACCATTTCCCGCTGCAGCAGCGCATGATCCGTACGAAGGACTTTAAGCTGGTGATCTCGCCTGAATCGATCAACGAACTGTATGACCTGCGCCTGGATCCGGCGGAAATGAATAACGTCTACACGGTTCCCACCTATGACGTGATTCGCCGCGAGCTGGCAACCGAGCTGTATCGCCAGTTGCGCGAGCGGGGTGATCACTCGTTCGCTAAGTGGATGGCGGCGATGACGGACTTCGACGTGCCGTTGGTCAACACGGCGAGGTCGGATTTGGATGAGGTGACGGTGGGCTGACTTTGCAGATAGCTAGGTGATCGGACGGACGCCTGTGCGGGTGATTGTCCGTCTGGGCGAGTCCGATCCCGAGCGACGAATAATGAACCTGTCGAGGGGCCTAGGATTGTTAGGCGAGTATACGTTCTGACTGTTGTGGTCGCGTTGTTGAGAAAAGAGGAGAGGAGGCTCCATGGTTGGATCGCAGCTGATGTCATTATCGGAGCGGATCGTGCGAGCGCTTGCGCGTGCTGAAGCCACGAGAATTGCACTCTCAAAAGACTTGGGGGTCTCCCGTACTACGCTCAATCGCGCACTCGCCGGGTTGATGGAAGATGGGTTCGTCAAGGCTTCCTCCAGGTCAGATGGCCGCCAGGGGAGGCCGCCGGAGTCTTTGCGACTGGACAGGTCGGTGGCCTATACAGCCGGGATCGCACTGTCGAAGCAGGTGGGGCGCGGGGTGATCGTGAACCGCGTGGGAGAAGTGTTGGTTGCAGTGCGGCTAGAGGTTGCCGCACGGTCCTGGTGTGACGTCCTGCGGGAGCTGTGTGGTGTCTTGCTGGCAGAAGCCCGGCGCGTGGGTGTGGATCCACGTGTGAGGAGCGTTGGCGTGGGGGTGCCTGTTCCGGTATCGGGGAATCAGTCAGTTTTCCAATGTGCGCGGCGGATCGTCGGGGAGGTGTTCCCGGAGGTCGGTGCGGAGCGTTGCTGCGCGGACGGCGAGGAGTTAGGTCGTGCCAGCGAGTGTTCGGGAGTGGAGCCAATGGGTACAAGGGAGCTCCGTGTTGGCGTCACTGGTCGGTCGACAGCCGTTACTATTGACAACATCGTCACAATGGCCGCGCTCGGTGAAGCGCGCTGGGGTGCGGCCATGGCGGTACCAAGCCTGTTGTATATTCAGCTGTCAGCGGGAATCGGCTCGTGTGTCGTGACGCCGCAACTGGTCACCGGTGGGGTCGTGGGCGCGGCCTCCGAGCTGGGCCACACGGTAGTTCCTGGTCTGCCGGGTACGTGTTATTGCGGGAAGGTTGGCTGTCTGGAGACCGTCGCGTCGATGTCTGCGATTCTGAAGGCGAGCGGGGCCGACTCTGTTGAGGAGCTCGCGGGATTGCTTGTAGAGGAATCGACCGACGGATCTGTTCACCGCATTGTCGCGCGGGCGGCACGCGCTGTCGGGTTGGCGGCGGCGAACGCCGTGCTCATGACGAACCCTGAGATTGTGGTGCTCGGTGGCCCATTGCCTCGGGAAGTCGACTTCTTCGTGAGCGAGGTTCATCGCTCGCTTAACGAGTACCTTCTACCGGCACTGCGCTGGGATGTGAACGTGGTTCAATCGAACATGGATGAATGGGGCGCAGCGCGTGGCGCGGCGCTGGCAGCGAGCCAGTTATTGGCGCTGGGTGATGCTGAACGAATTCTCGGATGGCGCGCATGATCCTCGCGGCGGTGATTGGCCTGGTGGTCGGCGTGGTGGTCGGCATGCTCGGGGCTGGGGGAGGGATCCTCTCCGTCCCGATACTGGTCTATATTCTGGGGCAGGAACCGCACCAGGCCGCAGCGGCATCTCTGGTCATCGTGGCGCTAACAGCGTGCGTGTCGGTCATCCCGCACGCGCGTGCCGGCCGGGTCAATTGGCGCGACGGCCTGGTCTTCGCTGCGCTGTCCGCGCTGGGGTCGTTCGCCGGCGCGAGGCTGTCGACCCTGGTAGCACCCACGCTCCTCATGGTCTTGTTCGGTGCACTGCTGAGCGTGGTGGCGGTGGTGATGCTCCGTAACGCGTGGAAGATGCGCGGCGAAGCGGAGAACGCCATGCACCGGGAGGCTCGGACGACGAATCCGCTGGCGTTGATCGCAGTTGCCGCGTTGACGGGTGTGCTCACCGGGTTCTTCGGCGTCGGCGGCGGATTCGTGGT
>JALEWQ010000091.1 GCA_022783305.1 Trueperella sp. | reverse complement strand
CTCGAAGGCGAGCTCGCCCACCTGCCGGTTTGTCGCCGGCCCGAAGAACGCGTCCAGGGTGCGCTCGTAGCGCCCGCCCAGAATCGTCAGCGACTGGTGATCGCCCGCACCAATCTTGCTCGCCGCCGGCAACGCGTTCGTGATGAAAGCCTTCGACTCGGGCACACCCACGTAGTCGAGGGAGAGGTATGCCGTGGACGAATCGTCGACAAAGATCGACGAGTAGCGCGAGGCCACCCGCGCCGCCTCCCGCGCCACGGCCTCCTTGGCCTGCGCTTCCTGATGAAGCCGGAAGACGAACGGCGTCTCCGAAATAGAGGACACCAGCAGGGAGATCGTGCCGCGGTGGCGCGCGATCATCTGGCGCGACTCGAGGGCCGCGAGGTCCCGGTAGAGCGTCATGACGGAGACGCCGAAGCTCTCGGCGAGGTCATCGACGCGCAGCGAGCCGTGGTCGATAATCAGCTCGACAATGCGAGCCTGCCTCTCCTCCTGCGACGCCTTCGCCATGATCGCCCCCGGCCTCAGCGCTGTCCCGCCACGTAGTCAACCACGGAGTGGATGTGATCCTGGTTGACCGCGTACTGCTCGACGTACTTGTCCGCGAAGAACTTGTACTCCTCGTGGCGATTCATGTTCGGCTCGACGCGCTCGCGCTCGTGAACCATGTGGTCCGCGGCGTCCTGCACCGAGTCGTACAGGCCCGCGCCGGCGGCGGCGAGGATGCACGAGCCGAGGGTGACGGCGTCGCCAACCTCCGTCAGCGTGATCGGCACGCCGGTGACGTCCGCGTGCATCTGGGTCCACTCGCGCGACTTGGTCGCACCGCCACAGGCGATGAACTCCTTGACCTCGAAACCGACGTCGCGAAGCTTGCGCAAGGATGCCTCGACGCCGTAGCACACCGCCTCCTGGATAGCCCGGTAGACGTGCTCACGGGTGTGGGACAGCGACAGACCGGTGAAGACGCCGCGCGCCTTCGCGTCCGACCACGGGGTGCGGTTGCCCTGGAAGTACTCGTTGATGATGAGGCCGTCGCAGCCGATCGGGATGTCCTTCGAGCGGGTGTTCATCACGTCGTAGGCGCCGATGCCGATCTCGGTGGCCGCCTTCTCAATGTCCTGGCAGAACTGGTCCTTGAACCACTTGAGCACCGATCCCGACGAGGTCAGCGACATCTCCACCGTGTACTGCCCAGGCACGACGCCGTCCGTGTAACCGCCGAAGAAGCCCGGCCCGGACAGCGGCTCCGTGGTCTGGCCGGACATGACGTGGGAGGATCCCGTCACCAGCGACATCTTGCCCGGCTGGAGAGCGTTCAGACCGATCTGGCCGTGCCAGGCGTCTCCACCGCCCTGCGCCACCGGGGTGCCCGGGATGAGGCCGAGGGCTTCCGCCGCGCGCTTCGTCAGGCCGCCGATCGGGACGCCGAGATCCACCACCCGCTCCGGGAGCTTGTCGAAGACGTCGCCCGCGCCCGCCTGCTCGTACAGGTCCACCGGCCAGCCTCCGTTGTCGCGGTCGTAGTAGGCGCGGTGGGCTGCGGTATTGATGTTCTGGGTCCACTGCTCGGTGAGCTGGTAGGTCAGCCAGTCCGGGGCGTCAAGCAACTTGTAGGCCCGCTTGTAGACGTCGGGCTCGTTCTCGCGCAGCCAGGCCGCCTTGAACGGGTACCACTCAGCCGTGGGAGGCAGGGTGCCGCCGCCCGTGTAGCGGGTGGCCGGGGAGGTCGAATCCGCCACGCGCGCCGCCTGCTCCGTGGCGCGCACGTCCATCCACATGATCGCGTTGCGAAGCGCCTCGCCATTCTTGTCCATCGGCACCACTGTCATCGTGGTGGCGTCATAGGAGATTCCGGCGATCTCGGGCGGCTCGATGCCGGCTCGAGCCATCACCCGGTGCGTGGAGGCAACCAGCGCCTGCCACCAATCCGCCGGGCTCTGCTCCGCCCAGCCGGGGCGCGGGTGGGTGGTGGTGTAGGGGGTGGCCGCGAAGGCAATCGGCGAGCCGACGGTGTCAAAGATACCGACTCGACACGACTCCGTCCCGAAATCGATGCCCATGAGGTAGGGCCCCAGGGTGTAACGGTTGACTGCTGCTGTAGACATCTTCTCTTCCTTAAGTTTATTAAAGTGGGTGCGCCGCTTCGACGCATGCTATGTGTTGCGCGGGCTCGCCCGCGGGCGTGGGCCGGGTGCGACGTGCCCGGCGCCGGCGTCGTTGCCCGGCGCCGGCGGCGTCGTTTAATCCTCGTCCGTGTCAGACCACCCCCACTGAGCACGAATACGGTCCGGGATGAGGTGGTCGATGCGATCCAGGACGAACGTGGGCTGGTGGGCCGGGTCAAGGGCCTCGGCCTCCTCGGCCGTGCTGTCCCCCGTCAGAAGCAGGGCGGAGGCCATCCCCGTGTTGACCGCCATGCCGATGTCGGTGTGGAGGCGGTCGCCTACCATGAGGCAGTTGGCGGGATCCACGTCCAAGTCCCCGAGCGCCGCCTCAAGCATCGCCGGCTCCGGTTTACCCATGTTCGCCTTGAGCTTCGTGCCCGTGCAGGCCTCGATGGCCGCCACGATCGATGCCGCATCCGGCTCCCCACGCCCGCCCGGGAACGGGCAGTAGCGATCCGGGTTCGTGGTAATCAGGAAAGCCCTCTTGTGGAACCAGATGGCATCGAAGGCGATCTGCAACTTGCGGTACTCAAACGTGCGATCGTAGGAGGCAATCACAATGTCGATCTCCTCCGGGTTCTCGCTCATCTTGATGCCGGCCTCGCGAAGCGCCTTCTTCAGCGGCTCCTCCGAAATGGGGAAAACGGTCGCATCCGGATAGTGCGCCTTGAGCCAGCGGGTGGTGGTCACCACCGTGTTCGCGATCTCGCTCAGGGGTGCGGGAATGCCCAGCCGGCCCAGCTTCTCCACGTAATCCTGGGGATCCTTCGTGGGGTTATTCGACAGGAAGCGCACCGGCTTGCCCAGCTCGCGTAAGCCCTCAATGAGTCGCTTCGCGCCCGGGAGCAGGTGGTCGCCGAGGTAGATGGTGCCGTCCTGGTCGAAGACGTAGGCGTCGTAGAGCTTGGTCGGAGAAGAGTATTCCATGTTATTCCCTATCTCTGGGTGGTCGGGGGTGGCTCCGGCGGCGAGGCCGGTGTGGCGGGCACGGTGCCCGAGTACGGGGCCGGGCGGAGGTCCGCGGTCGGATCCGAGTGCGCGGCCAGCGCGAGCGGAGATCCCAGCTCAAGTCAAGAGCCGGGCGCGAACCGACGCTCGGCTCGCGTGAGGCGTGGCTCCCGCCCGGATTCCGGGCGGGAGCGCGGACTACATGGCGGCGACGGCCAGCAGGTGGATGACCGTGGTGCCGATCCAGATGGTGAAGGCCGGGGGATCAATGTGGGTGTCACCGTTCGAGCAGGTGGTGCGGGCGAGGAACTCGCCAAGCAGACCCGCAAGCAAACCGGCGATACCGCCGATGATGCAGGCGATCGCCAGCTGACCGGACGTCCACATAGTCGGATCCGACGTGCCCGCGATGACGGGCATGAAACGCATCGCCGCGATGGAGGCGAGGATCGTCATGTGGTGGGTCACCGGCGTCGGTAGCCCACACGTGAGGAAGATCAGCGTCACGGCCGAGATCGCCCAGCCAAGCAACTGCGCATGGTTGGTGATCGCGCCGCCGGAGGTCGCGAAGAACATCTGAACCACTGCCAGCGTACCGAACGCGGCCAGCAGGCCGGACGTCAGGCCGTGGGCGGCGCTCACCGACCACTTCTCCTGATGGGCAACCCAGTGCTTGCCCTCTCCCACCTCTAGCAGGCCGATTCCGTTGACCTTGCCGAACAGGCCCGTCTTGCCGAAGATGAAACGGGTGATGATCGCGATGATGATGATGGTCAGCGCCACCGTGTCAGTGGAGCCGATCGTGCCCGTGCCGTACTGCAACACAGGGTCAGTGCTGATGCCCGGCAACAGGAAGACGATGGCCAGGTTCATGATGTAACCGATCATGCCGGTCACACCGCCGACCGCGAGAATATCCCAACGTCCAAGGCCGGCCAGCGGCGTGACGATATCTCTTCCGTTTGTTCCCTTTGGCATCACGCCCTTCCAGGCGGCATAGGCGGCCGCCGTAGCGCCGCCCGCGAAGGCGATGTGCGGGCCGAAGACCGGGCCGAACACCACCGAATCCATGAACGGGCTGGCGTCAATGCCGGCCATGTACACGCCGAGGCCGATGAGGTACATTAAACCGGTGAAGATGAAGGCCGTCTGACCACCAATGGCCGCGCCAAAAGCGCCACCTCCAAAGGCGGCGACCAGCCAGAAGATATCAATTTCCATGTGGACTCCTTTGTCAAGGGCGATATACGTGTGTGAGAACGCCGAGCCAACGCTGGCTGGTGACGATCCGTAGCTAGATTCCTGACCCGCCGCCATCTCACAACCCTTGTGCTACAGCGGCGTTACGGCCGGCCATTGCCGGGCCAGTTCTCTA
>JALEWQ010000085.1 GCA_022783305.1 Trueperella sp. | reverse complement strand
TGAGGCGGAGCGTGCTGGTCTGGCCGGGTGCGAGGCTTCGACTGATCGTGGCGCGGGTGACCGGAGTCGACGGCGTGAGGTCGCTCATCCAGCGGTGGAGGGCAAATTCGGAGATGGAGGTGGTGGACTGAGCGCGCAGGTCGACAGAGGTTAGCTCGAGCGGCTCGTCGCCGGCATTCGTCACGTCCACGGACACCACGAGGTTGTCGCCCGGCTCGAGGACGGCGGGTAGGTCCGTGATCGTCACGGTGGAGGGCGCGGCGGCCGCGGAGGTGGCCGAGTCCTCCGGGCTCGCCCAAGCGAGGCCGGAAAGAATGCCGGCACCGGGTATACCCAGCATGAGGGCGGCGAGCGCCGCACCGACCAGCCGCCTCATTCCCGCCCCCCGTAAAGGATGGAGCGTGCCATGCCCACGATGCGGCGCTCGTTGGGGTAGGCCAGGCGCGCGGCAACCTTGTCGATGCGCACCCACTCGACGTCCTCGGCCTCGTGATCCGGGTCGTTTTCCACGGTCAGCTCGCCCGAGAGCGCCTCGAGAAGGAAGTGGTGAACCACCTTGTGGACGCGCTTGTCGGTGCTGGAAAACCAATAGTCGATGGAGGCCAAATGCATCAGGACGCGGCCAAAAATGCCCGTCTCCTCGCTGACCTCCCGCACGGCCGCTTGCTCGGCCGTCTCCTCGCCCTCAAGGTGGCCCTTCGGCAGGCACCACTCAAGACGCCCGCCGCGGTTGCGCCGGGCGATGACGGCGACGAAAGCGTGGCCGCCCTGGACCGAGACGATCACGCCGCCGGCGGACATCTCGTTGACGACGGGCAGGTTGTGGATACGAACCGCCTGCCGTCTGCGGCGCGACCCCCGCGGAGGAGGGGTCGGGAATCTTCTTGACATCTATATCTACTGTAGTGATCTCGGTCGGGGAAAGTGCTCACGCGCCCGGTTTTCTGGCACTCTTAAGGGGTGACTGAACGCGATAGCACTTCCTCGACGACGACGGACGCCGGCATGAACCAGCGTGCCCGGCTTCTCGCCCAGGGACACCGGTCCCTGTCCGATCTGCCTGAGGCCATTCTTGAACTAGGATCCATTTTCGCACGTTCTGGACACGAATTGGCTCTCGTTGGCGGGCCAGTTCGCGACGCGTTCCTTGGCCGCGCCATTCACGACTTTGATTTGACGACGTCGGCGCGTCCCGAGCAGACGATGGCGCTGCTTCGCGAGTGGGGCGACAAGGTGTGGGATATCGGCAAGGATTTCGGCACGATCGGGGCGGCGCGCTCCGGGCTGGTCGTCGAGGTCACCACCTACCGCACAGAGACGTACGACCCGGCCTCCCGCAAGCCGGAGGTGGACTACGGCGACACGCTGGAGGGCGACCTCACGAGGCGCGACTTCACGGTCAACGCAATGGCGGTGAGGCTGCCGCAGCTGGCGCTGGTCGATCCATGCGGCGGCCTGGATGACCTCATCGACGGCGTGCTCGAGACCCCGGCCCCGGCGCGCCAATCCTTCGACGACGATCCGCTGCGCATCATGCGAGCCTGCCGGTTCGCCTCGCAGCTGAATTTCGACGTCTCGTGGGAGGTCATGGGCGCGATGACGGAGATGGCCAGCCGTCTCGAGATCGTCTCAGCCGAGCGCGTGCAGGCCGAGCTCGAACGCCTCATGATCGGCGCCAATCCGCGCAAGGGCCTGGAGCTCATGGTCGAGACGGGCGTGTGCGACGTCGTGCTTCCCGAATTCTCCGCGCTGCGCGAGACGGTGGACGAGCACGGGCGCCACAAGGACGTCTACGAGCACACCCTCACCGTGCTCGACCGCGCCATCGCGCTGGAGACCGACGAGGACGGGCCCGTGCCCGGCCCGGACTTCGTGTTGCGCTTCGCGGCGATCATGCACGACGTCGGCAAGCCCGCCACCCGTCGCTTCGAACCCGGAAACGCGGTGTCTTTTCATGCCCACGACATCGTGGGGGCGAAGATGACCCGCAAGCGGATGAACCACCTGCGCTTTCCCAAGGCGGTCACGAAGGACGTCTCCTCGCTTGTCGCCCTCCACCTGCGTTTCCATGGCTACGGCGAGCAGAAGTGGACGGACGCGGCGGTGCGCCGTTACGTGACCGACGCCGGCCCGCTCCTCGAGCGTCTGAACCGCCTCACTCGCGCCGACTGCACCACCCGCAACCGGCGCAAGGCCGCCTGGCTGGCGGCCGGCATGGACGACCTCGAGGCCCGCATCGTCGAGCTGAAGAAGCAGGAGGAGATCGATGCGATCCGCCCCGACCTGGACGGGGCGCAGATTATGGAGCTGCTCGGACTCAAGCCCGGCCGCGAGGTTGGCCAGGCGCGTAACTACCTGCTGGCCCTGCGCATGGAGGAGGGCCCACTCGGTGAGGAGGAGGCCACCCGGCGCCTGCTCGCCTGGTGGGAACAGCGGGGCGAGGCGCAGTGAATGACGAACGTGACGCCGGGCGCGCCGACGGCGCGAGCTACGGCGACGGCGTCGCGGGAGCGGAAGGTCTCCGGGTGGGCGGCGGGGCGGAGCGTGAGGACAAGCCGGGTCTGATCGAGCAGCTGCGCCAGTGTGCGCGCTACCCCAAGTACCGCAAGCTACTCGCGATCCGGCTCGTGTCCCAGACGGGCGACGGCGTGTTCCAGGTCGGGCTCGCCACGCTCTTCTTTTTCAACCCGGAGAATGCGACGACGGCGGCTGGGGTGGCGGCGGCCTTCGCGGTGCTGCTCCTTCCGTTCACGGTGGTTGGGCCGTTCGCGGGCACTCTGCTCGATCGGTGGAGGCGACGCCAGGTGCTCTTCGGAGCCAACCTGGCGCGAACCGCCCTTGCGCTGGTGCTGGCCGCTCTCATCTTCGTGGCCCCCACGCACTGGCTGGTCTACGTCCTGGCGCTCGTGACGCTGGGCGTGAACCGCTTCCTGCTGTCGGGCCTGTCCGCGGGCCAGCCCCACACGTTGCCGAAGCACCTGCTGGTCATGGCGAACGCCATGACCCCCACGCTCGGCTCGGTGGCGGCGGCGCTGGGCTCGGGCGTCGGCCTGGCCCTCAGCCTCATCTCCGCCGAGGCGATCCGCGACACGGTGGCGCTCGTGCTGGCCGGCGTCGTCTTCGCGATGGCGGCGGTGGCGGCCCTGCGCCTCGGGCCAGACGAGCTCGGCCCCGAATCCCGCCCCGACACCACCCTGGGCGAGGATCTGGCCGGGGTGGTCCGGCGAATGTGGGACGGCGTGTCCTACCTGACCCGTCGCGGCACGCCCATGTACGGCTTGGCGGTGATGGCCACTCACCGCTTCCTCTACGGGGTCAACTTCATCGCGCTGCTTCTGATCTCGCGCAATCTGCTCTCCGATCCTCACGACGCCGCCGCCGGACTTGCCACGTTCGCGCTGGTGGCGGGCGTGTCGATGGCGGGTAACGGGCTCGCGATCGTGGCCACGCCCACCGTCCACCAGTGGATCTCGCCGGCGTCGTGGATCATGGTGTGCCTGGGAATCTCGGCCGTGTCGCAGACGCTGCTCGCGCTCACCTACCAGATGCCGCTGCTATTCGTCTCCGCGATCCTACTGGGCCTGGGTGTGCAGGGGGCGAAGATCGCGGTGGACACCATCGTCCAAGCCGACACTGCCGACGTCTTCCGGGGGCGCGCCTTCTCCCTTTACGACATGATGTACAATGCGGCGTTCGTGGGTGCGGCCGGCCTGGCCGCCGTCGCCCTGCCGGATACGGGTTGGGAGCCGAGTGTCTTCGCGGTGCTGACCGTGGTCTACGTCCTGCTCGCCGGCTGGTATTGGTACAAGATCGGCCGGATTGGCAACACCCCGCGAGAGGTGTAGGTGGCGCGGGCGCGCGGGTTTGTGGTCCCGGGTGGCCGGGCTTCTCGGCGCAGCTCCGCACCGAAGCCGCTGATGAACCATCGCCCGCCTTCGCCGCGAGTGTCGGGGGAAGGTGAGATGATACAGACATGACGAATGATGACCTTCCGCGTGACCTCCCCTCGGAGGAAGATGCCCCGGCGCCGCAGGCGCACATCGAGGACCGTGAGACGAACGGGCTCATGATCCTCGGGGTGCTCGCGCTCATGACAGTGCTCGGGATTGGGCTGCACGCCATCTCCTCGGTCTTCACCCCGATCTTTTTGGCGCTCACGCTCGTGCTGGCGGTGCGGCCGATCGGGCAGAGGATGATCAGGCGCGGCCTGCCGTCCTGGTTGGCCGCCACGGTCGTCATCGTGGTGCTGGCGCTGATCGTGTTCGGGTTGCTGGGGATCACGGTCCTGTTGCTCACGCCCGTGCCGCAGACCCTCATGAACTACTCGATCAACTTCGAAAACACCACGCAACAGGCAACTGAGCTCCTCGCCCGGATCGGCTTCGAAAACGTGGAGCTGTCGAGCTTCTTCGACCAGATCAACTTCAACTCGATTATCAGCCTGGCGTGGTCGCTCGTCGACGGGATGTCGTCGGTGGGCGGGCTTATCGCGATCGTGGCGGTGGCAGCTTTCTTCATCACCATCGACACCACCATCACCTCCGGGCGCATGGCGCTCATCAACCAGCGCCACGCCAACATCGGCCGGGCCATGGCGGACTTCGAGCGCCGCGTGCGCTCCTACTGGGTGGTCTCCACGTTCTTCGGATTCATCGTCGCGGTGGTGGACGGCTTCGCCCTGCAGGTGATGGGCGTGCCTCTGGCATGGACGTGGGCCTACTGGGCGTTCATCACCAATTACATCCCCAACATCGGCTTCGTGATCGGCGTCGTGCCCCCGATGCTGATGGCGCTCCTGGACCAGGGCTGGCAGGCGATGGTGTGGGTGCTGGTGCTGTACTCGATCATCAACGTCGCGATCCAAACCTTCATCCAGCCCAAGTTCACGGGTGACGTGGTTGGGCTTTCGCCCACGGTCACATTCATCTCGCTGGTGATGTGGACGGTCGTGGTTGGCATCCTTGGCTCCATCCTCGCGGTGCCGCTCACATTGTTCTTTAAGGCGCTGCTAGTAGACTCCGATCCACGCGCACGCTGGCTCGATGCCTACCTCATCTCCGAGCAACACATCGTGCGAAAAGAGAAACAGGGCGCGTACGCCGTCCCCGCTGCCAAGGAGCGGAGGCGGAGAATGAAGCGCGCGGGGCGCGCGCGAAGAACTGAAAGGTAGCCATGGCTGGAAAAAAGAAGACGAAGGCGAAGGGGCGCGGCTATCCGCGCGCGGGACTCGGCCCCGTCCGCCGCTGGATTCCGTCCTGGCGATTCTTCCTCGGAACGTTCCTCACGCTCGTCGCGGTGGGGATCGGCGGACTCGTGGGGCTGTGGGCCACCACCGACATCCCGGAGGCGGACGACTTCGCGCTCGCCCAGGCCACGAAGGTTTACTATTCGGATGGCACCACGGAACTCGGCTCTTTTTCCGAACTGAACCGCTCCTCGGTTGCGCTGGCGGACATCTCGGTTGACCTTCAGCACGCCGTCATCGCCTCGGAGGATTCCTCCTTCTATGAGAACTCGGGCGTGGATCTGCGGGGCATCGCGCGCGCCCTGTGGAACAACGTCCAGGGCAAGCCCACCCAGGGCGGCTCCACCCTCACCCAGCAGTACGTGGAGCGCTACTACACCGGCACCACCACCTCGCTGTTCGGCAAGCTCAAGGAAGCGATCCTCGCGCTGAAGATCGACAGCGAGCAATCGAAGGAGACAATCCTCGAAAACTACCTCAACACCATCTACTTCGGGCGCGGCACGTACGGTATCGAGGCGGCGGCCAAGGCCTACTTTGGCGTCTCCGCCAAAGAGCTGACGCTATCGCAGTCCGCCACGCTGGCCGGCATCATCCCAGCCCCCTCCGCGTGGGATCCCGCCGTCAGCCCCGAACGCGCCGAACAACGCTTCGAGCGCGTCATCTCCCGCATGGTTGACGAAGGGTGGATATCGCAGGCGCAGGCGGATGCGGCGTCATTCCCGCAGGTGCTCCCGCCAAGTCAGGACAACGCCTTCGCCGGCACGGACGGCTACCTACTGGCCGCCGTGCACAGTGAGCTGTTGGACAACGGCTTCACGGAGGAGGATCTTGCCACCAGGGGCTATCGCATCGTCTCCACGATCGACCCGGCTAAGCAGAAGGCAGCCGTGGACGCGGTGGCGAATCTACCCAAGGACAAGCCGGAGAACTACTACGTGGGCCTGCTGTCCGTCGATCCGCGCAACGGCGAGATCTACGCGATGTACGGCGGCAAGGATTACCTCGAGCGTCAGCGGAACTCGGCGCTGCAAGATCGCGCCCAGGCAGGATCGACCTTCAAGACGTTCGGCGTCGTCGCCGCGATGGACGCGGGTATTTCCCCGCACGAACGTTACGACTCGCCGGCCACCTACAGGATCGCTAACCCCGGCGGGGAAGACCTCGTGTTCACCAACGTGGACGGGCGTAGCTACTACAACGTGCCGCTCACCCAGCTGACGGGGAAGTCGCTCAACACCGGGTTCATCGCATTGAACGAGGAGATCGGCCCGGCGAAGACCCGCGACATGGCGGTGCGTCTCGGCCTGCCGCAGGACACGCCAGGGCTCGACGCCGGAGTCGGCAACGTGCTCGGCTCCGCCTCCCCGCGGGCGGTGGATATGGCCACGGCCTTCACGGCGATCGCCAACCACGGCGAGAAGACGACCCCGCACATCGTGCGGGAGGTCTACCAGGGCGAGAACCGGGTCTACACCGGCAAGACCACGAGCGAACGCGTCATTAGCGAGGAAACGGCTCGGCTGTCCACCTACGTCCTGAAAAACACCCTTGAGCCCGGAGGGACCGCCGAAGACGCGGCCCTGCCGGATCGGGAGGCCGCCGGGAAGACCGGCACATCCACCGGCCCGAAGTCCGCGTGGTTCGCCGCATTCATCCCGCAGATGGTCACGGTGGTCAACATGTACGCCGTGGGTGAGGACGGCTCGGAGGCCGTGCTCGAACCCTTCGGCGGGGTCTACCAGGTTGCCGGCGGTAACTTCCCGGCCCAGGTCTGGCACGACTACATGGTCAGCGCCACCGCGGACATGGCGGTTGAGAGCTTCCCCAGCGCCGAACAGCTCGTCAACAAGAGGGCGCCGCGCAACATCCCGGCTCCGGAACCCACGCAGGAGCCAACGGAGGAGACGCCAAGCGAAGAACCGTCGGTTACGGAGGAGCCCAAGAAGGACGAACCCGCCACAGACAAACCGGAGGTGGAGCCTTCCCCCTCGCAGGAGCCGACCTCGGATCCCAGCATGGGAACGACCCCCGCACCCGGGGGTGATTCCCCCGGGGGTGAGCGCGCGAATGGCGGGCGGTAGCGCCCGCGCGTCGTCAACGTGTGGCCAATTGCGCAGTGGTGAGAGCGAATCGATCGGCTACAATGGTTCGGTGTCTGTCTATGACAGCGCATGAACCCTCCTGTCACGGAAGGACCGTGACCGTTGAGACCAAAGGAGGTGGGTACACATGCGTCAGTACGAGATGATGATCATCCTGGATCCGGAAGCGGACGAGCGCAACCTCCAGCCCACGCTGGACAAGATGCTGTCCGTCGTCCCGGCTGAGGGCGGATCCCTCGATAATGTGGACATCATGGGCAAGCGTCGCCTCGCCTATGAGATTAACAAGAAGACCGAAGGCATCTACGTCGTCGTGTACATGACGGCGAAGCCGGATACGGCTAAGGAACTCGATCGCCAGCTGGGCCTGAACGAAACCGTGATGCGCACCAAGCTGCTCCGCTACGAGCCCAAGGCCACGGCGGCAGCCGAGTAAGAAGAGGTAGAGACATGGCAGGCGAACCGATCATTACCGTCGTCGGGAATCTCACTGCAGATCCGGAACTCAAGTATGTTGGCTCGGGTACGCCAGTCGCTTCCTTCACGGTCGCTTCGACCCCGCGTACCTTTAACCGCAACACCAACGAATGGGAAGACGGCGAAGCCCTCTTCATCCGTTGCTCGGTGTGGCGCGATTACGCAGAGAACGTCACCGAGTCCCTCTCGAAGGGTATGCGAGTGCTCGTTCAGGGCAGGCTCCAGATCCGCAACTACCAGCGTCAGGACGGCTCGCAGGGCACGTCCGTGGAGATGCAGGTAGACGAGGTCGGACCTTCCCTCCGCTACGCCACGGCGCAGGTCACCAAGATCAACCGCTCCGGCGGGCAGGGTGGCTACAACCAGGGCGGCTACAACAAGGGCTACAACCAGCAGCGAGGTCAAGCATCCTACAACGCGCCGCAGGGCGGCTCGGGCCAAGACCCGTGGTCGCAGGCGCCAAGCGGATCGGCGTTCGACGACAACCCGCCGTTCTGATCCACCATTGTTAATCGGCCAAGCCCGGCCAGCACGGGCGCGCCGTAATGTTCACAGATAAAGAGGAATTCAATCATGGTCGCAAAGCCTGTTTTGCGTAAGCCCAAGAAGAAGTCAAACCCGCTGAAGGCCGCGAAGATCGAGCACGTCGATTACAAGGACACCGCCACGCTTCGCAAGTTCATCTCCGACCGTGGGAAGATCCGCGCGCGCCGCGTCACCGGTGTTTCCACCCAGGAGCAGCGCCAGATCGCCCGCGCCGTCAAGAACGCCCGCGAGATGGCTCTTCTTCCGTTCTCTAGCTCGAACCGCTGAGGAAGGGGAAAATAAATGAAGATCATCCTGACTCACGAAGTTGAAAAGCTCGGCCAGCCGGGCGACGTCGTCACCGTCAAGGACGGCTACGGCCGTAACTACCTGATCCCGCGCGGCTACGCCACGGCGTGGACGAAGGGGGCGCAGCGCCAGATCGATCAGATCAACGAGGCCCGCCGTCGCCGCGTCACCGAGGATCTCGAGTCGGCGCGCGAATCACGCGACGCCCTCGAGGCCACGACGCTGCAGATCGCGAAGACTGCGGGCGAGAACGGCCGCCTCTTCGGTGCCGTCACCACCGCGGACGTGGCTGCAGCTGCTGCCGCCGTGACCGGCAAGACGGTCGATCGTCGCCAGGTCCACCTGATCTCCGCCATCAAGTCGGTCGGCGAGTACACCGGCTCGATCAAGTTGGGCGATGAGATCGTGGCCAACGTGAAGATCAACGTGGTCGGCGAGTAGGTTCTGCTCCTCGACAGGCCGTCGGGTAGCCGTTGATTCGGCTACCCGGCGGCCTTTGACTGGGTTACCCGGCGCCCGCTGACTCACTCCTGATGCGTTAATCCTCCAGACGTAGCTTTTCCCGAGTTTTGATGTGACATCCGTGGGATTAGTGTTGCATTTGTGTCAAAGAGGTCCGAGCTTACTTCCATGGTTTTCGACAGTTCTCATTCAACGCTTCGGGCCTCTAGCCTCGCGGCGGCTGCTCTCGCTGTGCTCTCCATGGGTACGCCGCTCATCCTGGCGGTGCTGTCCGACCGGCTTGTCGCCGTCGCCCAGAACCACAACACTTCTGGATCGTGGGTATTACTCGCGGTCACGCTTGTTATCGTTTTAGTGAGTCTTGTCTTGTGCGTCCTCGTACAAGCACGCGCTGAGCGTAACCGACAAGAGGTCCTGGTCCGTGCTCAGACGGAGGCGACGGAACGAGTCTTAGCCCTTGTGCGCACGCCCCCGGCTGGAACCATTAAAGAACGCCTTGTCGATGATCTCAGTGATATCGTGACGATGCGCGTTCAGACAGTCCCGCAGTTGGCCGTCACCGGCGTCGTGATGATCGTTTCGCTAATCTGGGTCGCTAGGATCAGCCCTTGGGCACTCGCTTGGGCCGTCGCGGGTTCCCTGGCCACCGTCATCCCTGCGTGGGCGGTGAAACGGTGGGCTGAGCGCGCTTACGAGGATACTACCGACATCGAGGCCGCCATTGACTCGGAGTATTTCCAGGCTCGCGACAGCCTCGATCTCGTTCACACCGAGCGACTCCAGGCATACGTTCGCGCCCGTGTCCGCCGCCTAGACGACCTCCACCTGCGCATAGGTACCCTGGCCGAGGCGAGCGGCGCCGCCCAATGGGGTCTGTCCAACCTCGTCCAGGTGACCGCTTTGTATGGCTCGCTGCTCCTCGTGCTCTGGCTCGTCTCCACTGAGCGCATCCCGTTTACCGAGGCGGCCGGAGCGGTCATCGTCCTGCGTTCTTTCTTCGGACTCGTGGGCTCAGGCGCGGACTCCCTGACCGATATCTGGGTCAATCGACGAAAAGAAGCACGTCTCGCAAGACTCCTCCGTCCCGCACCGCTGCGTCCCCTCGAGACCTCCGAAAACGCCCTCCTCCTGCATGGCTTTACCGTTCGCGCCGGTGGGAAGGTCCGTTCCCGAGTCCCCGTGCTACGCCTTGGCGTTGGGGAGGATTTGCGCGTGGTCGGACCCAACGGGGCCGGCAAGTCGCTCATGTTACGCGGCGTCGTCGGCCTCGCCGACGCGGATGGCATCGTCGCCTCGGTGTTGCCAGCGGACGGGCTGCGAGCCGGGTACCTTCCGCAGCACGACCCGTTGCTCACGCTCACCCCTGCCGAGCTCTTCGACGACGTAGCCGCAACCGGAGGGGACGCTGAGCGTGCTCACACCGCCCTCGCCGAGATCCTTGGAGGTGAGGAGGCCGCACGAATCGTCGACGTGCCGATTGCGGACTTGTCTGGTGGGCAGCGCAAGACTGTTCTCATCGCTGAAGCTATCGGTTCATCCCAGGGAGTTCTTCTTCTTGACGAACCGGACGCCCACCTGTCCGCTGAGGCCGCGCGGCGGCTTGCCGGCCTCCTGACACGGTTGGACGACGCGGTTCTTGTCGTTGCGCACACTCCCCACTTTGGTGCGTTCTGGGCTGCGCCCGAGCTTCGTGTCGCGCGACCGGAGGAGGGCCGATGAGCACCATGGATAGCGCCTCGGGCGCGCCAGTAACGGCGCTCACGGAGCTCGAGACGGACAGTCCGATGCTTCCAGTAGCCCGCAATATCCTGCGCCGCGACTACTGGCGCACCATGTGGCGTTCCAGTGTCCTGCAGGGAGTCTACGAACTGCTCTCGCGGGGCATCCAGGTATTCCTCGCGACGACGACTGCCTCCCTCATTGAGCATGCGCTCAGCCGCACGCTCACTGGCGCGCAGGTCCTCTCGGCGGTGCCTGTCATCCTCGCCGCGGCACTCCTTGAACCCGCCGCCCTCCTTGTTCGCAATCGGATCCTGTTGGCCGATACTTACGATCACGAGCTAGCGCTTTTGGATCGCTACCTTCACCTGCAACCGGCACGCGCCGCGCTTTTGCGCACCGGGCAAGTGCCTGATCGACTTATGATCGACCTTGTCCGCTACCGCCTTGATACCCTCGACGTCATCGCTGCCCCCGTCGCCGTCGTGATCGGAATCTGGGCGGCTGCGGTTGCGGGATCCTGGAGCCCATTTTCACTCTTGCTCGTTGCTCTTGCGGTTGTGCTTCCCATCGTGTTCACCGCCGTCGTCAACGAGAGCGGTTCTGCGGCCGACGACGCTCTGCGTCGGCAAACGATGGCCCGCACTGCCATGATCCAAGAGGTTGCCGAGGCCCATGACCTGTATTGGGCGCGAGGGCGCGCCCGGCGAGGCGCCGCGCGGGTTCGTAGCAGCTGGAGTGTCTTCGCTGCTGGGCCGGCCAGGCGGGTCTTCCGGGCGTGGGCCATGCAGCGGCAGATCGCCACCACAGGGCCGCTCCTCGGGGCCACGATCGTCCTCGGGGGTGGAGCCGTTCTGGCGGCGCACGGGCGCATGGACGCGGGTAGCGTCGTAGGTGCCGCAGTGCTCGTCGCCCCGGTGCAGGCGGCGGTGAAGAGCGTCACCACCGCGATCGTTTCTTGGCGTGCTCGCGAGATCGTAACGCGGCGGCTCGGCTGGCTCGTCGTTGAGGCGGATGGCAGGCCGGCTGGCGGCACCGCTCCGACGGAGCACGTGACCGACGACGTAGGCGTGAACGTCCAGACGCTCGAGTTACGCAATGTCTCCACGCTCCTGCCCAACGGCCGGAGGACCGCGCCGGTGTCTGCGAGCCTCGCGCGTGGGGATGTCCTGTGGCTACGTGGTGATGTCGGGATCGGTAAGACGAGCTTTGTGCGCGCGCTCATCGGGCTCGGTGAGGAGCTCGATGGGGAGATCCTCGTCGACGGCGCTGCGGGCGCACTCGCACCTGGGCAGGTGTTCCTTATGCCGCAAGTCCCGTCAATTCTGTCCGGGAAAGTCACCGAGAACATCACCTTGGATCGGCCGGATCTCGACATGGCAGCCCGCGGCGGGCTCACCGACGCCAGGATGGGGTACCTCGTGGACCAGGAGCTCGGGCCCGGCGGGCTGAGCCTGTCCGGTGGGGAGAGGCACGTCGTCGCCTGGTTGCGGCACCTGCGCCGGACCGGGGGCGTGCGCGTCCTCGATGAACCCTTCAACGGCCTGTCACCGGAGGCCGCGGCGCACGTCATGGCGGAGATTGAGGAAAGCCGCGCCGACTGGATCACCATCCTCATTTCTCACGACGACCGCCCGGCGCAGATCCCCGGCGTCAGCGAGCGGCGCCTGTGAGCCTGTCTCACGCTACCCGACACAACTCCGGAATCTGAGGCTTACCGGCCCCGTATAGCGATCGGTGGCCGGTATGTTCAAGTGAAGTGTCGGGCCCCTACCGGTCAGCACGTCCGGCAGGGGCCCAATCGGGGAGGATGAGCTAGAAAACTAGTCCGCTAGCTGATGGCACCGATGCGACTCCAGCCGTGCCCAACCTGCTTTGCCGGACCCCACCAGCCGTTGCCCTTGTTGGAGTAGCTGAACATCGCGCCGTCGTTGCGAACAGCGACGAGATCAAACGTGCCGTCGCCGTTGATATCGCCGGGGATGGAGGCGTGCGTAAATGCTTGCCAGCCATGGCCGATCTGTCCCACGCTGTACACCCGGCCGTCCGTCGCGCCGGCGTAGGCGAACATCGCGCCGTCGTCACGGATAGCGACGAGGTCGCCCAGTGCGGAGCCGGTGAACTGTCCGGGGGCCAGAACGAACCGCATCGAGCCCCAGCCGTGGCCGATCTTCACGCCGCTATGCAGGCCGGAGCGGCTCACGGTGTAGCGGTAGAGGTCGCCGGTGGCGACCTGCCGAGCCACCACGTACGTGTCACCGGAGGAACCGAGTTTGCCAGCGTAGGAGACGTTGTCCATGCCGGCCCAGCCATGGCCAGCCTTGACGCCCTTGGTCAGGAAGCCCTCCCCACTGGAGTACATGTAGTACGCATCCCCGTTCGCATAGCGGGCGAGCACGTCGGCCCGGCCGTCGCCATTCAGGTCCGGCATCGCGGCAAGATCCACGATGTCCGTGGGGCCGCACATGACGACGCCGCGGCGGTAGAAGCCCTCACTGTTGCCGGCATAGAAATGAACCGTGCCGGAGCCGTCGACGAACCAGAGATCGGCGAAGGAGTCACCCGTCGCCTCACCGAGCTTGCCCGTGGCGTGCGGGGGCGTGGCGCGCGGGGGCGTGGCGGGCCGGTCCATGACCGCGCACTGTGTGCCGGGCTGCTCCCCGCCCGTGCTTCCGCCCTCGTCCTGGCTTCCGCCGGCAGGGGTGCAGGCGACGTCGACGCCGAGACCCGCGGCCTCACCGACGAGCACTGCGCCCGTGTCGGAGGTGACGGTCAGCGGGAGGTGAACGGTGGTCGCCGTCGTGCACTGCGCCGTTGCGGACAGGGAGACGGGAGTGTCGAGGTAGCCCACGCCGTCGGCGGTGACGATCGCGTTCTCGTTGGCGGCGTTGGCATCCTCGAGGGTGTTGTTGACCTTCGCGGTGGCGGTGACGTCGCCGAGCTTGACGGTGACGGTGTCGGTACGGGCCTCGCCCTCGCCGGAGAAGGACAGGCCGCGGAGGGCGACCTTCGCCGACGCCGTGTTGCCGGAGACGTCGGCGGCAATGCTCACGCCCACCGACTGCTTGGCCGCGCGCGGCTGGACCTTGGGGTTCTTCTCAAGGTAGGAGCCGAAAACGTCACGATCGAGCTTGTTGGGGATGGTGGTCAGCGTCGTCGCGATCGCGGGATCCTTGAGCACGTCGAAGGAGTCGCCGCCGGAGAGGAGGAAGGTGACCGAGGCGACCGA
The DNA here is from genome assembly GCA_022783305.1 of Trueperella sp. GTDB lineage: Bacteria > Actinomycetota > Actinomycetes > Actinomycetales > Actinomycetaceae > Trueperella > Trueperella abortisuis. The sequence continues at coordinate 29,244 of JALEWQ010000085.1, read as the reverse complement.
GTAGGTCGCGGCCGGGTCGATCGGCTTGCCGTCGATCAGGATGGAGGTGACGCGCTCACCCCTCGGCTTGGTCGGGTCGAAGGTGTAGGAGACGTTCTTCGACAGGCCGAGCTTGAGCATCGGCCGGCTCGAGTCCTTGCCGAGTTCCTTCCACTGCTGCTCGAGCAGGGTCTTGAACTGGGCGCCGGTCATCTTCACGTAGCCGACCTCGTTTGAGAACGGCTGGACCTTAAACACGTCGGCCACGGTGACCTTGCCATCTTTGGGCAAGAGGTCGGCGCGGATTCCGCCGGCGTTGATGATGCCGATGTCGATCGGCGTGCCCTCGAGGGTGGTGAAGGTTTCGTGCATGGCGTCGGCGATGAGGCCTCCGATGGTGGATTCGGTGCCGCGATTCTCGCCGCGGGTGACCGCCTCGCCTTTGATGGTCTTCTGGTAGCCGCGGGAGAAATTACCGGCACCGTCGGCGATCACCTTCGAGCCTGCCTCGTTCGCTGCGGCCTTCGCCTCGTCGACGACGGCCTTGACGGCCGGGTCATCGCCGCAGGTGGCGACCTCGGCGGCACTAATCTGGACGGCCTGCGAGTCGATGACCTTACCCGTCTTCTTGTCGTACGTGATCTGCAGGTTGGATAGGTTGTCGGTGAAGGAGCCAGAGGCTGTCGCCGACAGCACGTGACCGGACTCGGTGGCAACCTTCGTGAAGTAGTACGGCTTGTGGGTGTCGCCGCCCATGATGCCGTCCACGTATTCGCCCATCTTGGGGTAGGAGCGCTCGACGTCGTTGTCGTACATGGCGATGACGACGTCGGCCTCACCCTTGGTCTTGATCTGCTTGGCGAGGTCGTTGATGACGGGGACGGGCTTGGAGAAGGTCATGCCGGCGAAGGTGCCGGGGAAGACCTTCGTGTCGGCGTCGTCCTCAATCGCGCCGATGAATGCGACCTTGACGCCGGACGGTGAGGTCCACACCTCGTAGCTACCCAGGCCCGTCAGGCCGTGAACGTTGGCGCCGAGGTAGGGAAAACCGACCTTTTCGTAGGTGACGCCGTCGACGACGCCGCCGGTGAAGCGGGCACGCAGGACGTCCTGGCCCTTGTCGAATTCGTGGTTGCCGATCGTCGAGGCGAAGACGCCCATCTGGTTGAGGGCCTTGATGGTGGGGTTATCGTGCTGAGAGCCGGAGGTGAACGGCGAGGCGCCGATGTTGTCGCCGAGCAGGAGGAGCTGCGAGTTTGGATTCTGCGTCTTGGCACGCTTGACATAACAGGACATGGCGGACAGGCCCGCCTCGGTGACCTTGACGTTGCCCTGCTTGTCCTTGGAGGTGACCTGCTCGATGTGGCCGTGGATGTCGGTGAGGTTGTACAGGTCGAGGACGACGACGTCGGAGCCGGCTTGCGTCTCGGTGGTCGGGGCTGCGGCGTCGTTGCCGGCGGGGATTGCGGCGTCGTTGCCGGCGGTGGTCGCGAGTGCGAGGGTGGGGGAAAGGATGAGGCTGGCGGTGGCAACACTGCCCACGATCAGCCGTTTCGCTCTTCTCATAGGTGTACCTTTCGGACGGTGATGTGTGCTCCCATTTTCGAACGCTTTCGGCGAGCCTAAATTGGCTGGCCATCCTCCCACGGGTGGAGGTGGCGGCGACGTCGTCATACCAGGGGTGGGTATTCGCGCAGGTGGCGGCCGAGTCTAGTCGAGGTGCATCCAGGTGTCGGTGCGTACCCGCCACAGCATCGTCCCGCCGCGCACCGCCATGAACACGATCGCGTAGGCGCACCACAGCGCCGCCATCCCGACCGCGCCAAGGTGACGGCCCGGGCCCGCGAGGAGCAGGGCGAGCGGGGCGAAGGTGGCCAGCGCGAGAAGCATGTAGCCGGCGAGGGCGCGGGTGTCGCCCGCGCCGATGAGCACGCCGTCGAGCATGTAGGCCACCGCCGCGATCGGCAGGGCCACCGAGGTGACCCACATCGTCTGCGTGGCCAGCCACGCCACGTCCGGATCCACGCTCATCAGGCGTGGGATGAGGAAGGACAGGCCGGCGAGTAGGAGTCCGAGGCCCGCTCCGACCTTCACCCCGTAGGCCAGACAGCGGGAAAGGATGGTGCGCACGCGCTTGCGGTTGCCCGAGCCCAGGCCCTGGCCAACGAGGATCTGCGCCGCGGTGGCAAGCGCGTCCAGGCCGTAAGCGGCGAAGTTCCACATCGTCATGACGATCTGGTTCGCGGCCAGCGCCACCGTTCCAAGCCCGGTGGCGGCGGCGATCTGAAGGAGGATCGCCCCTCGCAGGGAGAGCGTGCGGACGATGAGGGGGACGGCGTCGCGGACGGCCCGGAGCACGCCCACGCCGTTCGGGGCGAGGGAGACGGCGTGCGTGGCGGCTAGCTGGCGGACCACCCACGCCAGATAGAGGCCCATGAGGGTTTGGGCGATGGCGGTGCCGAGCCCGGCGCCGGCCACTCCGAGGCCGGCGCCGTAGATGAGCGCGGCGTTAAGGGGGATGTTCGCCAAGGCGCCGGCGCTCGCCGCGATGAGTGGCGTGCGGGTGTCGGCGAAGCCGCGTAGCGTGCCGTTGGCGGCGAGCACGAGCAGCATCCCCGGCAGGCCGAAGGCGGAGGCGCGAGCGTAGGCGACCGCCTGGTCGAGGACCGCCGGCTCCGGGCCGAACCAGCTGAGTATGGCGGGGGCGAATGCGGCGAGCAGAACCCCGAGCGTGAATCCCAGACCGATGCCGAGCCACATCCCGTCCAGCCCTTGGCGCAGGCCGCGGTCCGGTCTGCCCGCGCCGACGAAACGAGCGGTGGCCGCCGTCGTCGCGTAGGACAGGAAGATGCACACCCCCACGAGCGTGGTCAGCACGGTGGAGGCGAGCGACAACCCGGCGAGCGGGTTCGCGCCCAGCCGCCCGATCATCGTGGTATCCACGGCGACGAGCACGGGCTCGGCCAGCAGCGTGGCGAGGGACGGCAGGGCGAGTTGACGGATCTCGCGGTCGATGCTCACGGGTCGGGGCGGCTCTTAGTAGGCTTCGGGTCGGGTGCCGGGTGCGCCGTCGACGACGACGTTCGCGTTCGCCGTCGGGTCACCGGCGATCCACGCCTCGTATTCCTGCTTGGTGAGCTCCACTTTGTCGAGCGCGAAGCCGGAGCTTGCGGGGAAGGATTTCTTCGTGAGGGAGGTGAGCCGGGAGTTGGAGAAGTTCTGCACGGTGCGCGACATGCGGTCGAAGAAGGAGGTCTGCGGGGCTATTGTGACGCCGTGGAGCCGGCCCACCGTCATCCCCGTCACGGGGGCCTGGGGTCCGCCCTGGGGTTGCGGGGCTTGGGGTCCGCCCTGGGGCATGGGCGGACGCTGCCCGGTCTGCGCCGCCGGCTGCCCGGAGGGGGAGCGCATGGCGCGAGTCGGCTGAGACTGGAGTGGGCGCGCCTCCTTGCGCGGGGCTTCGCTGAAGGATCGTGGGGCGCGCTTGGCCATCTCCCGTGCCCGGCGCTTGTCACGCTTCTTGCGGCGCCTGTCGGCCTTGGCGTAGTCGCCGGCGAGGAAGGGTGATTCGAGGCTCTCGGTCCGGTGGGGTAGCGAGAAACGCCTCGTCGAGGAAACCCACGCCGAGCCGGTCGTGTTGTCGGAATAGAAGCTGACCATGATTCCTCCCTACTTGTCTTTCAAGAATACCGCAGGTCTGGGGAGCTTAGCCCGGGGTGCGCTCGCGAGACGCGCTCGGCCCACGCCCCCGGTGTGTCCTTCAAGTATCGCGACAAGGGCAACGGAAAAAACCTGTCGACACTCAGAGCGCTTATCCACGGCTGTGGACAGATCTGTTGAGGAAATCTCGCCGAAAACCGCCCGGCTGTCCACAGTTCTCAGCGAATGTGTGTAACGGTGTGGATAACATGGGGTGGTTCTCCCCGCTCCCTCCACAGACACCCCGCGAGTATCCACCGAATTTCTTCAACAAGCCACAGGATTTGTCGAAACTTGTGGACAACGTGCGGCTCGGTGCTCGGCCGCGATTTGACAACGCAACCGGAGGCGCGGCGGCGAACCAGCCCGATGAGGCGCGATCGCGCAGCCCGATTTGGACGTGCGCGCGTGGCCGGCGTCGGCGCGCGAGCGAGAACACGTGCGCCGCGCAACCGAGCGCACGTGCAAGGGTTACGCGCGAGCCGCCCGCGGCAGGTAAGGTCTAACAGAGAGCGAAGGAGGGACCGTGGGCGAGGCTGGGTTTGACCGCGTGCCGCCGCAGGACATCGAGGCGGAGCGATCGGTGCTGGGTGGAATGATGATTAACAAGGACGCGATCGCGGACGTCCTTGAAATCCTGCAGGGAGGCGACTTCTATCGCCCCGCGCACACCGCCATCTATGACGCCATCCTCGACCTGTTCAGCAAGGGCGAGCCGGCCGACGCCATCACGGTGGCCGCGGAGATCTCCCGGCGCGGCGAACTCGAGCGTGTCGGCGGGCGCACCTACATCTTCGACCTCGTCAACGGCGTGCCCACCGCCGCGAACACCTCCTACTACGCCCGCATCGTCCACGAGCAGGCCCAGCTCCGCGCCCTGATCGAGGTTGGCACGCGCATCACCCAGCTGGGCTATACGACGGACGGCGCCGACGTCGTCGAGCTGGTCAACATGGCCCAGTCCGAGGTCTTCCAGATGACGGAGTCGCGCACGAAGTCCGACTACACCGCCTTCCGCGAGATCGTGCCCGGACTCATCGAAGAGTTAGAGACCAACGCGAGCCGCGACGGAAAGGTGTCCGGGCTAGCCACCGGATTCCACGAGCTTGACGGCGTCCTCAACGGCCTGCGACCGGGCCAGATGATCATCGTGGCCGCCCGACCGGGCATGGGCAAGACCACCATCGCCATGGATTTTTGCCGGCACATCGCCTTCCGTGAGAACAAGCCGGTTGCCTTCTTCTCCCTCGAAATGGGGCGAACCGAGCTTGCCATGCGTGTGCTCGCCGCCGAGGGTGAGATCCCGCTATCCGCGCTCATCTCCGGCGACATTCGGCAGAACCAGTGGGAGCGCATCTCCACCACGCTCGCCCGGATCGCGGAGGGCCCGCTCTACGTGGACGACTCGCCCAACCTCACCATGATGGAGATCCGCGCCAAGGCACGCCGGATGCGCCAGCAGCACGGGGTGGAGCTCGTCGTCATCGATTACCTCCAGCTACTGACGTCCGGCGGGCGCACTCCCGAGTCCCGCCAGCAGGAGGTCTCCGAGTTCTCCCGCTCCATCAAGCTGCTCGCCAAGGAGCTCGACGTTCCCATCATCGCCATCGCCCAGCTCAACCGAAATCCCGAGCAGCGCAACGACAAGACCCCGCAAGTCTCCGACCTGCGCGAGTCCGGATCGCTCGAGCAGGACGCCGACGTCGTCCTGCTCATCAACCGCCCCCAGGCCGAGGACGGTTCGCTTAACACCCCGCCCGCCGAGGTGATCGTGGGTAAGAACCGCTCCGGCCCGACCGCGAAGGTCGAGCTCGCCTTCCAGGGCAACTACACGCGCTTCGCGAACTTCGGCGGGGAGTAGCCCGGGCCGGGGAGTAGCCCGGGCCGAGACGGCGCGGGCAGCCCGGCCCGGCGGGCTCGGTGTCAGGGCGGCGAAATGCGGGTGACGCGTGCGATAGACATCCCCGCAGGGGTTCATTAACCTTGTCCTTTAAGGAGATGGTGCATGTCGCGCACGTTTGAGTCGTTTGAGGTCAGGAATTACAGGTACTTTTTTGCCGGGGCGCTGGTGTCGAATGTCGGCACGTGGATCTTCCGAGTCGCCCAGGATTGGCTGGTACTGACGGAACTGACGGCCGGCTCTTCCTCCGCCCTCGGCTTCGTCACGGCGTTGCAGTTCCTCGCGATTCCGTTCCTCGCCCCCTACGCGGGCGGCATCGTGGATCGGTTGGACAAGCGCAAGGTCCTCATGGTCACCCAGCTTCTGCTCATGCTGAACGCGGTGGCGATGTGGCTGGTGGTGTACACGGGCGTTGTGCAGCTGTGGCACATCTATGCGCTCGCGTTCATGCAGGGCCTTGTGGTGGCCTTCGACAACCCCGCCCGCCAGGCTTTCGTCCCGGAGATCGTCTCGCAGGATCGGCTCGCGAACGCGGTGGGGCTCAACTCGACGTCGTTTAACGCCGCTCGCCTCATCGGCCCGGGACTGGCGGGTTTCTTGATCGCCGCCTTCAACGACGACGTCGCCCCGGCGCTCCTCATCAACGCCCTGTCGTTCGTGGGCATGTTCTGGGCGCTGATCGCGATGAAGACCTCCGAGTTGCACCCCTCCCCGCGTGCGGAGAAGAAGGGCGCCATCCGGGGTGGTTTCCGCTACGTGAAGTCGAAGCCGGACATCATCGTGCTCCTGGTCATCGTGTTCATGCTGGGCACGTTTGGTATGAACTTCCAGATTTACAACGCGACGATGGCCACCGAGGTTTTCGGTAAGGGCTCGGGCGAGTATGGGCTGTTGGGCACGATCATGGCGATCGGCACGCTCGCGGGGGCGCTGATGGCGGCGCGGCGGCAGCACCCGCGCCTGCGCACGATCCTCATCTCGCTCATGGCGTTTTCTGTGGCGACGATCGGGCTGGCATTCACGCCGAGCTACCTGGCGTACTCGATCCTGCTGGTGCCCGCCGGTTTCTTCGCGCTGACCGTGATGACCAGCGCGAACGCTGCCGTCCAGATGAGCTCCGACCCGCTGTTCCGGGGGCGAGTGATGGCGATCTACATGGCGATCTTCCTGGGGGGAACGCCGCTGGGCGCGCCGATCGTCGGCTGGCTCGGCGACGCTTTCGGGCCGCGCTCCACGCTGTTGGTGGGTGGCGGTCTCAACCTCATCACGGTGCTGGGGATCCTGGCTTACTTCACCACGAAGGGCATGAGGTTGCGCCTCCACTTCTCCAAATACCTGCCCGGCATCCACGCCGAGTGGACCGTGCAGGCCAACGAGAAGATGGTGGGGATGTAGCCTCTTCTGCCCCACCACCACACAATGCGCCCCGCCCGGGAAGAGCTGTCAAGGCGCAGAAAAACCCTTGACCTCTGAGGTCTGAGAATTATAGACTCGCCGTATTCACCGAATCGACGAAAGCGGAGAACAACGATGTTCATTCATTTGTCACACGTGCTGAATCCCAACGACGGAGCGTTCCCCGGCGAACCCATCCTCACTGTCGAGCCGGACTCGGTTCGCAGCGAGGAGGGAAAGCCCTTCAACTCCTACATGATGCACCTGCCCAACCACTTTGCCACCCACATGGACGGCCCACACCACTTCAACTCGACGGGTACGAACTTCGCGGACCTACCCATCGAGAAGTTCGCCTACGAGGGCCACGAGGTGCTCGTGGTCGACCTGCCGCACCGAAACGGACCAGCGGAGGTCGTGACGAAGGAGGACCTCGGACCTTACGCGGACGCGCTCGCGGACAAGCGTCTTCTCCTCATCCGCACCGGTTTCGAGGAGCTCAAGCACACGGACCCCGACACGTACACGAACCGCGGCGTCTCGCTGCACCCCGACCTGTGCAAGTGGCTCAACGAGGAATTCCCGAAGCTCGACTGCCTGGGGATGGACTGGCTGTCGGTCGCCTCCCCGACGAACGACTACGGCCCCGAGGCGCACCACTGGCTCCTGGGCAACTACACCGACCACGTCATCTGCGCGATCGAGGACATGGCCCTCCAGGCGCTGGGAGACAAGAAGATCAGGTGCGTCACCCTCGGCCCGCTGCGCGTGGCGGAGGTGGACTCGGCGCCGGTCAACGTCATGGCGTGGGTCGAGGACTAGGCGATCGCAGACGAGGCGATCACGCCGGTTTGGCGGCACAACATCGCGCGGGCGGCTGGGATCTCCAGCCGCCCGCGTTCGTCGGGTGCCCCAACAGGGCGCGAGTGCCCGACGTCAGTCCGTCGAGTCCGGAAGGCTGGCGATGTCGTTCGCCGTCTGCGTCATGTGGGCGCGCATCGCGTTCTTCGCCTCGTCCGCCCTGCCCGCGGCAATAGCCTCGAAGATCTTGCGATGATGGCCCTGAGCCCTCTCACGTACGTCTGGCAGCGCCGAGGTGTGACGCCGCGACAGGGAGAGCGTGGCCTGCAAGGGCTGCATGATCGCCCCGACGAAGGGGTTGCCCGAGGCCGCCAAAATATGCCGGTGAAAGGCGAGGTCCGAATTGAGTGCAGCCTCGACGTCGTCGGCGTCGTGCGCCTGCTCGTAGGCGCGAAGGTCCTGCTCGAGGCGGGCGAGGTCCTCCTCGCTGCGGTTGCCCGCCGCGAGGCCCGCCGCCCCGACCTCGAGCATCCTGCGAACTTGGGTCAGCTGCAGGCCGAGCTCCTTGGGGCTGACACGATCGGTGAGCAACGTGGCGATGCTGGACAGATCCGTCCACTCCTCTAGCGGCAACACGAACGTGCCCCGCCCGTGGATGACGTCGAGCACGCGGCGATCCTTCAAGACCTTCACCGCCTCGCGCATCGTCAGGCGCGAAACCTTCAGGAGGTTGGCCAGCTCGTCCTCCGGGGGCAGGGCGGAGCCGGCCGGGAACTGCCCGCTCGATATGCGGCGCAGAATGTCGTCGATCGCGCGATGGACCAGGTCTGTGCTCACAAAGCACCTTTCGTCAAGACAACGTCACCTTTCGGTGATTTCCGTCGATAGTCTAGTAAAGAAGTTCCATTGGTAGTCCAGATTCGTGATCCACAGCTCATGGGCGGTCTTGGTGGCGCACTCGTAGTTGTACTGGGCGCGCAGACCCTCGAGGTAGGCCTCGATGAACGCAACCTGCTCGCCCGTCGACTTGCCCATGAAGTCCACGTACCTCAAGGTGTCCGCGATGCGGTAGGTGCTGAAGCGGTCCACGTTGTCGCAGTCCCCGATCGACCTCGCCACCAGGCCCGGCTCGCGCGTGAAGGCGAGGTAGGCTCGGCCGCGCGCGTCGGCGCCGGTGCCGTCCCCGTCCTCGCGCGGGTTGAAGCTACCGTCCACGTGCATCGCGATGCCCTGCACGACCTCCTCGGCCGCCTCGCCACGAAAGCCCAGGCCGTCGAAGAATTCCTTCACGACGAGCGCGCCCGCCCGGCCGTGGTCGACCGGCACGGCGGCGTCGTACTTCCCGACGTCGTGAAGCAGGCAACCCAGCTCGAGTGCGTCGGCGTCGAGGCCGGACTCAAGCGCGACCCGGCGGCCGATGCGGGCCACCCTTAGGCAGTGCTCGTAGCGGTAGCGGCGCGAGGCCTCGGACGCGGGTGCGGCGGCCAGGTGCTCACGCAGGAACGCCCTGGCGGCCGACAGGTCCGGAAACATGCTACTTGGCCTCCTTGCAGCAGCCGCCGTCCCCGCAGCTGTCGCAATTGCCGTCGCCGCCGCACCCCTCGCCCTCGTCCGGGGTGGCGTCCGAGTAGTCCATCTGGGCGGCGTAGGTGTAGTCGGCGTCCTGCTTGGGTTCGAAGGCGCCCTGCCACACCGTGGAGAACGGGGTGTTGGCCTTCACCTGGGCGTCGATACCCTGGGTGACCAGGTCCTTCGCCACTCGCACGGCCTTGTGAATGTCCGCGCCCTTCGCCAGCTCCGCGGTGATCGCCGCGGCGAAGGTGCAGCCCGCGCCCGAGACGCGGGAGTTGCCGATCTTGGGGACAGAGAAGGCGAGGGCGGCCTCGCCGTCCCACAGGACGTCGACGGCGTCCGGGCCCGGGAAGTCCATGCCGCCTTTGACCACCACGTACTTCGGGCCCAGCTTCGAGATCCGCATGGCGGCCTCGGCCAGGTCCTCGAGGGTTTCGAGCTTGTCCATGCCCGCCAGCGTGCAGGCCTCGAAGTAGTTCGGGGTAGCGACGGTGGCGAGGGGGAGGATCTTCTCGCGCAACGCGTTGTCCGTGTCCAGCGCCATGCCCGGCTCCTGGCCCTTGCAGATGAGGACCGGGTCAAGCACGATGTTCTTCCACTCCTGGCTCTTGAGGCCCTCGGCGACGGCGTCGATCGTGGGGATCGTGCCGAGCATTCCGATCTTGACCGTGTCGAGGTCGGCATGAGCCATCGCGGCGTGCATCTGATCGCGGATCACGCCCGGCTCGATGGGGACGAATTTGTGGTTCCAGTTGTCCTCCGGGTCGAAGGAGACGATGCAGGTGAGCGTGCCGAGGCCGTAGCAACCGAGCTCGTGGAACGTCTTGAGATCCACCTGGAAGCCCGCCCCGCCGGTGGCTTCCGAACCTGCAATCGTGTACGCGTACGTGACCATGGATAACCTTTCAACTGTGGCCGCGATCTGCGCGGCCGGCCCAGACGATTTTAGTCCCCGCCGGCCCCAAAGAGGAATACCTACATGCGGTCGAAGACGTCCGGGTGCTTGCCCGTGCGGCCGGGTTCGCCCTTATCGAGCGCATCGATGCGCTCGATCTGTTCCGCGGACAGCGTGAGACCCTGGGCGGCGAAGTTCTCCTTTTGGCGCTCCACGTGTACGGACTTCGGGATCGCGATGTGGCCCTTGGCAAGGTGCCAGGCGAGAACCACCTGCGCCGGCGTGGCGCCCGCCTCCGCTGCAACCTCCCCGATCACCGGGTCGGCCAGCACGCCGCCGCGGCCGAGCGGCGACCAGGCCTCCACGGCGATCTCCCGCTCGGAGCAGAAAGCCGCCAGCTCTGAGTTGCTGAAGTAGGGGTGCAGCTCGATCTGGTTGACGGCCGGCAGAATCGAGGTGCCGGACAGCAGCTTCTCGAGGTGGTGGGCCTCGAAGTTGGACACGCCGATCGCGCGCGCCTGCCCGGAGGCGACGAACTCCTCCATGACGCGGTAGGTGGTGATGAAGTCCCCGCCGTAGAACATGGGCATCGGCCAATGAATGAGGAAGAGGTCCACGTAGTCGGTCTGCAAGTCCACGAGAGACTGGGCGAAGGTGCGCCGCACGTCGTCGGGACGGTGGTTGGGGGTGTTGAGCTTCGTGGTGACGAAGATGTCCTCGCGCGGGATGTCGGTGGCGGCGAGCGCCCGGCCCACACCGGCCTCGTTTCCATACATCTGCGCGGTGTCGATGTGCCGATAGCCCACCTCGAGCGCGGAGGCAACGGCCTTGGGTGCCGCGTCGTTGTCGATCTTGTATGTGCCAAAACCAAGCTGAGGGATGTCCATTGCCCCAGTCTACCGTGAACCCCCTCCGGCCAACAGAGGGCGTGAATCCGGGGCACATTCGGGAAATGCCGGGCGCGGGCGCCTAGGCCGGCGCGGGAGAAGGCCGCGGGCGCTTAGGCGAGCGCGTCGAAGAGCGGGCCGATGACGTCCGCGCCGTGGGTGCGCAGGGCGTCGTGATGCCAATCCTCGGAGATGAGGGTCTTCATCCCGGCGATGTCGGCGGCGGTCTCCAGGCAGATCTGCACGGGGACGAACATGTCCGGCCGGTAGATCCATGCCGCGGCCGGCACGGTGTTGCGGGCCAGAACCGCGCGATCGTGAAGGGCCGGCAGGTCGTCGCGGGCGGCGAGGATGCCCACCGCCTCGGCCATGGGCGCCAACGCGGGATCCTCCTCGCCCTGCCAGGGGAAGACGTGTTCGCCGGTGAAGCGGAACCCGTGGCCCTCGGCCCGTAGCTCAGCCTCCGCGCTCGCGGTGGGTGCGGGCTGGCGGAACTGCGGGAACTCCCCGCGCACCCGGTGAGCGGACCAATTCGGGGCGAGCCCGCGCTGCTGATAGATCGACTCGTGTAGCGCCCAGTACAGCGGGTTCGGCCCGTAACTCAGTTCGGCCCCGACCGCGGCGAGGAAGCGAGAGCTCAGCCGCACGCCACCGCCGCCGGGCGCCGCGACCTTCACGAATGGGTCTTCCAACAGGTAGTGCAGCGCCTCCAGGCCATAGCTATGCCCCAGTCCGATGCCGAGCATCCGGAAGCGCCGGGCGGTCAGCGGCTCGCCGGTGGGCAGGCGCTCGGGCAGCCCGGCAGCGGCGGCGTCGGCGAGGTGGGCGACGATCCGCCAGCAGGTCTCCTCGTCCTCGGGGTAGCGCGCGAAGAACTCGGCGTTGCGCGCCTCGGTGCGGGCGTAGGTGAGGCGGTAGACGTCGTCGGGGTGGCGCCACGTGGAGGGAAGGCCGGCGGTGATGAAGGCCCGACTCAGCCCGCCGGGCGCCTGAGAGAGGTAGGTGGTCACGCAGAAGCCGCCGAAGGACTGGCCGAGAGCTGCCCACGGCTCATCGCCCTGGAGGGCGCGGCGTAGCGCCTCGGCGTCGGCGACAATCGAATCCTGCCGGAAGCAGGCGAGGTAGTCGGCCTGCTGCTCCGGGCTACCGACGCCGCTGAGCACGCCGGCGTCGATCGCGCAGGACTGGCCGGTGCCGCGCTCGTCAAGCATGACGAGCCGGTAGTCCTCCAAAACGCGGGCAACCCAGCCGGAGTCGGTGGTTTGGCGGGTGCCGGCGGATCCCGGACCGCCCTGGAAGAAGACGAGGCGTGGCTTGTCCTCACCGCCGCGGCGCACGTATTCGCGGGCGAAGATCTGGATCGTGGCCCCGGGGCGCGGGGAGCGGTAGCCCAGACCCGGGTGGCACAGCGGCACCTCGAGCCGGTGCTCGATCATGGTGGTGGGGCGGACCCACGGGATCTCGTAGCTGACCTGGTGTGTCACTGCTCGTCCTCGGCTCGTAGCCGGGGCGCGGTGCCCTGGTCGGGCTTGAAGCCGACGGCGCCCGCGTAGAAGTCGCGGATGACGTCCATGTCCGCCGAGACGTCGCCGGTCAGCTCGATCGTCTTGCCCCAGCCGTAGACGCGCCGGCTGGAGTCGATGAAGCCGAGTGTGACGGGCAGCCCGGCGCCGCGGGCGATGTGGTAGAAGCCGGACTTCCAGTACCTGCCCTTCTTCCGCGTGCCCTCCGGCGCGATGATGAGCGAGAAGCGGTCCACGCCCTCCAGCTGCTCGACGATGCCGGCGACCATCCCGTGCGGGTGCGTGCGGTCGACGCCGATGCCACCCACCGCCCGAATGAGCGGGGCGAGCGGGCCGCGCGTGAGCGAGTCCTTGACCAGGAACTTGAAGGGCACGCCCTTGTCCCACAGCGCCATGAGCATGAACCAGAAATCCCAGTTCGACGTGTGGTAGGCGCCGATCACGATTGATTTTTCGGGTAGCGGCGCCTCCTCCGTGAAGGTCCACTTCGATAGGCGCTGGTAGGTCTTGGAAAAGAGTCGTTTGACACCCATGATTCTCCTTGCGTTGGCGCTCGGTGCCAGCGTCCGGGCGGAAGCTGACGACGCCGTGGTGCGGGTCGGCTTGCGGAGCTAGGCCGCGGGGCGGGCAAGCTCCGCGGCGATGACTTGGTCCATCGTCTCAATGGGGACGAAGCCGGGCAGGTAGCTGTAGCCGACGATGAACGCCGGCGTGCCGGTGATGCCGAGGTTCTGGGCGGTGGTGCGGCCGTCCGCGACGGCAGCAACGGCGGCCTCCGAGGTCATGTCGGTGCGGAACTGGTCCAGGTCCGCCACCCCGATCTCCTTCGCGACCGCGACGAGCGCGTCCTCAGTGGCCTCGACCGGGTTGCCGGCCACCTGGTGGTCGTAGATGTAGGAGTGGTACTCGAGGAACTTGCCCTGGTTCGCGGCCGCCACCGAGCCCTGCGCGAGGAGCACGGACTCGTCGCCCAGGATGGCGAGGTTGTGGTATTCGATGCGCACGGTCCCGTCGTCGACGTAGTGCTGCATCTGAGGCTCGGTCTGGGTTGCGGCCTGCGCGCAGTAGCCGCAGCGGAAGTCGTAGTAGATCTGCACGACGACGTCGGCGTCGACGTCTCCGACCGCCATCGGATCGTCCGGGTCGAGGCGCCACAGGCCCTGCACCAGCTCCTTGAGCTGCTGGCTGGGGGCGGATGGCTCCGGGTTGGGGGTACCCGACGCGGTGGGGTCGCCGCCGGCCTCGGGGCTGGGGGTGGCGGTAGCCGAGTTCGTCGCCGAGTCCGACGCGGACGGCGTCGAGTCTGAGGTGCGGTTGAGCAACAGGGCGACGACGACCGCGACGAGCAGCGTGGCCGCCACGACGGCGGCGATGACGAGGTTACGGGCGTTCTTATTCATGCGATTCTCCTGCGGTTGGCGGTCATGTGCGGTTAGAGGACGTAGCCGAAGAGCGGGGAGTTGGGTTCGAGCTCTTCGATCTCGAGGTCGGAGGCATCCATGCGGGCGCGCAGATCGTCGATCTTGGCGCGGTCCTCGATCTCGATGCCAACCAGTGCCGGGCCCGTCTCGCGGTTGTTCTTCTTGGTGTACTCGAACAGGATGATGTCCTCCCCCTCGGAGAGCACGTCGTCGAGGAAGGTGCGCAGCGCGCCGGGGCGCTGGGGGAAGGTGACGAGGAAGTAGTGGCGCAGGCCCTCGTGGATCATGGAGCGCTCGACGATGTCGTCGTAGCGCATGACGTCGTTGTTGCCGCCCGAGATGATGCAGGCGACCGGGCCGTCGGGCAGGTCGGCGAGGTAGCCGTTGAGCGCTGCCGGTGCCAGCGCGCCCGAGGGTTCGGCGATGATGCCCTCCACCTGGTACAGCTCGAGCATCTCGGTGCATATGGCGCCCTCGGGGACGATGACGACGTCGTCGCACAGCTCCGAGACGATCTGGTAGGTGAGGTTGCCGACGCGGGCCACGGCGGTACCGTCGGCGAAGTTGTCCACGGTTTCCAGGGTCTGCGGGGCTCCCGCCTTGAGCGCCGCCACCATCGACGCCGCCCCCGCCGGCTCGACGCCGATCACCTTGACCTCCGGGTGGAACTGCTTGACCCAGGCCAGCGTGCCGGACAGTAGCCCGCCGCCGCCGACCGGCACGACGACCGTGGCGGGCGGGGTGGAGGCCTGCTCGAAAATCTCCTTGACCACCGTGCCCTGGCCGGCGATGGTGCGGGGGTCGTCGAAGGGGTGGACGTAGACGGCGTCGTTGGCCTTCGCGAACGCGATCGCGGCCTCGGAGCACTCGTCGAAGGAGGTGCCGACCGTGCACAGCGTGACCCAGTCCCCACCGATAGCCGCGATGCGGTTGCGCTTTTGGCGCGGTGTGGTGGACGGGATGAAGATCGTGCCGTGGATGCGCTTCTTGTTGCAGGCGAAGGCCACGCCCTGTGCGTGGTTGCCCGCCGACGCGCACACCACGCCGTTGGGTGTCTCGTCCGGGGTGAGTGAGGCGAGGAAGTTGTACGCGCCGCGCACCTTGTAGGAGCGCCCCACCTGGATGTCCTCGCGCTTAAGGAGCACCTGGTGGCCCACCTTGGCCGAGAGTCGCACTGATTCCTCAAGCGGGGTGGTGCGCACGGTCGAGCCAAGGGTCTGCGCCGCAACCACCACGTCGGTACCGGTCACTTTCGTCATATGCCCATCTTTCCGCGTAAAGAACTCGAAACCAAATCCTCGCCACTATTCGCGGCCGGTCTAGAAGTGCCGGTATCGTGAAGAGAGACGGGGTGGCTCGGGCGGCTGGCCGAGTTGCTCGGGCCCGAAAAGAAGGAGGAGGATCGGCATGACGAAGCGCGCGGCGGCGATCGCTTTGGTGCTCACCGGATGCACCTGGATGCTTGCCGGATGTAGCGACGTCACCAAGCCGGCCTCCCCGACGCCGACCCCGAGTTCCTCCTCGCCGAGCGCTCAGCCCACCCCCGAGGCGAGGCCGGCGCCCCTCCCTGAGCCGGTGCGCAACCCCTACCAGGGCGGCGCCGAGCGGGCGTGGTCGGTGGAGCTGGCGGACCGGCCGTCGTCGGTGGTCTACGACCGGCAGTCGGGGACGTTGGTGGCCGCGCTCGCGGCGGCGCGCGGCACGCAGCTGCACGCGTTTAGCGTGGCGAGCTCCGGGCGCACCCTGCCCACCTGGACGTACGAGATCCCAGACGGCGCGGAGCTCATCGCGATGGACGCCTCGAGCGGGTCGGTGTTCGTCTCCGTCGGGTTGGGCACGGAGCCGAGCGACCTGATCGTGCTGAGCGCAAGGTCGGGTGCGGAGGAGCTGCGCTGGTCGCGGGCGCACGTGCTCGACACGGAGGTTCCGCGGCTGGTTGGCGCATATGACTCGGGTGCGGGCATTGCGCGGCTCGGGCGCGATTCGGTGCTGGCGGCGGTGATCGATGTCGGCGGGGACGCGGTGAAGGACAAGCGACTCTTCACGGCGGACGGCGAGGTGACGATCGGGGCTGACATCATCGACACCGGCATCCCAGCCCGCTCGGGCACGACCTTCATCACCTTTCCTCAGCTCAGCGAGGTTAGCGGGGATGAGTGCTGGTCGGTGACGGACGGGATCGTCTGCGTCGATGCGGGCCAGGTGGTCGAATACGACGAGCGTGGGAATCTACGGCGCGCAACCGCGCTGAGCGCGCGTAGCGCCGGATCCCTGTACCACGTGCAGGGCATGGACCCCGACGTGACCGCCGGCGAGCTGGCCTCCGCCCTCGCCGAGACCGGCGAAGGGGATCACGCGACGGCCGTACTCGCGGCTGGGCGCTGGCTGACCGACATCCCCGCCGGCGCCGAGCTCTTGGAGCGCGGCGCCCCGTTCGCGCTGGTCGGGAAGGGGATCGTCAACCTGGCCACGGGCGAGGCGCTCACGGATGATGGGCTCGCCGGCGAGGGCCGAAGCGCCGACATGTTCTTCGAATGGGACGGGTCGGCCCTGCACTACCTGCGCCCGCTCGGCTGATAGCCCCAGCTAGCCCCCGGCCCGACCCCGGCTAGCCCGCGGCCAGACCCCGGGCCGGGGTATGCTTTCGCCATGGAAGACTTCCCCTTCGAATTCGAACGCAAGTTCCTGGTGCGCGAGCTACCCGAGGGCGTGGTCGAGCATGGCGCGCCGAAGGTGATCATTCAGGCCTACGTCTTCGCCGAAGCCGGCTACGCCATCCGCGTCCGCCTCGCTTTCCGGGGAGTGGACATCCAGGCCGACTTGGACGCTCCCGCGTTCGACCCCGGCGTCGACGAACTCGGCGCCTACGAGCGCCGCCTCTTGGCCAAGCTCGTGGCCGGCAGCGCCGCAGGCGCCAGCTCAATTCCCGCCGCGGCGTCGGCGTCAGCCTCGGACCGAGCGCTACCGGCGCCCACCGCGCCGGTGGCGACGATCGCGGTGAAGTCTCCGTCGGTGGCGGGCGAGCGCTACGAGATGGAGACCGAGCTCGACCCCGACGTCGCCGTGCAGATCATCCAGCGTTCGGGCCGGATCGTGGCGAAGACCCGCCACTCGCTGTGGGTGGGCGAGGACGGCTGGGAGTTCGACGTCTTCGCCGGCCAGAACGCCGGACTGGTGGTGGCGGAGATCGAGCGCCTCAGCCCGGTGGTGGACCTGGTCATCCCCGACTTCTGCGTCACCGAAGTCACCACCGACCCGCGCTTCACCAACGACTCCCTGTCCAAGGAACCCTGGCAGCACTGGGATGCCCTCTACATGAATGAGCTCGACCAGCGCGGCCCCTTCTTCCTCGACCTTCGCGGCTAACCCGTGTCACCAGCGCGGCCTTCCCAGCTAGCGGAGGCAGGCCGGCGTGATTCCGCCCGCCCTCATCCCCTAGCCGGGTGGTGCCGGCCCCCCCTTTCAACCCGGAGGGCTATTGGTCCATACGGGCAGGTCAACAATAATGGGAGCATGAACAGTTCCTCCTCGCGTAAGAGCCTGATGGTGCAGGTGCTCATCTCCATCGGGCTGGCCATGATCGTCATCATTGGCTTTACGTGGATCCGTCTGACGCAATCCGACGCCACCGCGGCGCAGGCACAATCCTTGGAACAGCAGTCGTCGTTCCTGACGCACGACATCAGCGTGATCGACCACCACCGCGAGCCCTACGTTGGCGACAACTCGAACACGGTCCAGGCGCTGTACGCGCTCCCGCTGGGGGCGCGCATCGACCGAGTGGAGATCCACGACACGGACGTGGTGGTCATGATCGTCGACGGGGAGGCCACCAACGAGCGGGAGAATGTCCTGTATTCGGCGATCGCGTTCATGGCCGCCATCGATAACGCCCGCTCGGTGACGTACGTGACGCCGGGCAGGAGCTACTACGTGGAGCGCCCCGCGATCGAGGCGCGCTTCGGCACCCCGCTCTCCGACCTGCTAGACACCGCGGAGGCGTGGCAGGGCGTGCGCGGGCTGATCCCGCTGGAGGCGGGTACCCTGGTCGCGGATAGTTAGGGGCCACCCGGTAGACTCGTGCCATGCACGAGCTCGGAATCACCTCCATCCACCCCACCGCCCCCGCGATGTTCTCGGCCGCGGCGATCATGCGCGCGCCCGTCGACCTCGAGGCCGCCACCGAACGCTTCGCCGCACTGTGGGGCGAGACCATCACTCCCTCCTGGGAGGTCGTGGACGAGCAGGCCGGCGACGCGGGCCGCGTGCTTCACTTCGAGCTCGACGGCGTCCACGTGCTGCTCACCCCCGTGCCCCACGGCCTCGTGCTCGAACGCGGGCAGCTTCCCCTGCACCGCTTCCACGTGGCGGCCTCGTTCTTCGTTCCCGACGACGCCCCCGGCGAACCCGGCGGCGCTCTGGTCGCAGAGCCGGATCCGGAGGCAGCGCTGGAAAGGGAGCTCCGGCGTCGTCACAAGATGGTCAAGGCGCACGTCGTGTTCACCGAGGTGATGGACGGGCTGATGCGCGAGCCGGCGGCGATCGGGGTCTATCGCGACGAGCTGGGGGTGCTGATGCCGCCGTCGATGGTGACGAGCCTGGCCGAGATGCTGACGAAGGGGCAGGCGCCGCTACCGCTGTGGATCAACACGCGGGTACACAGCCACGATCTCACCTTTGGGCGCACGCTTGGCCTGACGAACTTCGGGCACCTGGACGTGCAGGTGCGCGAATCGACGCGATCGGAGGAGGACGTCTACAACCTGCTGATGAACGTGGCGAACTACGTGGTCACGGGCGACACCTTCCTGCTGCCCAGCCAGACCTTGGGGTATTCGGACGGGGAGCAGATCGCGATCTCGCAGGAGGTGTCGCAGGCGGACGGCGCCACGGTGATCCGGCTCGACTTCTAGCCGGGCGCCGGCCGGGGAAGCCGGCAGCGGGTGCTACCATGTATGCGGACGCACGAGCGATCGGCGTCCCACCCGGCCGCCTCCGCGAGCCGTGGTGCGCTCGGGTAGTGGCAGTGCCCGGCATCGACGCGCGATACCGCGCCTACGAAAGGACACCATGACTGCCCCCGACCCCACCGCGACCGCCCATTCGAGCTCTGCGAGCGCATACGCCGGCGTCCGCCGCGGTTTCTACGACTACTTCGCTGTCTTCTTCGTCGCCTTCCTGCTGCTGTCGAACATCGGCGCCACGAAGCTGGTGGAGATCGGCCCGCTCACCTTCGACGGCGGAGCGATCCTCTTCCCGTTGACCTACATCATCGGCGACGTCCTGTCGGAGGTCTACGGCTTTAAGGCCGCCCGGCGCACGATCTTCATGGGGTTCGTGGTCTCCTTCCTCGCCTCGCTCACGTTCTGGGCCGTGATCCAACTGCCCGCCCACCCCGACTACACGAGCCAAGCCGCCTTCGAGGAGGTCCTGGGCGTGGTGTGGCGCTTCGTCTTCGCCTCACTCGCCGGGTATCTGGCCGGCCAGCTGCTGAACGCCAAGGTCCTCACCGCGATCAAGGACCGCTGGGGCGAAGAGCATATGTGGGCGCGCCTGATCGGCTCCACCCTGGTGGGCGAGGCGGCGGACACGGCCATCTTCTGTGTGGTGGCGTGGGCCGGCGTCGCCGGCTGGGCGACCATCGCGAACCTCGCCGTCGTGGGCTTCCTGTACAAGGTGTCGGTGGAGGTCGTCTTCCTGCCCATCACCTACGTCGTCATTAACCTCATCAAGAAGCACGAACCGAATTACCGAAAGTAAGCCATGTTTAGCCTCGAATCCCGCCTGGATGGCACGCTCGCGCGCACGGGCACCATCCACACCCCGCACGGCACTATCCACACCCCCGCCTTCATCCCCGTGGGCACGAAGGCGACGGTCAAGTCAACCCTGCCCGAGTCGGTGAAGGAGCTGGGTGCGCAGGCGGTGCTGTCGAACGCCTATCACCTCTACCTGCAGCCGGGTTCGGACGTCGTCGACGAGGCGGGCGGCCTGGGCGCGTTTATGAACTGGGACGGCCCCACCTACACGGACTCGGGCGGCTTCCAGGTGATGAGCCTGGGGTCGGGTTTCAAGAAGGTGCTCTCGGACGAGTTCTCGGGCAAGACCGTTGCCGACGACGCGGTGGCGCCGGGCAAGGAGCGCCTCGCCAATGTCGACGACGACGGCGTCTGGTTCCGCTCCCACCTCAACGGCGACAAGCACCGCTTCACCCCGGAGATCTCGATGCGGATCCAGCACGAGCTGGGGGCGGACATCATCTTCGCGTTCGACGAGCTGACGACGCTGATGAACACCCGGCCGTACCAGGAGGAGGCCCTCGAGCGGACGAGGCTGTGGGCGCAGCGGTGTCTGGCCGAGCACAAGCGGCTGACCGAGGCGCGGGCGGGTAAGCCCTACCAGCAGCTCTTCGGGGTGATTCAGGGCGCCCAGTACGAGGACCTGCGCAGGAAGGCGGCCCGCGACCTGGGGTCGATGGAGGTCGATGGCCAGCGCTTTGACGGCTTCGGGATCGGGGGCGCCCTGGAGAAGGAGAACCTGTCCACGATCACGGCTTGGGTGAGCGAGGAGCTGCCGGAGGACCGGGCGCGCCACATGCTCGGCATTTCCGAGCCGGACGACTTTTTCGCGTGCATCGAGTCGGGGGCGGACACCTTCGACTGCGTCAACCCCTCACGCGTGGCCCGCAACGCGGCGATCTACGCCCCCACCGGCCGCTTCAACGTCACCCGTGCCGAGTTCAAGCGAGACTTCGGCCCCCTCGTGGAGGGGTGTACGTGCTACACGTGCCAGAACTACACGCGGGCCTACATCCACCACCTGTTCAAGGCGAAGGAGATGCTCTCGGCCACGCTGTGTACGATCCACAACGAGCACTTCACCGTACACCTGGTCGACCAGATTCGTGCCTCGATCGTGGAGGGAACCTACTGGGAGTTCAAGGCGGACACGCTCGGGCGGTTCTATGGCGGCGCCGGCCCGCTCGCCAAGTAGCCGCGCTCGCGGTCATCGCCTCAAGGATCAGATCCCGGGGCGCCGACCGGCGCTAGAAGCGCCGGTCGGCGGCATCCCGAAGCTTGCGCAGGGTCTCCTCATCGGGGAAACCCGTGACGCCGTAGCGTGGGGGCCAGACCGTGTCGTCCTCGACGATGCCGGCGGGCCAGATCTCGCGGGCGACGTGCGTGCGAACCGTGATGTTGACGGCCGGCACCGCCTCCCACGGGTGGGGCGAGCGGGTGAAGGTGATGAAGTCGGTGTGGGGGATGGAGCCGTGGGTGTCGATGGCGTCCCACGTGGCGGCGGAGACCCGCTCGCCGCTGGCCAGCCGCCGCGGCAGGAAGGCCTTGACCTTCCCGAACGCCGGCCACTGGCGCATCATGTCCTCCTGGGCGGTGTAGATCTTCTGCCGGAAGTAGTTGCGCAGCGCGCCGAGCACCTCCGCCAGCTCGGAGCCGGGGAAGGGCTGCCATTCGAGCCAGCCGTCCGCGGCGACGGTGTGGGGCAGGGGGTAGATCGCGTCCTCGGAGTTGCGCTGGGCGAGGAGCAGCTTGAAGAAGTCGGCCAGGTGCGGGTCGTCTGCGAAGACGATGAAGAGCTTCGTGCGCGAGGCGGGGATGAACAGCGGGATGTCGTCGGGGCGGCGCTCGCTGATGCGTTCGGCGACCTGCTGGATCATGTCGAGGTCCGCGAACCAGGACAGTTCGTAGTTCGGCGGCTGCAGGAACGTCATCACCTGGGCGCCCGCGATTTCCGTGATCCCGATCTCCACCGACTGCTGGGTGTCGTTCGTCATGAAACGCAGCGCCATGACGGCGTCGCTCATGATCTCCCCGATCTCGCGGGAATCCTCTAGCTGCTCGTAGTAGATAGGCTGGATCGTGTCCGGGTAGTCGCGGGCGATCCCGACGGCGAGGAACGCCGTGAGCGGGATGTAGACGATCGAGTCGGCGCCCGGGGTGGGCGGGAGAAAGTAGTCCGCAGAGCGCACGATCGGGACGATCGGGCCCTCGCCGTCCGTGTAGTCCGCCGGGTAGTCCGGGTGGCTGGCGCCGGAGGGCTCGTAGGAGCCGTCCGCATCGTCGGAGGAGAAGAGGTCCGGGCTGGGGTCGCCGTCCTCGCCGGCGCGGCCGGGCTCGCTGACGGTGGCGGCCTCGGCGCCGTCGATGCCGATGCCGATGAGGCGGTCGAGAAGCTCGGTGCGCTGCTCAAGCGGGGCGTCGCGCCGGATGAGGGCGCCGGGGCGGAAGCGGAAGGTGCGCCCGTCGTCGAGGAGCACATCCAGCCAGTCCCCATTCGCCGTGACCAGGGAATTGGCCAGCCGGGGGTGCTGGGAGGTCTGCTGTAGGGCCCACTCCATGAAATCCATACCTCATTATTATCAACTCCCCGCGCGGAACGAAATGTTGCGCCGGGCACGACGTGGCCGGTCACGCGGGGAGCCGAAGGAGGATCCGATCACGGAACTAGTCGTCGCGGCCTGCGGGGGCTTACGCTGTCCTCGTGCATCACTTGCGTCGTCTGCGCCCGGCAAGCGCAGTAGCACTGAGTTTCTTGAGCCTGATCGCGATCGGCACGATCCTGCTTGCCACGCCGTGGGCCTCCGCCGGGCCACCCGTGGCGATTCTTGATGCCCTTTTCACGGCCACCTCCTCGGTGTGCCTGACCGGCCTCATCACCCTCGACACGGCGACGGCGTGGACCCCCTTCGGCCAGGGCGTCATCATGATGCTCGTCCAGTTCGGTGGCCTGGGGATCATGACGGTGGCCTGCCTGCTGTCGATACTGCTAGGCGCCCGCCTCGGGTTGCGCCGGCGGCTGAGTGCCGGCGCGGAGGGCCGCGGCAACCTGGGCGACGTGCGCTGGATCGTCAACGCCACGGTCGTCTTCACGCTCGCCATCGAGGCCATCATCTTTGTTTTCCTCACCCTGCGCTTCCGCCTCGGCTACGGCTACAGCTGGGCGCGTGCCGCGTGGGAGGGCCTCTTCCACTCGATCACATCCTTCAACAACGCCGGCTTCGCCCTGTACTCGGACAACGTCATGAGCTTCGCCGCCGACGGCCTCGTGCTCCTGCCCCTCAGCTTCGGGCTGATCGTCGGCGGCCTGGGCTTTCCCGTCCTGCTCGAGACCTACCGACGCCTGCGCACGCCGAAGTACCGGCGCCGGCGCTGGTCGCTGACCGCTGTGTTCACCTGGATGGGCACGGTGGTGCTGATCGTCGGCGGCGTGGCGCTCATGCTCACCGAGTGGAACGGCGTGCTGGCGGGCTTCGACACTCCCGGTCGCCTCCTCAACGCCTTCTTCGCCGCCGTCAGCCCGCGCACTGCCGGCTTCAACGCGATCGACTACGCCCAGGCCCGCCCCCAGACGCTGCTCGGCACCGACGTCCTCATGTTCATCGGCGCGGGCAGTGGCGGCACCGCGGGCGGAATCAAGATCACCACTCTTGGCGTCCTCGTCGCCACGATCGGGGCGGAGGCGCGGGGACGCCGGGTCGTCACCGCGCGCGGGCGCACCCTCTCCCGGCGTGTGATCGGCCAGGCGCTCTCGGTGACGTTCGCGGCCGTCGGCCTCGTGGTGGGCGCAACGTTCCTCATCCTCGCGCTCTCGCCCGGTTTCACGCTTGACCAGGTGCTTTTTGAAACTACCTCCGCTTTCGGTACGGTGGGCCTATCGACGGGCATCACGCCGAGTCTGCCGCGTTATGCCCAACTCGTCCTCATCTTTCTCATGTTCGCCGGCCGCGTGGGCCCCCTCGGCCTCGCCACCACCCTCGCCGGGAAGGTGACCAACCGGCTCTACGAGTATCCCGAAGAAAGGCCTGCCATTGGCTAACATCTTTGCTCATCGCAACAACGACGATGGCGCCGTCGTCGTCCTCGGCCTCGGCCGTTTTGGCCGGGCGCTTGCCACGGAATTGGAGAACAGCGGCGTGGAGGTGCTGTGCGTGGACTCCGACCGGGATGTCGTCCAGGAGCTGTCCACCCAGTTCGACCACATCGTTCACGCTGACGCCACCAACCCCGAGGCGCTTCGCCAGCTCGGGGTGGACGAGGCATCCCGCGTCATTATCGCCATCGGCTCGCACGTGGAGGCCTCGGTGCTCGCCGCGTCTGCCGTGGTGACCATGGGGGTGCCGGACGTGTGGGCGAAGGCGTCGAAGGAGTCGCACGCTACCCTGCTCGCCCAGATTGGGGTCAATCACATCGTGCGCCCCGAGATCGACATGGGCAAGCGGGTCGCCCACCTCATCCGCAACGAGGTGGAGGACTACCTCGAGTTCACCCACGGCTTTTCCGTGGCCGCGGCAACCCCGCCCGCCCGCCTGCTGGGCAAGACCGTGGGCGAGGTCAACGCCAAGAAGACCGGCCTGGAGATCATCGCCGTCCAGCGCGGGGAGGGCAACTTCCGCACCGCCCGCGATGCGGACACCCTCGAGTCGGGCGACCTCATCATCCTCGCCGGCCCCACCTCCCGGCTCGAGCGGGAGACGGAGCGCCCCTAGCCCCTAGCCGCGGCGTCTCCTGCCGAAAGCGCGCCCTCGGCAACTCTGCGGCGCTTCTCTGTGAGAGGACACGCTGGCACCGCCCGCCACCCTTCCCTAGGCTCGTAGCGTTGGCCTACTGATCCGGGGAAAATGTTTAGACTCGCAGAAGGTTCCCTGAAGAACCGCCCTTTCGTCGCCCTTGTCTCGACCGTGATTTTTGTGCTGGGGATCTTCGCCCTCGCTACCCTGCGCCAGGAGCTCATCCCGCGCGTGGAGCTGCCGGTCATCAACGTCGTGGCCACCTCCCCGGGCGCGACGTCCGAGCAGATGCGTGACCGCGTTTCCGTCCCCATCGAGCAGCAGGTCTCCACGATCGCCGAGGTCTCGGACACCTCCACCACCTCCCGCTCTTCCGTCTCGATCGTCACTATCGAGCTCGACTACGGCACGGACATCGCCCGCGCAGCCAACCGTGTGGAGCAGTCGATCTCGCGAGCGAAGGCGAACTTCCCCGACAACCTCACCTACGACGTCGTCTCCGGGGGAACGTCCGACATTCCGCTCGCCTACGTGGCGGTGACCTCGGACGGTGACCCGCTCGAGGTGGCTCAGCGCCTGCGCTCCACCGTTGTCCCCGCGATCGAACAGGAGGAGGGCGTTGCGTCGGTTCAGCTGCTCGGCGCCCCGGAGCAGCGGGTTTCCATCACGCTTGACCAGGCCCGCATCGCCGAGCTCGGCATATCCGCCGACGCCGTCCAGCAGGCCCTCGAGGACAACGGGCTGTCCGTGCCGGTGGGGTCGCTCGTGCAGGGAGATGAGTCCCGCGACGTGACGGTGGGCCAGGAGATCGACTCGGTCGAGGCCCTGCGCCAGATCCCCGTGGTGGCGGGCGAGGCCCAGCCGGGTCAGCCGGCAACCGTCTACCCGCTCTCGGACATCGCCGACGTGCGCCTCGCCCAGGCCCCCGCCCAGATGGTCGGCCGGATCGACGGCGAATCCGCGCTCGGCATCGTCGTCTTCCCCACGGCGAACGCCAACATCGTCCAGGTCACCGACCGGGTCACCGACGTCTTCGACGAGCTTGCGCCCTCCGTCGGCAGCAACACCCACTTCACCACCCTCTTCACGCAGGCGCCCTTCATCACCGGCTCGATCGAGTCCCTCGCGCAGGAGGGTCTGCTTGGCCTGGTGTTCGCGGTGGTCGTGATCCTCATCTTCCTGACCTCGATCCGCTCCACGCTGGTGACGGCGCTGTCGATCCCGCTCTCGCTGCTGGTCGGATTCATCGGGATGCTCGTGGGCGGCTACACGCTCAACATGCTCACCCTCGCCGCGCTGACCCTGTCGATCGGGCGCGTGGTAGACGATTCGATCGTCGTCATCGAAAACATCAAACGGCACCTCGAGTACGGCAAACCCAAGCGTGAGGCGATCCTTGATGCCGTGCGCGAAGTGGCCTCTGCGATCACGGCATCGACCGTGGTGTCCTTCATCGTGTTCGTGCCGGTGGGCCTGGTGCCGGGCATGGTGGGCGAACTGTTCCGGCCCTTCGCCTTCACGGTGGTCATCGCGTTGGCGGCGTCGCTGCTGGTCGCGCTGACGATCGTTCCGGTGCTGGCGTACTGGTTCCTGCGCCCGTCGAAGGAGGCGGTGGCAGCGGCGGGCGCGGGTGAGGCGGAGGAGTTCCGGCGTCGTGCGCAGGACAAGGAGAGGCGCTACTGGCTGCACCGCGCCTACGAGCCGGCGCTGCGCACCACCCAGAAGCATCCGGCGATCACGCTGGTGGCGGCGGTGGCGATCCTGGCCGTCGCGGCGGCGCTGTTCCCGCTCTTGAAGATCAACCTGCTGGGCGGCACAAACGAGGGCACCGTGACAATCGCGCAGACCACGACGCCGGGGGCGTCGATGGAGGCGAAGGTGGCACAGGCGGATGCCACCGAGGAAAAGATCTCGGCGGTTAAGGGCGTGGAGTCGACGGCGGCGACGATCGGCTCGAGCCCGATGGCGATGGGCGGCTCGGGCCGCTCGGGCGACTCGATCATGTACATGATCGCGGTGGACGAGGAGGCCGACATCACGAGCCTGACCGACGCGATCGTGGCGGCCGGCGACTCCGTGACCGGCGAGGGCACCACCTCCAGCTCGGCTCAGTCGATGTTGGGATCGGGCACGATCGACGTCAACGTCACGGCCCCCACGCCCCAGGCGCTGTCCGAGGCGACCGAGCGGATCAACGACGCCGTATCCCAGCTACCCGAGATCAAACGCGCCGAGCACAACGCCAGCGCGATCACCCCGGCGGTGCAGGTGAACGTCAACCGTGACGCCGCCGCGGCCGTGGGGCTGACGGAGAACGACGTGGTCGGCATGATAGCGGCCCAGATGGTGGAGCCGAAGATCGGGCAGATCACCATCGATAACGTCGACACCTCGATCTACATCTCGATCGACGACCCGGTCACCACCATCGACGAGTTGCGCGCAATGACGATCCTCGGCCAGCCGCTCGAGGCATTCGCGACGGTCGATGAAGTGGACTCCCTGCCGACGATCGTGACGATGAATGGCCAGACAACGACGACGGTGTCGGCCACGCCCGTCGACACCGATAACCTCGGGCACGCGACCGACGCGGTACGGGAGACGGTGGACGGGCTGGACCTGCCGGACGGGACGACGACGTCGATGGGCGGGGCCTCCCAGCAGCTGGCGGAATCATTCAGCCAGCTCGCCCTGGCGCTCGCGGCCGCGGTGCTACTGATCTACGTGGTCCTGGTGTGGATCTTCCGCTCGCTGCTCCAGCCCGCGTTGTTGCTGGTTGCGATACCGTTCGCGGCAATCGGCTCTGTCCTCGCGCTCCTGATGACGGGCACGGCGCTGGATATGTCGGCGATGATCGGCCTGCTCATGCTGGCCGGCATCGTGGTGACGAACGCGGTGGTGATGGTGGACCTCATCAACCAGTACCGCGAGCAGGGCATGGACCTGGCAAGCGCGGTTCACGACGGCGCGATGCGGCGCGTTCGGCCGGTGGCGATGACGTCGCTGGCGACGATCGTGGCGATGATCCCGATGGCGCTGGGGCTGTCCTCCTCGACCGGGTTCATCTCAACGCCGCTGGCAATCACGGTGATCGGCGGGCTTATCACGTCAACGTTGCTGACCCTGATCCTCTTGCCGATCCTGTATCGGCTCGTCGAGGGAGTGGCAGAGCGTAGGCGGGCGAAGGTCGAATAGCCCGCCGCGGCAGTTGGCGTGCCAGGCGGGTGAGCCAACTGCGCGATGGTCCCTGCCGGCGCCGGGCGCGGGTGGGTTAAACTAGAGGGAACCGTCGTCGTGAAAGAAAGAACATGAGTCCGAAGATTCTAGCTCCCTCCGTGAAGGAACATCACTCGATGATGTTTGCCAAGCTGGTGGATTGTGCCGAAGAGATTCTGCGCGGGGACGGGCCGGCGGCGCTGACGGCGGGGGCCGTGGCCTCGCGGGCGGGGATCGCGCGCAACTCGGTGTACCGCTACGTGGAGTCGATCGACGACCTGCGCCTGCTCGTGCTCGAACGCTATATCCCTGGCTGGCAGCACCGGTTGGACGCGGCGCTCGAGGTGGACGCGGAACCATACGAACAGCTGCGCACGCTCGTGGAGATCACCCTCGACATCGGCGCGGAGGCCGGCCACCAGTGGCTGATTGACGTGGTCAAGGCCGGGCTTGGGCGCGGAAAGAAGGACGCGGCGCCGTCGGGGACGGAGATTCAGGCCCGCTCCGACGCCGTGCTCAACTTCCACCGCGAACTCGGGCGGAGCATCGTGGGGCTGTGGCGCAAGGTGACGCCGGATGATGCGGTTGTCAACGCCCAGATGACCCGCTCGATCCTTGACGCGGGCCTCAAGCTGCTAGACCAGGGCCATTCGGCTGACGAGGTGAAGGCGACGACGCTGGCGCTGCTGGACACGCTCGCCGGGCGCTAGTGGGCGGGGCGCCAGAGCGCGTGGAGCGGCTGCTTGCGAACCTGCCGGACCTGCCCGTAGCGCGCGGGCTGGCCGACATCGCGCGCCAGCGCGGCAACATCGTGATCACGGCCCCTCCCGGTTCGGGTAAGACGATGCTGGTGCCGGTGCTGATGGCAAGCGTCGTGGCCGGGACCGTGCCGGCAGAGCTGGGCGGGGCCGGCACCGCGCGTCGGGGCGCGGCGGGTAAGGTCGTCGTCGTGCAGCCGAGGCGGGTGGCGGCGCGGGCAGCGGCCCGACGCATCGCCTACCTCCTGGGCGAGCCGGTGGGGCGGCAGGTGGGGTTCCGCGTGCGCGGGCAGACGACGCCGGGCAGCCGGGTGGAGATGGTGACGCCGGGCGTCATGCTGAGAATGCTGCAGAACGATCCGGAGCTGGCCGGTGTGGGCGCGGTGATTGTGGACGAGATCCACGAGCGTGACCTCGACACCGACCTCGCCACGGCCTTCCTCCTCGACGTGCAGGACACGCTGCGGCCCGACCTTCGGCTGGTGGCGATGTCGGCGACCCTGGAGGCCGGGCGCTTCGCGGAGCTGATGGGCGGCACGGTCGTCGACATACCCGGGGCGATCCACCCGGTGCAGACCGAGGAGCGACTCGGGCCGCGAGCGCTGACGGACGTGGGCCACGGGGTGGTGGTCAGCCGGGACTTCCTCGCACACGTGGCGCGCGTGGTCGG
>JALEWQ010000078.1 GCA_022783305.1 Trueperella sp. | reverse complement strand
GCCGTGAAGTCGGGGAAGTTCCCGTTCGTGTAGTCGAACGTGCCGGCGTCGACGATCATGCCGCCCACTTGCACGGCGTGCCCATCCATGTACTTGGAGGTGGAGTGGATGACGACGTCGGCGCCCCACTTGATCGGCTTGCACAGTGCGGGGGTGGCGAACGTTGAATCGACGATCAGGGGCACCCCGGCTGCGTGGGCGACGCGGGCGAACTTCTCGATGTCGAGCACGGACAGCAGCGGGTTCGCGATCGTCTCCCCGAAGAGCAGCTTCGTGTTGGGTTTGAACGCCGCCGCGATCTCCTCTTCGGGCGCGCTCGGGTCCACGTAGATAACCTCGATGCCGAATCGCTTGAGCGTGACGGAGAAAAGGTTGGTCGTCCCGCCGT
Organism: Trueperella sp.; assembly: GCA_022783305.1. Classification (GTDB taxonomy): domain Bacteria; phylum Actinomycetota; class Actinomycetes; order Actinomycetales; family Actinomycetaceae; genus Trueperella; species Trueperella abortisuis. The sequence continues at coordinate 4,996 of JALEWQ010000078.1, read as the reverse complement.
AGATCTCAACGGAGGAGACGAACGAATCGCCAGCAGAGCACAGGTTGAGGATGGCCATGAGGGTGGCGGCCTGACCGGACGTCGTCGCCATCGCGGCCACACCTCCTTCCAGCGCGGCAACTTTCGCCTCGACCGCCATGACGGTGGGGTTTGCGAAGCGTGAATAGATCAGCGCGTGGGTGGGCTCGTCAAAGACTCCCGCGATCGAGTCGGCCGAGTCGAAGGTGTAGGTGGTCGACTGCACGATCGGTAGCTGGCGGGGTTCGCCGTCGCCGGGCTGATAGCCTGCGTGAATGTACTTGGTGTCGTCCTGCATGGGGCTCTCCTCTGGTCCACGACGCCGTCGCCACGGCGCCCTTGATGCCCCACCTTAGTCCCGGGTCGGGTTTTGTTCTTTCCCGTGCACCATGTGGACGGGGATTGTGCCGGCGCCGGTCAGCGGCGACAATACGTCGGCGGCAGGCTCATACCCAGCTGGGCAGCCACATGTGGAGCTTCCAAAACCAGCGCGGTACCGGGGTCCCCCACCAGATCGGCATCCAGAACAGCGCGGCCACCACGATCAGCCCCACGACGACGCCGATCGTCGCCCAGGAGGAACGCTCCCGGGGGAGCGGGCTGATGACCGAGGGCAGCATTTCGCAAGGTCCGTACTCGGCCGGGGCGACGGCGTCGTCGTTGGCTTTGATGAGGCGTGGCGGCGGCAGAATGCGGGCGGCCCAGCCCAGCCCGTATGCGAGCGCGAGCGCGACGAACGGCAAGAAGGCCACGGCATAGAACTGATAGATGGTGCGGTCGAGGTAGAGGAACCACGGCGCATACATGGCCAGGTACCCGGATAGGATCGCCCAGGCGCGCCAGTCGCGTCGAATCGCCGCCCACACCACCACGAGCAGTCCGAGCAGGCCGATCCACCACACGAACGGGTTACCCACCGAGGTGATGGCCATGACGCAGTCGCCGCCGGGGCAGGCACCGGTGGGGACGTCCTCCCCGGAGCGCCAGAAGAAGGACACTGGACGGTACTGGATGATCCACGCCCAGGGCAGGCTCTGATACGTGTGCGGGGAGGATAGGCCGCGGTGGAACTCCATCGTGGCCTGATGCCAGTGGATGAAGGAGTTCACGACGTCGGGCGCCCAGGGGAGCGGCAGCTCGGCGGTGTGGTCGGCGGCCCATTGGCGATCCCAGCCGACGGGGAAGGTGAACCACGGCAACCACGAGATGATGTAGGTGAGGATCGCGGTGGGGACGAGCTGGAAGAACGCCGGGACTCCCTCCCGCCACAGGCCGGCGCCGAACCACAGGCGGGCGCCGATCGCGCGCCGGGCGGACACACCCCAGAAGAAGACCAGCAGGCCGAAGACCGCCAGCGCATACGCCCCCGACCATTTCACCCCGCAGGCGAGGCCCAGGAAGATGCCCGCCAGGATGAGCCAGGGCCTGAAGGTGACCCGCGGGCCCCAGGCGGGGATGGCGGGGCGGCGGGTGTCCTCGCCGCTAGACGCGGCGGATGTGGCCGGGATGGCGGCTGCGCGCGCGGCGAGGCGCTCGCGGGCGTACTCGCGGTCGCGAAGGACGGCCCAGAAGCCGGCGAGCACGAAGAAAGCGACCATGTTGTCGAGCAGGCCCGTGCGGGAGAGGGTGATTCCCATGCCATCGAGCGCCATCGCCAGGCCCGCGATCGCGGCGAGCGGGACCGAGCGGAACAGTCGTAGCGCCACGCGGACGAGGAGCGCCACGGCGATGACGCCGAGGATGGCGGTGGTGGCGCGCCAGCCGAAGCCGGCGTCGTCGCCGAAGATGCGCATCCCCAGGCCCATGAGCCACTTGCCGAAGGGCGGGTGAACCCAGCGGTCGGGGGCGGTCTCCATTGCGGAAAGGTCGCCGCGAACGAAGAGGTCGTTCTGGTTCTCGCCCTCCCAGTTGCGCTCGTACCCGAAGTTCAGCAGGGAGTAGGCGCCCTTGACGTAGTAGGTTTCGTCGAAGACCATCGCGCGCGGGTTGTTCAGACGCGGCAGGCGAGTCAGTGCGGCGATGAGCGCGGCCAGGGCCGTGACAATCCAGCCCTGGATCCTGAGCTGCGCGGGCAGGCTCGTCCCTTTGGGCAGCAGGCCGAGCAGGCCCCGGAGCTCGTTCTCGCGGCGAAGATTTGGGTTCATGGCGTCCACGGGGCAAGTCTACGCAAAGGCACGGCGGGCTTCGAACGACGCCGTGGCACGCGCGGGCGCGCTCACTTTCGGGGCGGGCGAGATTCTGGAAGGATGGGGCCATGCTTGAGATGTCCGAAGAGCGATTTGAAGAGCTCGTGGCCGACGCCCTGGACGAGATCCCGGAGGAGTTTGCCCGGCAGTTGGAGAATCTCGCGTTCCTTGTGGCCGACGAGCCGAACGAGGAGCAGCTCAAAGAGGCGGAGGGCGAGGATCTCCTCGGGTTGTATGAGGGGATTGCGCTGACGGATGGGGACTTCTTCGGCTATGCCGAACCGAACCGAATCTGGATTTTCCGCGGTCCCACGTTGCGCATGTGTGAGACGGAAGAAGAGGTGGCCGAGGAGGTGATGATCACCGTTTTTCACGAGGTGGCTCACCACTTCGGCATCGACGAGGACCTGCTGTGGGAGACCGGCTGGGCGTAAAGGCCGGTTGGGCGTGAAGGCTGGCCCGGCGCACGGGCTTGCTGGGCGTAAAAGGGCATAAAAAATGCGGACCTCTTTGTCCGCCTCTTTCATCCGGGCTTGCCCGGCCTAGTGTTCTTTGCTTAGCGGCCGAGGATCTCGATCCGAACCGACTGCTCAAGTGCGCGCGCTTCGGTGATGTACGCGTTCGAGCGCTTGCCCTTGTTGCTTGCAAAGATGTTCCATGAGATTGCCATGGTATCTCTCCCTATTTAGTTGTTGAGCTGGAGCCGAAATCTTCGACTCCCGGACCTTTCGGCCGGTTGCAATTCTAGCCCGCTCGTGTAAGGAAATGAAAAAAATTTGCCCGGTCTCACACCGGCGCGGCGTAGGCCGCGATCACGATACGGCGTGGGCCGCGATCGATATAGGGTGGAGCCATGATCGTGCTAGCTGCAACACCCCTCGGCAACGACGACGACGCCTCGCCCCGCCTCCGCCGCGAGCTTGAGGGGGCCGACCTCATTGCCGCCGAGGACACTCGGCGCCTCCTCAACCTCGCCGGCCGCCTCGGCCTGAATCTGCGGGCGAAGGTCGTGGCCTTCCACGAGCATAATGAGGCGGAGGCCGCCCGGCAGCTGATAGAGGCCTCCCGGGAGGGCCGCCGCGTCGTGGTGGTCAGCGATGCCGGCATGCCCTCGGTTTCCGACCCTGGCTACCGGCTTGTCTCCCTCGCCGCCGAAGAGGGCGTGCCTGTTACGGTGGTGCCGGGACCTTCCGCGGTTCTGACCGCGCTCGCCCTGTCGGGGCTTGCCTCCGACCGCTTCACCTTCGAGGGCTTTCCGCCGCGCAGGGAGGGCGAGCAGCGCCGCTACTTTGAGTCTCTTGCCGCTGAGGCGCGCACGATGATCTTCTTCGAGTCTCCGCGTCGGCTCGCAGCGACGCTCGCTGCGATGGGTGACGCGTTCGGCCCGGGTCGCCGCGCCGCGATCTGCCGCGAACTGACCAAGACGCATGAAGAGGTCAAGCGGGCCACCCTCGCACAGCTCGCCGTGTGGGCCGAGGGGGCGCGCGGCGAGATCACGATCGTGGTTGAGGGTGCGCGCGCCGACGGCGGCGTAGTTGCGGCTGACGCCCACGTCGCCGAGGTTCTCGCTCTGCACGAGGCCGGGCTCCGCCTCAAGGATGCCGCAGCACACGTGGCTAACCGGGAGGGGTTGTCCAAGAACGAGCTGGCCAAGCTCGCCCTCGCCGCGAAGAAGTAGCGCCGCGTGCCGGTTACGGCTTGAAGTCGATGTCCGAGAAGTCGAAGTCAGCGTCGTCGGCGTCGCCGGAAAAGTCTACGTCCTCGACGTCGAGGTCGAAGTCGGACAGGTCGTAGTCGGAGAGGTCCTCCCCGAGTTCTACCTGGTTGGCCAGCGTGTCGAGCTCCTCGTCTTCACCGTCGGAGGTGAGTTCGGCGTCGGAGTCCTCGTCGTACTCGTCGCGGACGAAGTCGTCCCGGTCGAGGGCGGCGCCGCGGCGGGGTTCGTCGTCGCGGTAGTCGGCGGCTCCCCACTCGTCGTTTTCGAGGTCGTCGGCTACGCCGTCGCCGTCGAGGTCGTTGGTCTCCAGGTCGTTCCAGCCCTCGCGTGACCATACCTCCTCGTCATCGTCCCAGTCGTCCTTGTTCCACGCCTCCACGCTAGTGCCCTCGGCATCGCCGGGGATCGGAGCGTCCTCGCCCTCCTCGTAGAAGCCGAAGGCTTCGGAGGAGGAGAGCTGCTCGACGCCAGCCTCGTCCATTTCTGCTCGGGCCGCCTCGCCGAGTTCCTCGCTGACGGGGACGGTCAGGTCGGAGAACACGCGCACGGGCCAGCCGGCGCGTAGCGCGTCTAGTGCGGTTTCCTTCACGCAGTGGGATTCGGCGATACCGACGACGTCGATCGCGTCGACCTCCGCGTTGCGCAGGATTGTCTCGAGCGAGTCTCCGGACTTGTTGACGCCCTCGAAACCGGAGTAGGCGGCCTTGTATTCGCCTTTCTTGACTGAATCGTCGAAGGGGAGGGATGCGACGGCGTCGTGCAACTCGGCTTCGGGCGTGCCGGCAACCCCGTGCGGGGGCCAGGTGTCCACGAAGTCGGGGTGGTCGGAGAAGTGGGCGCCCGGGTCCACGTGCCAGTCCTGAGTGGTGACGATGAGGTCGTATTCGTCGGCGTTGTCGGTGACGAAGTCGGCGATGCGCTCGGCGCACGCGTTGCCGCCCTCCACGCCCAGCGCCCCGCCTTCGCAGAAGGTCGGCTGGACGTCGACGATGATGAGTGCGCGATGATCGGACATGTTTCCTCCCGTGAGCTCGTGGTTCTTCATTCTAGCCGTTTGCGGGTGGCAGGGGTATCG
>JALEWQ010000071.1 GCA_022783305.1 Trueperella sp. | reverse complement strand
AAGATGCGCGCGCTGCTCGCGGGTGCGCCGCTACCAGTGCTGGCCCTGCACGGGTCGATGCCGGCCAAGGAACAGGACCGCGTGCTTGCCGGCGGGGAGGATCGGATCATCTTGGCCACGTCCCTTGCGGAGTCGTCGCTCACGGTTCCGGGTGTGCGCGCCGTCGTCGACGCCGGGCTGGCCCGCGAGCCGCGCTTCGACCCGCGCACGGGAATCTCGGGGCTGGTGACCGTGCATGCGTCGCGGGCGAGGCTGGATCAGCGCGCCGGCAGGGCCGGGCGTGAGGGGCCGGGCAGGGCGTGGCGCTGCCTGAGCTACGCGCGGGCGGTGGAGTTTTCGCAGCCGGAGATTCTGGTCGGCGACGTGACGGGGGCGAGCCTGCAGGCCGCAGCGTGGGGCAACCCGGGCATGGCCGGCCTGCGGCTACTCGACTACCCCAAGCCCGCGGCCGGCGAGGCGGCACGCCGCACGCTGGAGGCGATCGGCGCCGTGGACCGCTCCGGTTCGATCACGAGGCGCGGGCGGCTACTGGCCGGCCTGCCGCTCTCCCCGCAACTCGGGCGCGCCCTGGTAGAGGGCGCCGAGATCGTGGGCGCACGGCGAGCATCTGAGGTGGTCACGCTGCTGTCGCTGGCTCCACGCATCCCCGGGGCGGACCTGGCGGCGCAGCTGCGCCGAGCGGGCAGCGACCGCGAGTGGGCCCGGGAGGCAAAACGGCTCCGCGCGCTGGCGGGTGAGATTGTGGGCTCGGCCGGCGGCCGGATGGGCGGCGCGCCTGCGGGAGCCGGGTCGGGCGCAAGCCGGGCGGGCGTGGACGAGGAGCTCGCCGTCGTCGTCGTGCTGGCCTACCCGCAGTGGGTGGCGCGTCGGCGTGGGCGCGGATACGTGCTGGCAAACGGCGCGGGGGCGGTGTTGGAGGACGGCTCGCCGCTGGAGGGCCAGGAGTGGCTGGCGGTCGCGGAGCTGGGTGAGGCGCAGGGGCGCGCGGATGCGGTGATAAGGGCGGCCGTGCCGGTGACGCCGGAGGACGCCCTGACGTACGGGCCGGGCGTGAGCGAACGGGTGGAGACCGAGGTGCGCGCCATGAACGTCAAGGGCGTGCGAGTGCGGAGCCTGGGGGCTATCGAACTGGGGCGCGAGCCAGTTCGCCTCACGAAAGAGCAGGTGGCGAGCGCGCGGGCGCGGGAGGTCGCGCGGGCTGGCGTCGGGGTGCTGGACTGGCCGGCGGCGGCAACCGCGCTTCGTGAGCGGCTGGCGTTCGTCCGCGACGCCGTAGGGGGACCCTGGCCCGACGTGTCCGACGAGGCGCTGGCCGCGCGCGTCGACGACTGGCTGACCCCGCTGCTCGGCGCCGGGAAGCCGGACCTGCTGGCCGGATTGCGGGCGCTGCTTCCGTGGCCGCAGGCCGCACGGCTGGACGAGCTCGCCCCGGAGCGAATCGCCACCCCGACGGGGAGCGCGAAGGTGGATTATTCGAGCGGCCGGCCGACCGTGCGGCTACGGCTCCAGGAGTGCTTCGGGTGGACGGCCACGCCGAAGCTGGCCGGGGTGCCGGTGACGCTCGAGCTACTCTCCCCCGCCCAGCGGCCGCTGGCGATCACCCAGGATTTGGCGTCGTTCTGGGCGGGGCCCTACCTGCAGGTGCGGGCCGAGATGCGCGGGCGCTATCCGCGTCATCCGTGGCCTGAGGATCCGCTGACGGCGACGCCGACGCGGCGGGCCAAGCGGCGCGCCGAACGGTGACGCCAGCGGCGCGGCGAACGGTGAGGCGTGCCACGACCGGTGGTCGGGCCGCGGGCTCGCGGCTGCGGAGGCTGAGGGCGGCGCCCGGTGGTCGGGGCGGTAGGATGGGAAGCATGCGATTTCCCCTTCCCGTCCGCGACGCCGTAACCGAGACACCCCTTGAGTGCCACTACCACGACCAGGGGCTTTGCCGGTCCTGCACGCTGATCGAGGTTCCGCAGGATCAGCAGCTGGTGGCAAAGCAGGCACGCGCCGAGGAAGCGCTGGCGCCCTACATGGGCGGAGACTGGCTGGAACCGTGGGCGTCGGGGCGGGAGGCCTTCCGCAACAAGGTCAAACTGGTGGTGACGGGCACGGCCGCGCGACCGCGGCTCGGGATCCTGGGGCCGAAGGGCGGCCAGGACCTGCGCGACTGCCCCCTTCCCACGCCCGGCATCCAACTCGCCACCCCGGCGCTGGCCCAGTTCGTGAGCGAGTGCGGGTTCCAGCCCTACGATGTGGCCAGCGACCGGGGGGTTTTGAAATTCGTGATCGTCACTGAGTCGCCGAGCGGGGAACTGATGATCCGCTTCGTCGCGCGGCGTCGTGGCGTGCAAGGGATGCTGTTCAAGAAGCTGGAGCGCCTGCGGGAGTTGGTGCCGGCGGCGTGGGTGGTTTCGCTCAACGTGCAACCCGAGCACAAGGCCGTGATTGAGGGCGAGGAGGAGATCCTCATCTCGGAGGAGTCTGAACTGCCGATGCGGCTCGACGTGGCCGGCGCGGAGCTGAGCCTGAACCTGCGCCCAAAGTCCTTCTTCCAGACCAACACTGAGGCCGCGCAGGTGCTGTACTCGCGGGCCGTGGAATGGGTGACCGAGCCGGCCGGTGCTGGCGCGGATGCGCCCGGGCGGGTAGCTGCCGGGCCGACGACGGCGTGGGACCTGTACTGCGGGGTCGGCGGGTTTGCGCTGGCGCTTTCGCGGGCGGGAATGAGCGTGGTCGGCGTCGAGACGCAGGAGCAGGCCGTCGAGGCGGCAAGGGAGTCGGCGAAGAAGATGGCCGCAGCCGGCGCGCCGGGCGAGGCGCGCTTCGTCGTCGCGGACGCAAGGACGTGGGCCGAGGAGCAGAACGAGCGCCCGGACGTCGTCGTCGTGAATCCGCCAAGGCGCGGGATCGGGCCGGAGCTGGCGGCGTGGATCGCGCGGTCGGGGGTGGGCACGGTGCTGTACTCGTCGTGTAACGTGAGTTCGCTGGCGAAGGACGTGGCGGCGATGGGCGGCTACGAAGTGGCGAAAGCGCAGGTGGTGGACATGTTCCCGCACACGGCCCACTTCGAAACGGTGGTGCTGCTGCGGCGCACTGGCAGGTAGAGGCGCGCTGTTCGGGGCTGTCGTGGGCCGGCGCGGCACCGGCGGCCGGCAAACAACTCAAACAACTTGAAAACAACCTGAAACAACTTTGTTTTCCGCGGAATATCGAGGTTTTAGGGGTGTTCCGGGGCGCCACGCGAGTCGGAAGTTGTTTCGAAGTTGTTTAAACAACATCGAAACAACTTGGGGTATGCTGGTGACATGTCTGAGTCAACGCTGTCCTCGCAGCTGTCTTCCCTCAACCTCCCGGATGTGGTCAGTTCAGCCCTGCTCGCGATTATGGAAGATGGAAAGACCGCCGACTCGCAGGAGAGCCAGACCCTCGATTTCAAAGAAGATCCAATGACGGCCCGATCTGGGAGAGGGAACGATGATGCCCAGCTGATCTCGATGATTCTTAAGGCGACGGTGTGCATGGCTAACGGAAATGACGAGGATTCGTACGTCGTGCTCGGAATCAAAGACGACGTGGGTGGCCCCGAGGCTCTCTCGGGCACCAGCCGTGACGCGGACTGGATACGGCGGAAGGTATTCAACGGGACGGACCCGAACCTAGCCGTCGACGTCGACGAATTCTACGTGCAAGGCAAACGGCTTCTGCTCATCAGGATCCCCCACCCGTTGCAGGTGTATGCGCGATCGAAGGGCGAGGCCTGGTACAGGTCGGGTACTGAGTGTCAGGTGCTGAAGGGGGAGAGATTGCGGCGGCTCGAGTGGGAGCGCCGAAACCCCGACGTCACCGCGAAAGTGGCAGAGATTGGTGAGGAGGAACTTGAGCTGGCGGCGCTTGAGAACGCGCGCCAGTTGTTGCGCACGAAGAGGGCCGCGATGGGGTCGTCGGTGATCCCGGAGACAAACCATGGACTCCTGCGCGAGCTCGGGCTTGTGGATCGGAATGGGAAGCTTCTGATGGCCGGCGAAATCTTCTTCGCGCGCTCGACCGCCCGGAATGTGGCAGTTCGGCACTTGTACTACCCGGTCCAGGGTGGTGAGCCGCGAGTGGAAGAACGGGATCTCCCGCTGGTCGGGCTCTTCGCCGAGATTCAGGCGCTTATCGAGTCACATGCCAGCCAGGAGGTAGCGCGTGTGGATTTTGGGGGCGGCCAGGAAGTCCCGATACCGTCCTTCCCGCGCCAAGCAGTGGACGAGGTGGTATCGAACGCGCTTCTGCACCGGGACTGGGTTGCGGTTGACCCTATCGTGATCAAACAAACCCCGCGCACGTTGACTGTCATCTCCCCGGGCGGATTTCCAGCCGAGGTGAGCGAGAAAAACCTGCTGACGACACGTTCCGTGCCGCGCAACCCGACCCTCATGAATGGGGCGCGGAGATTGGGGTTAGCTGAGGAATCCTCGCGCGGCTTTGACCGCATGTGGGTGTCGATGCTGGCGAGTGGCCGGAGGGCGCCGGTCGTGGAGCCGTCTGAGTTCTCCGTTTCCGTGACACTGGATTCCGGCAAGCCCGATGTTGCTTTCGTGCGAGGGTTGGCAGCAGTCGCGTACCAACTGGGTGTGGACCTGCGCGGATCGGTCAATGCGTTAATCGTCGTGCGCTACCTTGTGGATCATCCGGGGATCGTGTGGAAAACCCTGACCGAGGAGCTTCAGACGAACAAGCTTGAGACTCACGAGATCGTGGATTGGCTAACGGGTGCCGGCGTCATTGAGAAGATTGGAGATCACGTGGAAGAGTGGCGCCTGACGGAGCAGTGCCGCGCGTTGTTCAACGTCAGCAACGTAGGGGCTACGCTGGGCGAAGCTGAAAAGTGGGTGCGAGGACATCTCGAGCAAGGGTCGGCCCTCATGGCGCGTGAGATAGCGAGTCAGCTCAAAATGGACGTTCGCGACGTCACCAAGCTTCTGCGCGGACTGCGCAGCCAGGGTGTGGCCATGATTGACCCGGAGGGCCCGCAACGCGGCCCTAATACTCGGTGGGTTGCTCGGTAGGGGCATTCGACGGCGTCGAGTGGCGGTTTGCGCTAGGGCTGCGGCTGGCAGGCGGCCGGCGCGGCTCCGGCGGCCGGCACACAACTCAAACAACTTGAAAACAACCTGAAACAACTTTGTTTTCCGCGGAATATCGCGGTTTTAGGGGTGTTCCGGGGCGCCGCGCGGGCCGGAAGTTGTTTCGAAGTTGTTTAAACAACATCGAAACAACTTGGGGTGGTGAGCGTCGCGACGGCGTCGGCTTTCGGCATCGGAACTCGACCCTAACGTTGGGAATAATCGCCTTTATTGATGAGTGTCGCGATCGTTTTTCGGTCTAGTTCATCCGCCAGACGTTAAATACTCACCGTGGATTTACACCACACTACCGGACGCAACCCTTGTATAAGGACGAGTCTATCCATCGTTACAATTTGGCTACTTTTGGCCGTCGCTGACGGACATGGGTGACATTGTTAAGCTATGCTGGAAGTGTTGAGAGCACGTGGATGGCTAATGTTTCTTTACAACATGCACTCTGAACGGATTGCCCGAAAATAGTCTTTTAGGAGGATCAATGAAGCTCTTGGTGATCAACTACGCAGGAGATGTTGAAACCAGCGTTCGCTTTTATCGAGCTTTAGGTTTGAAGCTTGAACAAGAGGTGGATCTGACTTGGACGGAGATACAAGCTTCAGGTGGCGTGGTTGCTGTCCACGGTAAGGATGTAGCCAATTATCCAAAGAGCGGATTTGAGGTTTGCATGGTTTCTGAATCTCCGTTAGAAGAACTTCAGGCGCAGCTAGTTGCTGCAGGCTTCGATGGAGGCAGGATCTGCGAGGAAGATTTCGGACGCTCCCTCAGAGTAATCGACCCTGATGGCAATGAGCTACAAATAAATGATCGCTAGCATGCGGTTAGTGAGGGCACGCTGTGGGAACGCGGCGTGCCACGATCCTCCCGAGGGAGGGAACCTAATGTTTTTGGTTTAATCTTTCCGTTGCTCGCCCTCCCTGCCCGTGCCCATCCGGCGTAGGCTTTATCCCATGAACAACGTCACCGTATCCATTCACCCGTTCTGGAACTTCGATATCGACATCCCCGGCGTCACCGTGGTGCGCTGGGACCTCGAATCCGAGCCACCCGTCGAGCATGCCGACATCGTGGTGACCAGCCACTGGGCCACTCACAATGGGGTGGAAAAGGCGCAGGAGGTCGGTGCCTCCCTGCTACAGATCGGCTCCATCGGGTTCGACATGATTGACCCCGACCTGCCCGCGGGATTGCAAGTCGCCAACGCCAAGACCGTCCACGAGGCCGCCACTGCGGAGACCGTGCTCCTCGACCTCCTCATTGCGCTCCGGGACGTTCCGCGCATGGTCGACAACACCGCCGCCCGCACCTGGGAGCCCTTCTACGCGCCCGGCCTTACCGATAAGAGGATCGTCCTCGTGGGTGTGGGCGGCGTCGGCTCACAGATTGCCCAGCGGTTGGCAGCATTCAGCGCCGAGGTCACCTACGTCGCCAGCCGCGAGCGCGACGAGGACTTCGGCCACGTTTTCTCCCTTGACACCGTGCCCGCAGAGGTGTGGGCGCGGGCCGACGCCGTCGTCGTCGTTATCCCTGCAACCCCGGATACGAAGGGGCTGATTGACGCCGACTTCCTGGCCAAACTTAAGGACGGTGCGGTGCTGGTCAACGCTGGCCGCGGCGTGCTGGCTGTCAACGAGGCGCTGGTGGCTGAAGCCGCCCGCCTGCGTATCGTGCTCGACGTCGCCGACCCTGAACCCCTCCCATCTGACTCGCCATTGTGGGAGGCCGCGTTCTTCATCTCCCATCACAACGGCGGCAACACGGACGCCATGCACCCGCGTATGAAGGCTCTGGTAGAACGCCAGATCAAGGCGGCGCTCGCGGGGGAGGACTACGTCAACGTGGTGTTGCCCCGGTAGCGGACTCCGGCGGCGTCGGCTCATTGTCCGCCCAGATCTGCCTGCTTCGGCGGCGTGGCCAGCGCTATGCTTGCCACAGCGATTCCGAGGATGAGCAGGAGCGTGCGCCCGCGTTCATCGAAGATTCCGCCAAGTGCCGGAACGAATGCCGCCGTGATCTGCAGAACGACGACGAGCCCGAACGGTACCATCGGCGCAGCGAGGTCGAATCCCCGGCGCCAGAGGGTGACCGAACCACCCCAGCAGATCAGGAACACGCCCATAGCATTGGGCCAGGGCGCGTCGTGAAGTGCCAGCACCCCTGCAAACGCGGCGACCGAGACGGTGAGCACCATCGCGCCCCACACCAGGAGCCTGAGCGCTGAATTGTCCCGTCGCCACGGCTGCCATATCGGTCCTCGAGGCGTGACCACCTGAGCCGCCAGCGTGCCTAGGGCGCTACCCCCGTACCACAGGATGCGGGCGTCCCCGGCGTCGCCGACGACGGGGAGGGTACGTCCGCCGAGCAATAGGAGAGTGGTGGCCACGGCAACGAAGGCCGCCAACGTAGGACGGGAGACCATGACACGCCACCACAGTAGCCAGCTGGACCCGGTCACTGGAACTCACAGGCGCTAAATGCTTGCGCAGAGCGCGCCCATGTTTTGGCCGCTGCCTGCCGGTCGGCGTCCGTGGCGGACTGATCGACCATGGTGAGCAGGGCATCAGAGCGTGCCGCGACCTCTTCCCAGAACCCCATAGACGGCGGGTTCTCCGCTCGCAGTTGCGGACACAGAAGGGGGGTGGCTAGTGCGCCTACGAACGACTCGCGAGAGATGCCAGCATCGGGGGCGGCAAGCTCTTCGACCGAGGGCCGCCAGTAAGTCACCGTCCCGAGATCCTGCGGGAAACCAATGAGGCTATCGAGTCCGGCGCGGGTGAGCGTGAAATCCTCGAGGACGACGTCAGGAAGGGTACTCCCGACGCCGTAACGCTCCCCTGCCTCGCGAACCTCTCTCAAGCGCTCCTGGAGGGCAGGAAGTAAGCGCCCATGTTCGTAACTGACGCACGCGGTGACCTCGGGTCCGCCGGGTGTTCCCAAGCATTCCAGTTCGCCTCGCAACGTCGGCATATACGGGGTCAGGTTCAATCCTCCGGAGAGACCAAGAAGTGCCGCAACGCCGAAGACGACCGACAGGTGACGACGTCGTGAGGTTGTTTCGCACCGCTCGGGCCAGTTCAAGATCAGAACGCTTAGACCCCAGATCGTGGCAACCGCGGTGACGAACTGCGTAGCGAGCGTGAGGGCCGCCGGCTCAAAGCCGAGCATAGATCCAGTGGAAGCGCCGAGGAGCATCAGCCCCTCCTGGCTCATGGCCACGTAGCCCAGTGCGATGCCCACCATCGGCCCGACAGTCAGACCGGCCACGCCGAGTGCGACGCCGATAGCGAGGACCACGACGAGAATCGCCACGATAGAAAGGAACGCGACAAGGGCGTGAGCCAGCGACCACAGGCCCGCAATTTCGAGGATGCCGGGCCACTTTGTTGCACCCACCGCGAGTGCCGCGAAGTAGGGGACTGCAAGACCCAGCGTGACCATCCCGAGGTACGCGCAAAGGGTTGGACGGCGAAGATCGTCTAGAGCTACGAGATTCAGCCGATCAGGTGCGAAGACCCTTACCGCGTCGAAGGAAACTGCTACCGCGGCGGCAATAAGGGCGGGAAAGGAATTCGACTCGATCCACTGGGCGGTCCAGAAGAATTCGCCGCGCCAAGGCATGCCTCGTTGCCCGAACAGGATTGCCTGAGAGAGCGACATGGCTACAAGGGCGACGGCGGGCGCCCACGTAGAGGTCAAGAGCACGACGGCGGAATGGCGCCTCATGAATCACCTCCACGGGCGGGAGACTTGTTGAGGACGCCGTAGGCGCGCTCCCAGGCATCGGCGGCGGTGGGGTCACCGTGGGAGAGGAATTCTTCGCTCGTTCCCTCGAAAACCTTGGTTCCCGCCACAAGCATGACAACGTAGTTGGCGGTGTGCTTGATGTCCTCGATAATGTGCGAAGAAACGAGCACCAGGTGATCGTGCCCCAGAGTTTGCAAGAGCTCACGTAACTCCGTCCGTTGAGTCATGTCCAGGCCAGCGCTCGGTTCATCGAGGATTACAAGGTCGGGACCGCCCAGCACGGTGAGGGCAATCCCGAGCCGTCGTCGCATGCCGCCGGAAAGCTGGCGCACTGAGCGTCTGGCTACGTCGGTAAGGTTGGTGAGGGCAAGCGTCCAATTAGCGGCCGCCTTGCGGGTGCCGGCGTCGTCGATCCGCTGCTGGGCCACGAAAAGCACGAGGTCTTCCACGCGGGCAAAGGGTGGCAAGGTGAAATCTTGGGGGAGCATGGTGCAACGCAGGTTCGAGTCTCTGACGCGGGCGCGGATCTGCTCGAACAGAGTTGACTTTCCGGCACCGTTATCTCCCAGCACGGCGACAATGCCATGCGAAGGCAGATCAAGGGTAAGAGGGCCGAGACGGAATCCGGGGTAAGCCCGCTCGATCGGGCGTTCCTCAGAACCTAGTAGCGCTGAAAGGGCCGGCGGCCGCGTGTTACGAGCAGGGGTCGACACGGTATCGTATGTCCTCACACAGTTGCGATTTGTCGATCCAGGGTGCTCGCAGCGAAAGCCCCTGCGCCGCTTCCGTGCCGAACCTGAACGTAAGCGGAGGAGTGAATGCTATGGTGCCAGATAAGGATGATGCCCTCTGCTTTAGTTTCATGAGACGCACTCCCCACTTTTGTGCCCCACCATTGGAGCTGTTAGACACCGATGTTGCCGGAATCCAGCGGTGGGCGTCAAGATCTCTTGTATAACGGTCTGATAACAGTTCCGGGTGAATTCTCAAGAGATTGCGGACAGCTTGAGCCTGCTGTGGATAGCGTGCGATCGCATGTGTGTACCTTCAGCGCGCGGAGCGAGGCAGGCACGCCACGGCCGAACGGCCGAGGCTTATCCGCAGGCTCGCGAGCTACACAAGCGCGAACACCGCCGCAGTGAGGGCGAAGCCGACGAGCCCGAACACCGTGCTCAGCACGGTCCAGTTTCGCAGGCCGTCCTTGACGCTCAATCCCAAGTATTTCGTCACAATCCAGAAACCCGAATCGTTGATATGGGAAAGGCCAAGTCCGCCGAATCCGATGGCGAGCGTGACCAGAGCGGTCTGTAGCCCGCTATACCCAGCGGCGGCAATCGGCTCGGCCATGAGACCGGCGGAGGTCAAGATAGCGACCGACGCGGAGCCCTGGGAGGCGCGCAACACCAGTGAGATGAGGAAACCTGCAAGGATGATCGGCATGTTCATCGCGATGAGCGCGTCCGCGAGCGCGGCGCCGATGCCCGACTGCACGAGCACGTTGGCAAAGACGCCGCCGGCCCCCGTGACGAACACGATCACGGCCACATCGGGCAAAGCGGAGTCGAGGATCGAGCCCCGCCGCTCAAAGCTCCACCGCATCTTTCGTCCGATGACGAGGTAGGCCACGATCACGCCGGTCAGCAAAGCGATAGCTGACGAGCCAACCATCGACAGCACCCGCTGCGCCGTGCTTCCAGACTCAAGAACGGTGTTGGAGACGGTCCCCAACATGATTTGAAGAATGGGAAGCAGAATGATCACGATGACCGTTCCAGCTCCGATCGAACGGACCCGAGCGGACGTCGTCGTCACGCCGCCCCGAGATGCATCGGCGGTGCCCTCGCCCTCGGCGGCCTGAGAGGTCTCGCCCTCGGCGGCCTGCATGGCGGGCGAATGAAGGAGTGTCACACCTTCGGTTCGCACGACCTTCGCGGCGAAATAACCTATGACGCAGGTTAGAGCCGTGATAGGCAACCCGATGCCCAAGACGACGCCAATGTCTGCACCGGTGATCTCGGCCGCTGCGACCGGCCCTGGGTGCGGCGGCAGTGCGACATGCACGGTCAACAGCGCTCCCGCAACCGGCAGACCGATGCGGAGGGGGTTGATGTTGGCCACTCGGGCAAAGCCGAAAACGATCGGCGCGAGGATGATGAATCCGACGTCGAAGAAGATCGGAATTCCGAGGATGAATGCCGCGGCTGTCACCGCGGCGACGACCCGCGCCTTACCCAAGCGTTGTGTGAACGCCAGGGCCAACGCGTCCGCTCCGCCTGCGATCTCGACGATCCGCCCCAGCATCGCTCCGAGCCCGACCACGATCATCACCGACCCGAGCGTGTTGCCCATGCCGGTTTGCATGACGGGTACGATCTCCTCGAAAGGGATCCCGGTGGCGAGTGCGGTGCCGAATGCCACGAGCAGCATCGCAACAAAGGCCGACATCTTGACCTTGATGACGAGCAGCAGCAAAAGGATGATTGCGCCGACGGCGACGCCGAGTAACGTTCCGGTGCTCATACAGACTCCTTACGTGCCGCTCGATTACGGCAGAGCATCGGGGCTGATGACACGAATGACGGAGGAGTCGTCCATGGCGCCTTGCCCCCGTGAGAGGCCCATCAGATACTCCTGCTCGGCAGCCGCTGCGACGGGCACGGCGATGCCAGCGGCCTTCGCGGCGTCGGTGACGATGCCCATGTCCTTGACGAAGATATCCAGGCGCGACTTCACCTCCGCCTCCTCGCCCCGGAACGCCTGAATGGCACGTGGACCGCGGTCGCCAAGCATGAACGACTCGGCGGCTCCGGACATCAGCGCGCTCAGCGCCATTTCCTGGTCGAGGCCCAGCTTGCCCGCCAAGGCCAATGCCTCTGCTCCGGCGGCAATATGGACGCCACACAAGAGCTGGTTGACGGTCTTCATCGCCTGGCCCTTTCCGGGCGCCTTGCCAACCAAGACGAGGGTTGACGCCATCGCGTCAAGCACGGGGCGAGCGAAGTCATAGTCGGCCTCATAGGCGCCGACGGTCACGAGTAGGTCGCCCTTTCCGGCGCGCACCGGCCCGCCCGAGACCGGCGCGTCGACGAACCTGATTCCGTGCTGCGAGAGTTGGGCGGCAACCTCTTCGACGGCGGCGATGCCGATCGTCGAGGTGAGAATGAGCGCCGAGCCTTCACGCAACACGTCAATAATTCCTCGCTCGCCATACAGGAGGTCGTCGAGCTGTGCCCGGTTGCGTACCGCGACGAGCGTGACGTCCGCGTCCGTGCAGGCGCCACTAGGCGAATCGGCTGAGCGCACGCCGCGCTCGCGGGCCAGATCCATACGTTCTTCCGACACGTCATAGCCGACGACGTCGAAGGTGGTTGCCAGCCAGGTGGCCATTTCGATTCCCATGGCGCCAAGGCCAATTACTGCGATCTTCATGATTCTCCTTTGAATGATGATGGGGTGGTTGTTAGTGAGATAGCGTGTTGACGACGGCGGCGAGGGATTCCTCGTTGCCCACATTTCCAGCGAAGACGACGTAGGGGATGCCTGCGGCGGGGCCGTCTTGGCCGGACCAGAGGGAGACAATTCCGGGTAGCATCGGGCCGATCACCATGGCGTGCCGGATGCCGAGTCCCTTCGAGGCCACATCGGAGGAGGTGATGCCGCCCTTTGCGACGACGAAGCGCGGCGGGTTCGCGTGGAGGACGCGTTGGACGACTTCCACGACGGCGGCGGACACGCGCCGCGAGATGTCGAGGGAATCGTCCCGGTCCTTTCCGGTGACGAGCGTGCGGGATGTGCGGACAACGACGTTGCCGGCGTTGAGCGCGTCGGCCGCCTGTTGGGCGATTGCGGCGAGGTGCTGGTCGCGCTGGTCGGCGTCGACAACCTTGGCGACCTCGATCTCGAACTCGGCGGGGTGTTGCTTATCGCGTAGCACGTTGAGCTGCCGGGTGGTGAGGTCAACGTGCGAGCCGACCACGATCAACCCGCCGCGAGCGCTCGCCGTCCCTCTCCGAGAGTCTTCCACCTCGCGGACGGTGAGTGGTTCACGGACGTCTTGACCTATGCGGGCGCGAACGAACGGTGGACCGACCCGGTAGACGAAGGTGGAACCCGCCGCCTCTGCCTCAATGAGGGCAAGTGAGAGGAGCCGAAGGTCTTCCTCGGTGACGATATCGACGACGACGATCGCGCCGTTTTTCGCCGACTGTAGCAGGGGCACCGCTTCGCCTTCGGTTCGCAAGGCGGTGAGGTCGATGTGGATGACGGAGGATGCGGGGATCTGTCCGTGCGACTTTTCCTCGACCCAGTCCGCCAGAGCCGAGGAGGTGAATCCGAATGTCGCGTCCTTGGCGAACTCGGTCTCACCGACGGGAACGAAACCGGATTCGACAGAGCCGGCGTAGTGGATACCGCCGACGGTGATACGTCCGGCGTCGCCGAATGCGGGAACGACGACGATCCCGTCGGCCTTCCTCCCCGTTGCCGCTGCGTACTCGTCGACGATGGTCTGCGGTTCGAGCGGGAAGTGGCCTCTGAGTGTGGAATCCGAGCGCGAGACGAACGCGACGGTGACGCCGGCGGTGGTAGCCGCCTTGAGGGCCGCGCGGGTGACCTCGCGGTTGACTCGTTCGGCGTCGTTGGCTGACAGGGATCGGGAATTCGTCATGACGTACACGGCGGGTTTCCCGGTTGCGTACGCCCAGAGGAAGTCTTCTTCCTCCCACGACGTCAGGACGGGAAGGTCGGCGACGGACTGGGTTCCCGTGGGGTCGTCGTCGAGGACGACGTAGATGGTGGTTTCGTGTGCGGCGTCTCGGGCGCGTCGCACATCCGCCGCCGTGACGGTGGCGCCGGGCGGGTAGCCTTCGATTAGCTCGTGGTACTTCTTCATAACACTCCTTTGTGCTCAGACCTCTGAGGTGTAGGTTTAGGGTAGATGACTTTTCCCTCCCGCGCAAGGGCTATGAGGAAATGCACTCACGGCGCGCCGGCCTGGCAACCCCTGCTTCCCTGTTCGCTTCGTGGTCCTCCCTTTTCCCGCGTTCGTGTTTTTGTCAAACTTGGCACTAGCTAACTGACGAAAGGGGAGCTGGAATGATTCGTATTGGTATCAATGGGTATGGCAACTTGGGTCGCGGCCTTGAACTCGCGCTTGGTCACCAGCCGGATATGGAGGGTGTCGTTGTCTTCACCCGCCGCGATCCGGCCACTGTGACCACGCTTGGACTGCCGGTTGTGCATGTGGACCAGATGGAAGAGTACGTGGGTCGGCTCGACGTTGTGGTCAACTGCGGCGGATCAGCTACGGACCTGGCCGTGCAGGGCCCGGCCGTCGCCGCCATGTTTAACACGGTCGACTCTTTCGATACGCACGCCAATATTCCTGCCCACTTCGCCGCCCTCGACGATGCCGCTCAGGCCGCTGGTACCCTCGCCCTCATCAGCGCCGGCTGGGATCCCGGCCTGTTTTCGATGCTGCGCGTGCTCGGCGAGGCTGTTCTGCCCAACGGCGCGACCACCACTTTCTGGGGTCCGGGCGTTTCTCAGGGGCATTCGGATGCGATCCGTCGTATTCCGGGTGTTGTCGACGCCAAGCAGTACACCGTTCCCATTGAGGCCACGGTGGCGGCGGTCAAGGAGCATCGTCCCGTTGAGCTCACCGCGCGTACGATGCACAAGCGGGAGTGCTACGTCGTCGCCGAAGAGGGCAGCGACCGCGCTGACATCGAGCGCGCCATTGTTCAGATGCCGAACTACTTCGCCGACTATGACACGACCGTGACCTTTGTGACGGCCGAGGAACTCGCCGCGGAGCATTCCGGCATGCCCCATGGCGGTCAGGTGATTCGTTCGGGGCGCACGGATGATAACGTCCCCGCAACCGTCACGTTTAGTCTGGAGCTGGGCTCTAATCCCGAGTTCACGGGTTCGGTGCTGGCGGCTTTCGCGCGGGCCGTGGCTCGCAAGGCCGGCGCCGGGCAAACCGGGGCGATCACCGCGTTTGACGTGACGCTTGGGGAGCTGTCCCCCCTGAGTGCCGAGGAGCTGCGGGCGCACTTCCTTTAAAGGTGTGGCCGGGTCTCGCCTGGAAGGGGTGTGGCCGGGTCTCGCCCGCACACTCGCCCGATTGTCCGGCTCGAGTTTTCGCGCGGGGTGAGCGGGCCCTGTGACGACGGCGCCCCCGAGGTTGGCTTCGGGGGCGCCGTCGTCACGGCAAGGCGGGGAGGTAGGATGATGGGTATGGAAAGCACAACGAGGCGGCCGTGGGCGACCGGGAGCCTCATCGCCGCGACGGGTCTCGCCCTGGCGATTGGGGTTGACAAGGTGCGGGCAACGGCGGCGTCGCCGGTGTGGCTGGCGGCGGTAGCGGCACTGGTGTTCCTTGCGGTGGGCGGGCTGTCCGCTCGCTATGTGCTGAGGGTGGTGCCGTGCCGGCGTTATGCCCTCGACGTGCTTGTTGGCCTGGCCGCCGGTTTCCTGTTTTATGCGAAGCAAACCGCCCTAGCGACCCGAGGCCTGTCGGGCGCGCTTGCCACGTTGGGATTCATCGTGGTGCTGGTCATTGGCCTCAACAGCTATTTTGGGCGGCGGTGGCAGTTAGCCGCGGACGAGCCCGATCCTGGCGAGCGTTAGCTGGAGCGCGGGCGGCGCTAGCTGGAGTGCAGGCGGTGGGACCGGTCCGCCGACCCTAGTCAGCACGGACTGTCCTATAGGCCGCGACCCGCATCGAGGTTTAGGCTTATCGGCATAACAAACGGCTCAGCGGGATTCAAGATCAACCACTGAGCCGATGTGCGCGCCCGAAGGGACTCGAACCCCCAACCTTCTGATCCGTAGTCAGACGCTCTATCCGTTGAGCTACGGGCGCATTGTCCTTGCGAACAGCGTTTACTTTACGCGGCAAACTGGTGAGGCGCCACTTGGCCGGGCGTGGTCTTGATTACGTGCCGCCTGCCGGGCCCCTCACCGGTTCGACACACGCAAAGTGTTTTCTCGTCACTCAAATCAAGGATTTAGGTGACGAGAAAACACTTTGCGTGACGTGAAACCGCTGGGTAACGAGCGGCAGGTCAGTACGCCAGCCCGAACGAGCGGCGCGAGTTCAACCACCTTCGGAACCCGTCGGTTGTGCGCACGTCCTCCCAGCGAAGGTGGAAAGTCTTGTAGCCGGCGTCGGCGAGCAGGCGCTCCTTCCATGTTGCGTCCTGGACGAGGTCGCGATAGTCGCGCCCGTTCGTCATCGACGGGGCGGTGAGTTTGGCGTTGCCATCGAAGGCGAAGACGTAGCGGCGATCGGTGTCGACAGCGTCCGGGCGCATCTGTTGGCCCTGGATCCAGAAGGTCAACTGCGGTTCGGGCAGGGGCAGACCGGCCTCGGAGAACCGGAAGAACATGAGTGACTCGCCGACGGATTCGCGGCGCCCATCCATGAGATCAAGCATGACGCGCGCGTTCCGCCGCCCGTGGCAGCTGGGAAGCGAGTTGAAGAGACGGACGAGGCGCTCGCTCGTCGTGAGGTAGTTGGCCAGGGCAAAGTCCGCGGCAACAAGTCCGTGCTCGGGGCCGTAGAGGCGGGCGAGGTCGATGATGGTTTGTTCAAGTGACGTGACGCGGAAATCTGCGAAAGGGATTGTGTGTGGCGTGAAGGTGACGGTGTGGGTCAAGGTGTGCTTCGTGCGTCGGGCACGACGTACCTGGGAAGTGACTCGAATGGCTTGTTTAGGATGTGGGCGCAAGATGGGAAGGCCGAGCAACACCGCTGCCGTGAGGCCGGCATAGGGCATCGGCTCCGATGTAGAAGGGCGACAGTTTCGTCGTCTGTTGAGGTAGTCGACGGTTTGGAGCACGCGTGTTGTTTGTTGCTTCCACATGGGAAGGTCTGGATTGACTTGGCTACTCGCGTACCCGTGAAAGGCCTTTACGAGCGATTGGGATTCGGCGAATGCCCAGAAGGCGGTGCTATCGGTGGTGTGGGCGTCAAGATTGGTGATGCCGCGAGCGCGGACTGACTGAAAGCTAGCTTGTTGGGCGCTTAGCCAAGCGGCACGTGCCCTGTCTGATTCGACAAAGTGTTTCGGACTTCCTTTCATGACCACTGGCCGTACTCCTTTCGCCAGTTCGAGCGTAACGAACTGGCGAGGAGCACGTATTTGAAGCAGGCTGAAAAAGGGGTTGGTGTGCCGGAAGCGGTTGCTGTGGAGAACTTTTTGGCGTGGGGCCGTGTGCGGGCGGTGTGGGGATTGGGTTGAGTGGGCCGCGTGGGTCGAGTGGGTCGAGTGGGCCGACGTCGTCGACGACGTCGGCGCGCCCCAGTCGCCGGGCCCAACCGCCAACTCGCCCCAGTCGCCGGCTCGGCCCTCACCGTTTCGGCACACGCAAAGTGTTTTCTCGTCACTCAAATCAAGGATTTAGGTGACGAGAAAACACTTTGCGTGACGTAAAACCGAAAGCGGGTGACACCCGCCCGGCTACAGGCTGAAGCCCAGCAGCATCGGTCCGAACACCAGCGTCCATCCGGTGATCAGCACGATGCCGATGATGTTCAGCCACAGGCCGGCTTTGACCATCTGGGCGATCGTAATGTAGCCGGAGCCGTAGGCGATGGCGTTCGGCGGCGTGGCGACCGGGAGCATGAAGGCGCAGGTCGCGGCGAGTGCCACCGGGATGACCAACAGCTGGACGTCCGCGCCCATGCCGATCGCCACGGCGCCGATGATCGGCAGGAAGGCGGCGGCGGTTGCGGTGTTCGACGTCATCTCGGTGAGGAAGATGACGATTGCGGTGACACCGGCGATGATGAGGATCGTGGGCAGGCCCGCAAGCGACCCGGCCACCTCGCCGATCCACGCCGACAGCCCGGACTTGCCGAACGCGGCCGATAGCGACAGGCCGCCGCCGAACAGCAGCAGCACGTCCCACGGGATGTGCTTGGCGGTCTCCCAGTCGAGGATGGCCACGCCCTGGGCGGGCTTGGCGGGCGTAATGAACAGCACCATTGCCAGGATCATCGCGATCGTGGAGTCGGAGATGGGGCCATCAGGCCAGAGGGTGGGAATGATGATCCAGGCGGCAGCGGCGGCAACAAAGATCAGCCCGACGATCTTCTCTTGGGCCGACATCGGGCCCATGTCGCGTAGCTCGCGCGCGATCAGATCCTTGCCGCCCGGAATCTCCGTGACCTCGGGCTTGTAGATCCGCACCAGCAGTTGCCAGGCGATAAGGACGAAGAGCCAGGCCATCGGCGTGGCGAAGAGCATCCACTTGCCGAAGGAAAGCGAGATGCCGTGCGTGTCTTGCAGGTAGCCGCGCAGCAGTGCGTTTGGCGGCGTGCCAATCAGGGTAGATAGCGACGCGATCGACGCCGAGTACGCGATGCCCAGCATGAGCGCCGTGCCGAAGTTGGACAGGCGCGAGGTGCCCTCGTCGTCGGCGTGCCCGATCGTGGTGAGTACGGAGATGCCGATCGGCAGCATCATGACCGCAGTCGCCGTGTTCGACACCCACATGGACAGGAAGCCCGTGGCCACCATGAAGCCGAGCACGAGGCGGGTGGGTTTCGTGCCGAGTGCCCGCACGATGGTGAGCGCGAGCCGGCGGTGGAAGTTCCAGCGTTGCATCGCCAGTGCGAGGAAGAATCCGCCCATGAACAGGAAGATCGTGGAGGAGGCGTAGGCGGCGCCGGCGTCCTTGAAGCTCATGATCCCGAAGATCGGGAAGAGCGTGACCGGCACAAGTGCGGTGGCTGCGAGCGGGATCGCCTCCGTCATCCACCACACGCCCATCATGACGGCGACTCCCGCCGTGATCGCGATCTTGGTGGCGTCCGTGTCCATCTCCTTCGCGGCGAACTGCTCCGTGAGCGTGGAAGAAAGCTCTTTGGGGAAGATGAAGTAGATGATCAATCCGGCGACGACGCCGAGCGCCAGGCCTCCGAGGTGGCGCAGCCAGGGGCGGCCCTGGGGCATGATGGTTTCGTCGTGGTGGTCTTGGGAACCTTGCGAAATCGGGGAGTCTTTGATGAGATCCGGTGTACTCATGACGACCTCTCTGTGTAATGAGTCCTTCTCGTGTGTGGCGCCGCGGTTTGATCGGTTGCCGCGGTGGTTATTGTGGCGCATAGGCGCGTGTGACACGGCGTTGTGTCGGCAAGTGCTTGGTGCCATCCTACGACCTTCACGCCCGCAAGATACCTTGATGTCAAGATGTTATTGAATTGTTATCAACCGTCGCTCGCGGGCTTGCGTACTCGTGCGGCGTTTCGCTGAGGAGGCTCGCCAACGACGACGAAGCGCCGCCGGGCGTCGTCGACGCTGACACCCGACACTTCGGCGACCCTGGCCGATAGAATGCCGCCAGGAGGGCCTAGCGAAGGAGGGATCGGCATGGATGCGCAAACCCGGCTCGACCCCTGCGAGGTTATCGAGCGCTTTCCCGGCCAGCTCCAGTCCGACGCCCGCGCGCTGTATCGCTTGCTCAGGTCGGTGACCGGGCACGAGGCGGTGATGTGGGGGCCGTCCGTCATTGGCTTTGGCGAGAAGGTGCCGGTGTGCGTGGACGATTCCTCGCCCGACGGCTTCGAGATCGGCTTCTCTCGGCGGGACACCAAGTTGGTGCTGGTGCTTCGCCGGTATAGCGAGTACTACGCGCCTATCCTCGACCGTCTGGGCTCGGTGCCCTTTGGCCGCAACGCCATCGTGCTGCCTGCCTTCGATGACCTCGACGAGTCTGTGCTGCGTGAGCTTATTGAGACGGCGTGGGAGGATCGCACCCGAGCCGACTAACTCGCGCACCGTCGTCGTGAAGCGTGCTGTTCGTCGCCGTGAGAGGCTTGCACCCTGAAACTGTGTCGATGTATTATGAACGTAATACAGTAACACAAGGGAGGGCACGTGAACTTCGAAGCCGGCATTCCCATCTGGATGCAGTTAGTCGACGAATTCACTCGTCGAATCGTCAGCGGCGAGTGGGCTCCGGGCGCTCGTGTCCCTTCCGTACGCGAACTCGCGGCCGAGCTCGGGGTCAACCCCAACACCGCGCAACGCGCGCTCGCCGAACTCGAGCGCCGCGAACTGAGCCGGACCGAACGCACCGCGGGTCGCTTCATCACCGACAGCGCCGAACGCGTCGACGCCCTCCGCATTGAACTCGCTCAATCCTCCGCGGAGGACTACGTTCGCGCCGCCCGAGGCCTCGGCCTCAATCGAACCCAAGCGCAACAGCTCATTTCCGAGAGCTGGAGCCGCCACGAATCCGACCATCCCGAAGGGAGCTAATCCATGAATCCCACGCACGAACCCCTGCTCCAGATTCGCGACCTACACAAGAGCTACGGCAGCGTCAAAGCACTCGCCGGCGTCAACCTCGAGCTCGAACCGGGCCGCATCGTCGGCCTGCTTGGCGAAAACGGCTGCGGCAAAACCACGCTACTGAAGATCATCGCGGGCATGAACGCAGGCTACAGCGGCGAGGTTCGCATCCTCGGCAATGAGCCGGGCCCACAGACCAAGGCAGTCACCGCCTTCCTCCCCGACTCCGAATTCCTGCCCCGCAAGCTCACCGTCGCCTACTGCCTGGACCTCTACCAAGACCTCTTCGCCGACTTCGACCGCGCTCGCGCCCGCGACATGATCTCCTACTTCGGGCTCACGGAATCGACAAAGCTCTCCGCGATGTCCAAGGGCATGCGCGAAAAGGTTCAGGTTTCGCTCACCATGTCGCGCCGCGCCAAGCTCTACCTGCTCGACGAGCCCATCAGCGGCATCGACCCCGCCGCCCGCGAAGGCATCCTCCAAGCTGTCCTCGACAGCCTCGAACCAGACTCGCTACTCATCATGTCAACCCACCTCGTCCACGACCTCGAACCGGCCCTCGACACGGTCGTCTTCATGCGGCACGGCCAGATCACCCTCACCGGCGACGCCGACGACCTCCGTTGCGAACACGGGCTCAGCATCGACCAGATCTTCCGAAAGGTGTACCGATGATCGCCAAACTGCTCAAACATGAATTCATTCGAACGCGCGCCTTGCTCGGCGTCGTGTTCGGCGCCGCCCTCGCCTGCATCGCATTGGGATGCCTATTCGTGGCACTTCGCATCCCGATCCTCGAGGAGTTTGGCGCCATCCTCAGTCTGCTGCCGGTGATTGTGCTGGTCCCAGCCGTGCAGATCCTCATGGCGGTGGACTTCTGGCGGTCAAGCTTCCGCTCGCAGGGCTACCTGACTCACGCGATCCCGGTCAAGGGGGCCACGATCTACTGGACGAAGCTGTTGTGGCAGATGATCGTGACCGCCGTGGCGATCGTCGTCGGATTCCTGCTGCTCGCGCTCGTGTGGTTTGTCTTCGGTACGACGTTCGATTTCGGATTCTTCGGAGCCGAGCCGAACCTCTTCGCCCTTGTCGGAAACGTGCTGGGAGCTGCGGGCGACATCTTCCCGGGCCCGGTCCTGTACGGCGTGATCATCCCGCTGGCCCTCCTCGCATCCTTCTTCCAGTGGCCGGTGTTCTTCACCTTCGCCGCGTCGGTGGGTAGCGCAGGGAGCCTCGGCCGCATGGGCGGCGGCGGCCCGGTGATTGCCGCGATCGTCGCGTGGCTGGCATCGCAGGTGATCATCTTCCTGGCCTTGGTGGTGGTGCCATTCGGCATCGACATGACCCCGGTCGAAGCGGGCGACGCACCCGAATTCATCCACTTCAATATCGCGCGGCTCATCGCCTCCGGCTCGAACAGCGACATCATCCCGCTCGGCGTGTTCGCGGGCCTGGCCATCATGCTGGTGGCCTACCTGTGGCTGTCGCAGCGCTCGTGGAACAAGAAGGTGGAGCTCAACTAGCCGGGCCCGGCCCGTAAGGCCAGGGACCAAATACAGTAACTGAGACGGTTGTGGGGTTATCTCCGTAGAGGTGGAGATAACCCCACCACGCCGATAGGCCACAGCCCACCCCGCTTCCGCAGGCACCGCAACGAAAACCCCGCCAGGTCAACAACCTGGCGGGGCACCGGGCGGAGACGGCGGGATTTGAACCCGCGAGCCACGTTTCCACGGCTACTCCCTTAGCAGGGGAGCGCTTTCGACCACTCAGCCACGTCTCCAAGCTTCACCAGAATAGCGGATTTCGCCTGCGCAGCGCCAATTCAGCGCCACCTAGGCGCCGGTCAGGGCCGTCGCCGTCGTGAAAACCATTCCTCCCGGGTCATGCCATTGACGTGAACGGTGCGTTTTGTATGTAGCCGCGGGAGGTCGACGTCGTGCTCAGTGCGAAGAGGGGTGAAGCCGAGCTTTTCCTGGACGCGCTGAGACTGGGCGTTCCCGTCGTAGAACCTGCACCAGACCATGGCGCTGCCCATATCCTCAAAGGCGTGGCGGAGGATCTCTTGGGCGGCTTCCGGCACTAACCCCTGACCCCAGAAAGGTCGGGCGATCCAAAAGCCAAGCTCGCACTCGCCGTCCGCTGATGTTCCCGTCTGCGCATTGAGTTTCAGTTCGATCGCTCCGATCACCTCGCCGCCTTCCTTCATCGTGATCGCGTAGGCTTCGGGGCCGTTCAAAACATTCTTGATAATGTCGAGGCTTTCCTCCACGCTCCGATGCGGGGGCCATCCAGCCTGGGGGCCCACGGCGGGATCGCTGGCATAACGGAAAAGAGCTTCCGCGTCGCGCTGGTCCCATCGGCGTAGAACAAGTCGTTCAGTTTCAAGTGCCATTGGCGCTACCTCATCATTTTGTTTCTTCGGGTCCATTTTGCCCCGTCGGTGAATTCGTCGGAAGCTGGGTTCGCACGGCTGCGCAACCGAGCTAGGCCGCCGGCACCCCTGCGAGGTGGCGGCTACACGGGCTGTACCCGTCCGGCGCCCGCCGGCGCGGAGGTCGCCCGCCCGATGGGAAGAAGGGAAAAGCGGAAGTCGTAGCGGAAGGCCTCGCCGCCGGCCTCCGACGTCGTCGAACCGGCGTACCGCTCGAACAGCGAGGAGAGCTCGTCGGTCAGGACCCGGGCCTCGTCGACTGTAAGAGTGAGGACGGTGTCGGCGTTGGCGGAGGGCATCGTGATCCCGGCCTTGCGCTGTTCGGCGGCGAAGGCGTCGGAGCGGTCGCGCACGTGCTGATCCAGGAGCGCGAGGGCGGCGGACAGGCCAGGGGCGAGCTCAGGTTCATTGACCTCCCAGCCCCCGGGGACGGCGGACCACCAGGTCTCGCGGGCGTCGTCGCCTGACTGCTTCGTCACCACGCCGGCGGCCTCAAGCTTCTTCAGGTGGTAGGAGACTTTGTTGGGCGCGAGCTTGGCGGCCTGCGCGAGGTCGGACGTGCGCGCCCGACCGGACGCGGTGATCTCGTACAGCAGCTTCAGTCGCACGGGATTGGCCAGCGCGGCAACAACCTCCGGGGTGGCTTTGTTCGTCATAGCTCCACATTAGCCCAGTCGCCGGGCCGCGGAAGCGCGCGCACCCGCGGCATCGCCGACCACGCCAGCGCCGGCACGATCATCACCGCGATGAACAGAGCCATCGCTAGGCGGTACTCGCCCCGGTCGAGCAGCACGCCCGCGAGCGTCGGCCCCGCCGCCATCGGCAGCGACGTGATCAGTCCGAAGACGGCCCACAGCCTTCCCTGCATCTCGTCGGGCGTGGTGGAGAAGATGATCGAGTGGTGTCCCGCGGTCGTGATCGCGGCAAGCAGGTACAGGCCCATGCACGGCACGACGACCGCGAGCTCCCGGCTAAACACCGCCGGCACCAGCACTAATGTCGAGGCCGGTATTGCCACCGTGAACACCCAGCCAGTGCGGAGACGGTTCGCGTACCTGCCTGCGAGCACCGACCCGACCAGTGCAAACACTGCGATCGCCGTGTTGTAGGCCGCGATCTCCCCCGGCGTCCGGCCGTCTAGCACCAGCGCGTATGTGATCGCGTGCTGAGCCCCCATGAATCCGATGTTCGCCACCGCCAGCGGCGCCAGCAACTGCAGGATTGTGGGGCGAGCGCGGAGGTAGGCGAGGCCGTCGCGGACGTCGTCGGCGAAGATGGTCCACGATCTCACGACGACGTTCGGGCCGGTTACGTCGTCGGCGCATGTGGCGGTGGGTGTGGGTTCGGTGGCACGGCGCGGGCGCAGGTCGCGGCGGATGAGTGAGCCGCACAGGCCGAGGAGGAGGTAGCCGGCAACGGATACGGCGAAGGGAACCCATGCGCCGAGCGCGTAGAGGGCGGCGCCGACGGGCGGGGCGCCAAGTTCGATGGAGGCGTCGCGGCCCTGGTTGGCGGCGCTGGCTTTGACGAGATCCTCCCCGTGAACGAGCGTGCGAAGGATGGCATCCGTGACCTGGCCAAATAGTCCGGCGTTGACGGCGCCGAGCGAGGTCAGGGTGATAAGGAGTGGGAAGGTGAGGGCGCCGGAGGCGAAGAGGATGGCGATCGCCGACCAGATTGCCGTGCCGAGCGCGGCGAAAGTGTAGAGGATCTTGCGGCGGTCCATGCGGTCTGAAATCACGCCGCCCGGGACCATGCACAGGATGCCGATCGCCTGGGAGGCCGTTGCGATGACACCCGCCTGTGTGGCCGAGCCGGTCAGTGCGACTACCGCGAGCGGGAGCGCGAATGAGCGCAGCGCGCCAGAAAACTTGGAGGATGTGTCACCGACGAACCAGGCTCGGTAGTCGTGGCTGCGCCAGAGGGAGGGAGGCTGTGGGGCGGCGGTGGGTGGCGTGTCTGCGGTGGGTGGCGTGTCTGCGGGGACTCTTGTGTTATCCATGCCCTCACCCTAATAGTACAAGAATAATTGCGCAAGAAGAATTGTATTAATGGATGGTGTGCGTTGTTTCAGGTGTGGGCGGCGTGGCCGATCGGGAAGGCTGGTAAAGCTGGCTGAGACTGGTGGAGCCGGATGAGAGTGATGGGGAGCGCAACTTCACGCCAAAAATGATGTCTTGCGACATAGCCGGAACTATGTTGCGAGACATCACATTGCGGAGGGTGGGGGATTCGAACCCCCGATACGGGATCGCCGTATAACGGTTTTCAAGACCGCCTCATTCGGCCGCTCTGACAACCCTCCTGCACCCGCGCCCTATGTCGCGCGGTCTACGTGCCATTCTGGCACGTAGATCGATCCCCTGCCAAAACCGACCCCGCCCAGTGGAGATGTGATCTGGGTCGGAATCCACCGGCCGCGAGTTGTGCGTGGGCGAGGACGTGCGGGTGGTGCGTAGGTGACGCATGTTTGAGATCGTGAAAGCTCAGGGCGATGCCTCGTAGATGATTCCAAGGTAGTGTTTCGTTGGTTGTTCCCTAGGTGCGCTGCCCGGGGAGGCTGCGAACGGTTGAGAAAAGGTCCGCGCCTGTGCCGGTTAGGGGCCCGGTGTCGGCAGCAGGACCCACACCCGGCCGCGTTCCGACGCAACTCAGGAATCTGGGGCCTACCAGGCGCGTATAGCGATCGGTAGTCGGTATATTCAAGTGAAGTGTCGGCAGGTAGCCCAAATCCTCAAGTGAAGTGTCGGTGCCCGACACAACTCAGGAATCTGGGGCCTACCAGGCGCGTATAGCGATCGGTAGTCGGTATATTCAAGAGAAGTGTCGGGTGGTGGGTCTAATTCTCAAGTGAAGTGTCGGGGCTGGCCTGTGCCGGCTAGGTGAAGGCCCGGCTGGCCGGCTGCCCGGCGGTGCCCCCCGGCCGCGTTCCGACACAACTCAGGAATCTGAGGCCGACCAGGCCCGTATAGCGATCGGTAGTCGGTATATTCAAGTGAAGTGTCGGCAGGCGGGCTAAATCCTCAAGTGAAGTGTCGGGCCAGGCCTGTGCCGACTAGATGAAGGCCAGGCCCGGCCGGCCCGGCCGGCTCGACGGCGCAGGCCCGAACCTACCGGCGCGCTATAGCCGCTAGAGCAGGGTTTCGAGGACGAGGGCCAGCCCGTCGTCGTTGACGTGGGGTGCGATGGCGTCGGCGAACTTGTGGATGTAGGGCCGGG
>JALEWQ010000044.1 GCA_022783305.1 Trueperella sp. | reverse complement strand
GCAGGGCAAGAACGTCCTCTACACCATGGGCTACGACGCGTTCGGCCTGCCCGCTGAGCAGTACGCCGTCCAGACAGGCCAGCACCCGCGCGTGACCACCGAGGCGAACATCGCCAACATGCGCCGCCAGCTGCGCCGGCTCGGCATGTCACACGAGGCGCGCCGCTCTGTTGCCACCACCGACACGGACTTCGTCGGCTGGACCCAGTGGATCTTCTTGCAGATCTACAACTCCTGGTACGACGCCGAGGCGCCGGGCCGCCTCGCGGGCACGGTCGGTCGCGCCCGCCCGATCTCCGAGCTCGTGGAGGAATATGAGCGTGGCACGCGCGCCACCCCGGACGGTCGCCCGTGGTCCGAGCTGGACGAAAGCGAGCGGCGTCGCGCACTGGATTCGCGCCGGCTTGCCTATATCGACTACGCGCCCGTGAACTGGTGCCCGGGCCTGGGCACGGTGCTCGCCAACGAGGAGGTCACAGCCGAGGGCCGCTCCGAGCGCGGAAACTTCCCCGTGTTCAAGCGCGAGCTGCGCCAGTGGATGATGCGCATCACCGACTACGCCGACCGCCTTGCACAGGACCTGGACTACGTGGATTGGCCGGAGAAGGTGCGCCTCATGCAGCGCAACTGGATCGGCAAGTCCCACGGCGCGAAGGTTACCTTCCAGGCGCACACCGCCGACGGCGACCTCCCCCTCGAGGTCTTCACCACCCGCCCCGACACCCTGTTCGGTGCCACGTTCATGGTGGTCTCGCCCGAGCACCCGATGCTGGCAGGCTCGGGCGTGCCCGGCGAGTGGCCGGAGGGTACGAAGCAGGCGTGGACCGGCGGGGCCGGTACGCCGATGGGTGCGGTGATGGACTATCAGCGTCAGGCCTCCATGAAGTCGGACATGGATCGGGCCGACGACGCCCGGGAGAAGACCGGCGTCTTCACCGGCATCTACGCCACCAATCCGGTCAACGGCAAGAAGATCCCGATCTTCACGGCCGACTACGTCATGATGGGGTATGGCACCGGCGCGATCATGGCCGTGCCCGCCCACGATCAGCGCGACTTCGACTTCGCCAAGGCCTACGAGCTGGACATCATCCCCACGATGAAGCCCGAAGACGGCTTTGACTGGGAGAGCGCCTGGGTGGAGGACGGCGAGATCATCGACTCGGCTAACGAGGAGATTTCGCTCAACGGGATGCACAAGGGCGAGGCGGTGGCCGCGATGAGCGAGTGGCTTCAGAAGAAGGGCCTCGGCAAGGCCACCGTCACTTATCGGCTGCGTGACTGGCTCTTCTCCCGCCAGCGCTACTGGGGTGAGCCCTTCCCGGTGGTCTACGACGCCGACGGCAACGCCCACGCTCTGCCCGAGTCGATGTTGCCGGTTGATCTTCCGGATACTCCGGACTACTCGCCGCGCTCCTTCGACCCCGACGACGCCACCTCCAACCCCGAGCCGCCGCTCGGGCGTCTGCAGGACTGGGTGAACGTTGAGCTGGAC
This sequence comes from Trueperella sp., assembly GCA_022783305.1. GTDB lineage: Bacteria > Actinomycetota > Actinomycetes > Actinomycetales > Actinomycetaceae > Trueperella > Trueperella abortisuis. The sequence continues at coordinate 77,899 of JALEWQ010000044.1, read as the reverse complement.
CTGGGCGACGGCCCGCAGATGTACACGCGCGACACGAACACCATGCCGAACTGGGCTGGCTCGTGCTGGTACGAGCTGCGCTACCTCGATCCCCACAACGACGAGCGTTTCGTCGACCCGGCGGTCGAGGAGTACTGGATGGGCCCACGCGAGGGTAAAGTCGCGGGCGGCGCGGACCTGTATGTGGGCGGCGTCGAGCACGCCGTGCTCCACCTGCTCTACGCACGCTTTTGGCACAAGGTCCTTTTTGACCTGGGTTACCTGTCCTCCTTCGAGCCCTTCTACAAGCTGTTCAACCAGGGCTACGTTCAGGCGTATGCCTACACCGATTCGCGCGGACAGTACGTGCCGGCCGACGAGGTGGAGGAAGTGGCCGGCGACGCCACGGGCGAGGTGACCTACCTGTACCAGGGGCAGAAGGTCAACCGCGAGTACGGCAAGATGGGTAAGTCCCTGAAGAACATCGTCACGCCCGATGAGATGGCCGAACAGTACGGAGCGGACACCTTCCGCCTCTATGAGATGTCGATGGGACCCCTCGATGTGGATCGCCCGTGGGAGACCCGCGCCGTCGTCGGCTCCCAGCGCTTCCTGCAGCGACTGTGGCGCAACATCGTCGACGAGGAGACCGGCGAGCTGGTGGTGACCGACGCCAAACCGGACCTGGAGACGGCCAAGCTGGCGGCCCGCACGATCGTAGGTGTGCGCGGGGACTACGCGAACATGCGGATCAACACCGCGATCGCAAAGCTCATCGTGCTTAACAACCACCTCACGAGTCGCGAGGTGCCGCGGTCTGTGGCCGAGGCGCTGGTTCTCATGGTCTCCCCGGTTGCCCCGCACGTGGCCGAGGAACTGTGGTCGCGCCTGGGGCACTCCGAGTCCCTCGCTTTCGAGGCGTTCCCGCAGGTGACGGACGAGTCCTTGCTGGCTGAGGACACGGTCACGGCGGTGGTGCAGGTGCGCGGCAAGGTACGTGACCGCCTCGAGGTACCCGCCGACATCTCCGCCGCGGACCTTCAGGCGCGGGCGTTGGCATCGCAGAAGGTGGCGAAGTTCCTGGACGGGGAGCCGCGCAAGGTGATTGTGCGCGAACCGAACCTTGTCAACATCGTCCCGTAATTGTCGGTTGGCGAGTCCAGCTGCTGGAATCCGGCCTGCAAAGCCGACGTCGACCCGTTACAGTGAGCGGGGAAGAAAGGTGTGTGATGGCAGCTACTGACATCGTGAAGGTCGACAGGTTGGGGCATCCTGCGTGGGAGATCGTCTCGCCCACCGGCGCGCGCGCCGTCGTCTCGGAGCGGGGCGCGACCCTGTTGTCGTGGCAGCCGGAACCTGGCCTCGAGTTGCTTGCCGCCCACGAAACGCGCCAAGAGCTGGAGGCCGGCGCCGGCGCGCGGGCCATGATCCTTGCACCGTGGGCGGGCCCGATCGCCGACGCCACCTACACCTTCGACGGGCGTGACATCACGGTCGACGACGCCGTGCGGGCCTACTCGCTCGCCTACCTGCAAGACTTCCACGTGGTTTCCGCCGGCACCACCCTCTCGATGGAGACGGTGATTGAGCCGTGCGATTCCTACCCGTGGAAGTGCCAGGTCAGCGTCCACTTCTCGCTTGACTCGGGCGCCGACGGCGCAGAGCACCTTTCGATCACGCTGGAGGCAAAGAACCTCTCCGCCGCACCGGCGCCGATCACGGTGGGCTGGCACCCCTACTTCGTCTTGCCGGGCATGGAGAGCGTATCGAACCTGGGGCTGTCTATCCCGGCGCGAACGAAGATCCTCACCGACCGCCGTGGCGTCCCGCTTCCCGGCGAGTCCGCCTATGGCGGTGTCAACACGCCGGTGGTCATCGGCTACCTAGGATCTCGCTCCCTCGACGACTACTACCGTGGCCTCGTCCCCGATAACTACGGCGTGGTATGCACCCGGGTGGTTTCCCCGTCGACCAACGCCTCGGTGGAGCTGACGCAGGAGCCCGGCGAGGCCGCCGTCGTTCATATCGACACGGGCGACGGCCTGGAGCGTGACCCTCGCAAGGCCATCGCCCTGGCTCCCATGTCGGCCGTCGCCGATTCGTTCAACCGGCCCGACGCCGTCGGCTCCGTCCGCGTCGAGCCGGGCCAGTCGCGGCAGATGACGGCGACTCTGACCTTCCGCCGTTAGCCCGCCTTCCGCCGTTAGCCCGCGCCCGACGCGGAAACCCCGGCGCCGGGCGGCGTCCTAGCGCCGCCGGGTGCCGAAGATCGCGCGCGTGATCTCGCGGGTCAGCGTGCGGCCGGCGGCGCGCACCACCTGATCGACGGTGGCCTCCCGGCGCCTGACGCGCCGCTGTTCTTCCGCCTCGGCATCCCGGCGGCGGCGCTCGGCTTCCTTCTGCGCCTCCCGGCGCTCGCGCTCCACCTGTTTTTCCAGTTCACGTGCCTGGCGGTCGAGCTCCTTCTTGCGCTCGGCATCCAGTTTGGCCGCCTCCTGGGCGGCCTTGGCCTGACGCTCGGCCTCGTCGCGGGCGGCGGCTTCCGCGGCCATCCGCTTCTCCAGCAGCTCGAAGGCCGACTCGGGGTCGATGGGGTCCTTGTACCGGGCGAGCGTGGGAGAGTTGCGCAGCGCGTCGTCGATAGCCTGCGCGGAGGCAGGACCCATGACGGCGGCCGGCGCCCAAATCCGCACCGGGGCGACGGGGCTGGGGCGGCCCTTCTTGTCGAGGATGGTCACGATCGCCTCGCCCGTGCCGAGGCTGGGCAGGATCTGCTCTAGGTCGAGCGGGGAGGTGGGGAAGGTCGCCACCGTCTCGCGTAGCTTCTTCGCTTCGGCGGGCGTGTGGGCGCGCAGGGCGTGCTGGACCTTCGAGCCGAGCTGGGCGAGCACGTCGGCCGGGATGTCCTTCGGAGTCTGGGTGATGAAGATGACGCCCACACCCTTGGAGCGGATGAGGCGCACCGTCTGAACCACCTGACGCGAGAACTCCTTCGACGCGCCGTCAAAGAGGAGGTGAGCCTCGTCGAAGAAGAAGACGAGCTTGGGCTTGTCCGGGTCGCCCACCTCGGGCAACTCCTGGAAGAGCTCGGCGAGGAGCCACATGAGGAAGGTGGAGAACAATTCGGGCCGGGACTGGACGTCGGGCAGCTCGAGGGCTGAGATGACGCCGCGGTCGTCGTCGGTTTTCATGAACTCGGCGACGCTGAAGGCCGGCTCGCCGAAGAACATGGCCCCGCCCTGGGCCTCCAGCTCGGCCACGTTACGCAAGATGACGCCCGCGGTGGCCGGCGCAAGGCCTCCGATTGACTTAAGCTCCTCTTTACCAGACTCCGAGGTGAGGTAGGAGATGACGGCACGAAGGTCGCTGATGTCGATGAGGGCGAGCTGGTTCGTGTCCGCCCAGTGGAAGATGAGGGAGAGCGCCGATTCCTGGGTTTCGTTTAGGCCCAGAACCCTCGCCAGCAAGATCGGGCCGAAGTCGGAGATAGTGGTGCGGATCGGGGTGCCGTTCCCCTCTCCGCCCAGCGTGTACAGCTCGGTGGGGAACGAGGCCGCCGCCCAGTCCTGGCCCTGCTCGGCCGTGCGTGCGCTCAGCTTCTCAGACGCCGGGCCGGGCTGGAGTAGGCCGGTGAGGTCGCCCTTGATGTCGGTGACGAAGCAGGGAACGCCGTTGGCCGACAGGCCCTCGGCAAAAAGCTGGAGCGTGCGGGTCTTGCCGGTGCCGGTGGCGCCCGCGATGAGGCCGTGGCGGTTGAGCATCCCCAGCGGCAAGCTGACCCGGGTTGCGGGGCGTGGCTCGCCATCTTCCATGTAGGTGCCCACCGTCATCGTCGGGCCCTCGAAGGCGTAGCCTGCCCTGACGATCTGCTCGTAGTCGGAGGCCGCGGGTTCGGTCTGCGCGGTGGCGGGCTCGGTTTTGGCGGTGGGAGCCGCGGCGCCTTGACCGCCCTCGGCGGGCTGGGCGGCGGTGGTGGCCTCGGGTGGCGTCGTCGTGGAGTGGTCGGTGGTCTGGGCGGCGAGGGCCGCCTCGAGACGGGCCTTGGCCGCGGCCGCTTTTGCCGCGGCGGCCTGCGCCTCGGCCTCGAGCGCCTCGGCCTGCAAACGGAGGATCTCATCGTTCATGAGGCTAGTCTACGGGCAGGTCGAGCCGTTCGGGTGAATCATTTTCCACAATCAGGCTCGCGGGAGGCAGAGCCCGGTTTTGCCTTCCAGACGACGAGGCTACCCGGGCCGAGCACACATAATGGCTCCATGACCACACTGCCTCCCCGCCGCCCCACCTCCCGCCAGTCGCGCGAAACCGACTGGGGGAGGGTGGAAGGCTTTGCCCGCACCGCGATGCGCGTCGGCGCCGGCGACGACGTCGGGGCACTGACCAGCCACGCCAAGAAGCGCCGCTTTGTCCTTGACGGGAACTCGCTACGACTCGCCGCGGTCCTGTTGCTTGTCCTCGCGCTGTCGGGGGTGATCGGCGCGCTTAGCGGACGCTCGACCGAGGTGGCCGCGATTGCGCCGGTAAGCGAGACGAGCGCCCCTCGCCTCGAGGCAGGCGGGCGTTCCGCGGATGGGGAAGCGGAGTCGGGCAATGGAGACGGCGCGGGCGGTCAGCCCGGCGCCGATTCCGCGAGCGCCGCCACGCCCTCCGGGCCTTCCGACTCGCCGGGCGTGAACCCGGAGGCGATCGTCGTACACGTGTCGGGGCAGGTCAGCGCGCCTGGGGTCGTCACCTTGCCCGCCCCCGCGCGCGTGACGGACGCGGTCCAGGCCGCCGGCGGACCCACCGATGAGGCGGACCTGGCACGCATCAACCTTGCCGAGCCGATCAGTGACGGCGTACATATCCATGTGCCAGCGCTCGGGGAAGCCTTCGACGTCACCGATGCGGGAGCCGGTGCAGGAGCAGGTGCAGAAGCCACGACGGGCGGGGACGATGGGAAGGTCAATATCAACACCGCCGACCAGGCGGGGCTGGAGGCAATTCCGGGGGTGGGGCCGGTCACCGCGCAGGCCATCATCGACTGGCGCACGGAAAACGGCGCTTTCACCTCCATCGACCAGCTGGTCGAGGTCCGCGGCATCGGCCCGAAGACCTTCGAGCGGCTTCGCGAGCACGTGCGCGTCTGATGCAAGACTTCCGCTTGCTCGTGCCCGCGGGGGTGGTGTGGGCGATGGCGATCCTCGCGCCCGACTACCTCGTTCTTGGACTTGCATCCCTCCTCGTCACGCTGGCCGGCACGCTGCGCAGGAACTGGTTCGCCACAATCGTCGGGGTAGCGCTGATCGCCGCCTCGATGTGTGGCACAGCGGACGCGCTGGTGCGCGAGTCCGACGCCGTCAGGCGCGTGATAGGCGAAGATGTTCAGGTTAGCGGAACGATCGAGCGCCATCCGAAGGCCTCCGGCGGGCGTTATGGCGCCATGGCGCGGATCGAGACGGTCGCGAGGTGGGAACCGGGGAAGCCGAGCGGGCCTACAATGAGCTCGCAGGCCATCCTCTACCTGCGTTGGGAGGGCGAGCGCCTTGAGCGCGGTACCCGTTTTGTGGCGCGTGGCAGGATGTCGGCAGACGGGCTCGAGGCCGCCTCCATCGAGGTCCTCTCCACGCCCGCCACCGGGCGCTTGCGATCCCTCCTCCGTGAGGCCGTCGCGGATCGGCCCTGGCACGCCCAGCTGATCCCCGGCGTCGTGGTCGGGGACGACACCGGCCTGCCTCAGCACGTGAGCGAGCAGATGCGGGTGCTCAGCCTTTCCCACCTGACGGCGGTCTCTGGCGCCCATGTTTCCCTGGCGATCGCGGTGGTGCTCGGCGCGGTCGGGCGGCGTCGTCCTCTTATGGCCGGCATGCTTGCTCTGGTGAGCCTGGCGGGGCTGGTGGAGCTGGTCGGCCCGGAGGCTTCCGTGCTGCGGGCGGGATATATGGGCGTGCTCATGTGCGTCGCGATCGCGCTACGACGCCGAAGCAACGCGCTGCCGCTGCTCAGCGCGACCATCATCGGCGTCAGCCTGCTTGACCTCGAGCTTGCGCGCAGCCTCGGCTTCCAGCTTTCTGCGCTCGCCACGCTTGCGATCATCGTTTTCTCCTACCCGTTGCAACGCCGCCTCGCCGAGCACCTGCCCGGCCCCATCGCCGACGTCGTCTCCATCTCGCTCATCGCCGCCATCGCCACAGCCCCACCGCTGCTGGCCATCCAGGAGCGCGCCTCGATGTGGGGGATCCTTGCCAACGCCCTGGTCGCGCCGGTTGTCGCGCCGTTGACGATCGGCGGCATGGCGGGCGCGCTCCTTTTGCCCGTGGCTCCGTGGCTGGCCGCGCCGATCCTGCGCGCATGCGAGGCGTGCACGTGGTGGATGGCGAAGGTGACCTCCCTGCTCATCGCCCTGCCCGGCTCAAGCCTGCCCACCTTCGCGGTGCTCGCCGCCAACCTCGTCTTCCTCATCGCGCTGCTGTTGGGCCTGGCATTCGGGGGAGTGCGGGTCATCCTCGGCGCGGCTGCCGTCCTCGCCTGCGCCGCCTTCATCTCCGGGCTGGTCCCGCAACGCGGGGCGGGGGACTGGGAAGCAATCCAGTGCGACGTGGGGCAGGGCTCGGCCTTTCTCGGTCGTACGCAGGCCGGGGTGGTGCTGGTCGACGTCGGGCCCGAGGGCGCGAACATCCCTGCTTGCCTCCAGCTCGCCGGGGTGACCCGCATCGATCTGCTCATCATCAGCCACTTCGACGCCGACCACGTGCGTGGGCTCAAGGACGTGCTCGACGCGGCGGAGGTCGGCGAGGTGTGGTACTCGTCCAACCTGTACCACGTTTACAACTCTTCCTGGGCGCTCGAGCTCCTGGACCTGCGGGGGATCGAGCACCGGCCGGTCGGCTACGGCCAGAGCGCGGGTGGGATCAGGGTGGTTGGCCCGCGCTCGGTGATCGGCACCGACGATTCGACGAACGCGGACTCACTCGTGGTGGAGATGACAACGCCATCCCACCGCATCCTCATCCTCGCTGACGCTCCAGGTGAACGCCAGCTGGCCCTACGCTCAGAGGTGGAAGATGTCGACGTCGTCGTCGCCGGCCATCACGGGGCGCGCGACCAAAGCCGAGAGCTGGCCGAGCAGGTGAGAGCGACGGTGACGATCTTCTCGGTGGGCAAGGACAACACGTACGGCCACCCCACGCGCGAGGCGCTCGAGATTTGGCACGCCCCAATCCAGGTGCGCACCGACCTGTGCGGGCCTGTCGTATTGCGTGCCGCGGAGGTCGCCTCAGGATGTCGGATGGACGTGGAATAATGGCACGCATGGCAGTCACACTCGCACCCATCGTGCTCATCACCTCCGGCGAGCCCGTGCTCGGCGACCGCGCGGTCGCCTCCCTTCGCCACCAGCTACGGGCGGCGGACCCGAACACGGATATCGTGGAGATCGACGCCTCGCAGTACGTCAGCGGCCAGCTCGAGGCGATGCTCACACCCTCGCTGTTTGGGGAACCGCGCGCGATTTTCGTGGCGAACCTCGAACAGGTCAATGCGCCCTTCCAAGAGGAGCTTATTGCCTACGCCCGGGCACCTGAGCCGGACTCGGTGCTCGTACTGCGTCACAACGGCGGCCAGCGCGGCAAGAAGGTGCTTGACGCGCTCAAGGGAAAGGTTCCCACCTACTCCTTCGACAAGGTCAAATACCCCAACGACAAGGCGAAGATCGTGGTCCAGGACGTGCGGGAGGCAGGCCGAAAGATGACTGCCGACGCGGTGGACGCCATCGTCGCCGCACTCGGCTCCGACCTGCGTGAACTGCTGTCCGCCGTCAGCCAGCTCATGAGCGACGTCGAAGGCACAATCACCGAAGACGACGTCCACACCTACTTCGCTGGCCGGGTGGAGGCCACGGCCTTCAACGTCGCCGACGCCGTCGTGGCTGGCCGCGCTGGCAAGGCCGTGGAGCTCTCCCGGCACGCGATCGCCACCGGTAACTCGCCCGTCGCCATCGTCGGCGCGATCGCGACGAAGCTACGAGCGATGGCGCAGGTGCTTGGGGTGCGCTCGGCCAAAGGCCGGCCCACACCCAAGATGAACAACTGGCAGGCCAGCCGCGCCAAACAGGATCTGCGCGGATGGTCCGGCCAGCGCCTGGCGGAGGCAATCCAGGCGATCGCCACGGCGGATGCCGAGGTCAAGGGGCTCTCACGGGATCCGGAGTATGCTCTCGAGCGGGCCATCGTCACCATCTGCGCCCTGCGCAGCTGAGGCGGCTGGGCCCTTCGCCAATGGAAAGAATTCGGCGCGTGCGGTCCTCTCGCGGGATATGCTGAGAGAGTTTGATGCAAAACGAACAAAGGAGTGAAGTTGCGCATTGGTGTACCACGGGAGCCTGGGGATCAGACTCTGGTCGCCGCGACTCCCGATACAGTGGGAAAGCTGATCAAGCTGGGCTATGAGGTGGTCGTCGAGCACGACGCCGGAGCTCAAGCGAGCTTGCCCGATTCGCTGTATGAGAGCGCGGGGGCGCGGATTGTCAGCACACAGGAGGCGTGGGCGGCCGACATCGTCACCGCTCTCGACGCGCCCGGCCCCGACAGACTCGACCTCATGAGGCGCGGCGCGACCCTCATCGCGCGCATGGCGCCCGGGCGTCATCCCGAGATTCTGGACGCCCTCTCCAGCCGGGGGATCACCGGCCTGGCAATGGACATGGTTCCGCGTATCTCACGCGCCCAATCCATGGACGTGCTGTCCTCGCTGGCCAACGTGGCCGGTTACCGCGCGGTGATCGAGGCGGCCCACCACTTCGGCCGACTCTTTTCCGGCCAGGTGACAGCCGCCGGCAAAGTGGCCCCCGCGAACGTTTACGTCATCGGCGCGGGAGTTGCCGGCCTAGCCGCGATCGGCACCGCGAACTCGATGGGCGCGATCGTCAAGGCCACCGACGTCCGGCCCGAGACTGCCGAACAGGTCGAATCCATGGGTGCCAGCTTCGTCGCCATCCCCGTCGCCGCCCAGGAATCCACCGACGGGTATGCAAAGGAGATGGGGCAGGAGCAGGCCCTCGCAGCCGAAAGACTGTACGCCGAACAGGCCGCCGCTGCCGACATCGTCATCACCACCGCCGCGATCCCTGGGCGTCGCTCACCCGTGCTACTCACGGAGGAAGCGGTCGCAGGTATGAAGCCGGGCTCCGTCGTCGTCGACATGGGCGCCGCAAATGGAGGCAACGTGGTCGGCTCGGCCCCGGACGAGGTGGTGGTTACCGACAACGGCGTGACCATCATCGGCTACACCGAGCTCGCCGCACGCCTGCCGGGCCAGTCCTCGCAGCTGTACGGGCAGAACATCTTCAACTTCTTCAAGCTCACGACGCCGGAGAAGGACGGCCTGCTCCACCTCGATCTCGACGACGAGATCGTTCGCCAGATGCTCGTCACCCTCGATGACCAGGTCATGTTCCCGCCGCCGCCCGTCAAGGTTTCGGCCTCCCCGGCGCCCGCGCCCGCGCCCGCCAAGGCGCAGCCCGAACCGGCCGAGCCAGCGAAGGAGAAATCCTGGATCGCCAAGCACTGGTGGAAGTTAGCCGCCGGCGCGCTATTCATCTGGCTCATCGCATCCGCGCCTCCCGGCTCAACCACCCACTTCATGGTCTTTGCCCTCGCCGTCGTGATCGGCTTCTACGTCATCACCGCGGTCACCCATGCGCTCCACACCCCACTGATGTCCGTGACAAACGCGATCTCGGGCATCATCGTGGTCGGCGCGCTGCTCCAGGTCGGATCGAGCAACGTCGCCGTGCAGATCCTGGCCTTCATCGCCACCGCTGTGGCCTCCATCAACATCTTTGGTGGATTCCTCGTCACAGAGCGCATGCTCAAGATGTTCCATAGGAGTTGATCATGAGCGATATCTACACTTTCGTGGGTTTCTGGCAGCTGAGCTTCCAGTCGCTTGCCTACATCGCAGCCGCCCTGCTCTTCATCCTCGCGCTCGCGGGATTGTCGAAGCAGGCCACGGCGCAGCGCGGAAACCGGCTTGGCATGCTCGGCATGTGTCTCGTCCTGGTGGCGACCATCACCATCCTCATCTCCTTCTCCGATCAGCAGGGCGTGGTGGCAGCCCTCATCATCGTGGCCCTTGGAATCGGTGCGGCCGTCGGCATCCCACTCGCTCGCAAGGTGGAGATGACCGGCATGCCCGAACTCATTGCCATGCTGCACTCGTTCGTGGGTCTGGCCGCGGTGCTCGTGGGCTATAACTCCTTCATCCTCACACCGGGCGCGGACACACCTGAGAACGCCTTTCACATGGGGGAGGTGGGCCTGGCGGTGTTCATCGGCGCGGTCACGTTCACCGGCTCGATCATCGCGTTCCTCAAGCTCTCGGGTCGCATGTCCGGCAAACCGCTCACCCTTCCAGGACGCAACTGGCTCAACCTCGGCGCCATCCTCGCCTCGCTGGCGTTTATCATCTGGTTCGCCCACACCCGCAGCATCGGTTCGGGGATGATCCCACTGGCCCTGCTCACGGTTGTCGCACTCCTGCTCGGCCTGCACCTCGTGGCGGCGATCGGTGGCGGCGACATGCCGGTGGTCGTGTCGATGCTGAACTCCTACTCGGGCTGGGCCGCCGCCATGGCCGGCTTCACGCTTGGTAACGATCTGCTCATCATTGTGGGCGCGCTCGTGGGATCCTCCGGCGCCTACCTGTCCTACATCATGTGCCAGGCGATGAACCGCTCCTTCATCTCCGTCATCCTCGGCGGCTTCGGCTCCGATGGTGCGGTGGCCGAGGAGCGCGACTACGGCACCCACCGTGAGATCACCGCACCCGAGGTGGCCGAGATGCTGGCCACCGCCCACAAGGTGGTCATCACCCCCGGCTACGGAATGGCGGTGGCTCAGGCCCAGTACCCGGTCGCCGAACTCACCCGGCGTCTGCGCGAAGCGGGCGTCGACGTCTCCTTTGCGATCCACCCGGTTGCGGGTCGCCTACCCGGACATATGAACGTCCTCCTGGCGGAGGCGAATGTCCCCTACGACATCGTCTACGAGATGGACGAGGTCAACGACTCGCTGTCCGAGGCCGACGTGGTGCTTGTGATCGGTGCCAACGACACGGTCAACCCGGCGGCCGAGGAGCCGGGCTCGCCGATCGCCGGCATGCCGGTCATCAAGGTCTGGGAGGCGAAGAACGTCATCGTATTCAAACGCTCGATGGGCAACGCCGGATACGCCGGCGTGCAGAACCCGCTGTTCTTCAACGAGAACACCGCGATGCTGCTCGGGGACGCGAAGGATTCGGTGGATCAGATCAACGCGGCCCTCAAGGTCAACGCCTAGAACCACCTGCAATACCCCCGCACTATCTCAGTCGTATCACAGCGCAGAGATAATGCGGGGGCACGCACTTCACGAACCATTCGGTTGGGCCTGCCGCCCTGTGTCACGCATCTTGTCGGTTCTCTTGCCGCGATCCTACCCAGTAGGACAATCCCACCATCAGGGCGGCGAACAGCACGCCTGCCACGGGCCAGATAATCCAGGATTGACCCCAATCCTCTGTGATGAAACTGTAGGCAAAGAACCCCGTCATAACGAGTAGCCAGTACACCCCAGAATTTGCACTCATACCGACGCGGTCCTCACAGCAGGCATCGCCGATGACGGTTTCAGGTTCTCTCCGCAAAGGAGTGCTCCAAGCATGGCTATATCGTTTCTGGCGTGGTTGTCGACGAGCTGCGCACTCAGCTGAACCGGAAGCCTTCGACCGCAAGCCTTCGATGTGATGGCAAACTGCTCCGGCCGGTGCGCGGGCATGAAGAAGGCGGCGGACATGAGTCCGCCGCCTTTCGAGGCTAAAGCTTAGCCGTCGATCTTCGCAACAAGCTTGGCGAGCTTCGACTTGCGGTTCGCCGCCTGGTTGCGGTGGATAACACCCTTGGAAACAGCCTTGTCGAGCTTGCGGGAGGCGACGCGGAGTGCCTCCTGGGCCTCCTCGGCGTTGCCAGCAGCGGCGGCCTCGCGCGTCTTTCGAACGAGGGTACGAACCTCGGTCTTGACGGCCTTGTTCCGAAGACGGCGCTTCTCGTTAGTCTTGTTTCGCTTGATCTGGGACTTGATGTTTGCCACTGATGAACTCTTTCGTTGTGAATGATGGCCCCGTGATGGGCCGCGGGTCGGTGAGGGCATACCATCTTCGGACTGAGGCGTGGGGAGCCCGTGGAAAGAAGATTGGCCGGACCTTTCACCCGACCAGGTTCAAAGTCCAATTGACTACTTTAGCAAAGCAAACGGCACCGCAAAAGTGAGGCCAGATGCGGGTTGTGGTGCATCTGCTCACGTTTGCGGCGCCGTGGCAACTATGCGTGGGGCGCTGATAACAGTGCTACTTGTCGCCCTTGATCTTGTCGATCGCCTCGTTGACGAGGCCCTTGGCCTTCTCGCCGGCCTCGCTGGCGGTCTTCTTCACGTCGGCCAGGATCTGATCCTTCTTGCCCTCGAACTCGAGGTTTTCGTTCTCGGTTGCCTTGCCGGCCGTCTCCTTGGCCTTGCCGCCGAGATCCTTGGCCTCGTTCTTGATGTCCTCAAAGCTCATGGTTGCTCCTTCTACGTGGGTCGAAGCCGGTGGCTTCCTTACCCTTAACAGTGTAGTGGGCCTACCTTGGAAAAGCCTGGCATTAGCCGTGGAGTTCCGTGAGCGCGCTCACGACGGCGTCGTAGCGCTCCCGATCCAGCGTGGCTCCCTCGCGGCGAACCTGGGCGACATGGGCCACGAGCAGCCGGTCGAGGCGGACTTCCGATTCGCGCCCGCGCGGATCCCATGCGCCACGCCCGATGTCCATCCACGTCCGGCCCTGGCTGGCCTCGTAGCGCGCATAGCTGTCGTGGTCCTTGCTCGACATTTGTACGAAGACGACGTGCTCCTCGTATCCGGCGAGCACGAGCACGGGCCGATCCTTGCCGCGCCCGTCGTTTTCGTCGAAGGGCACCCACGCCCATACCACTTCGCCCGGGTCGGGAAAGCCGTCGGGGAGTGGGGAGTAGTCGAACTTGGGTAGCCCGATGCGCGATACGGGCCACTCGATGGCGTGCTCGGTGGGCCCGGGCAGGGTTGCGCCTCGCGGCCGCGTCCGCGGGACAGTCGGCGATGGGCGTTGCGCCGAACCGCCTCCAGATCTTCCCGTCCCGCCAAGAGCGCGGACGATTTCGTCTCCCGCCTTGCGCGCCAGTTCCCGCCCGAGCGTGCGGCCGGCGGAGGCGACGGCCCGGCGCAGCGAGTCCATGAATGCCACGGCTACTCGTCCTCGCCCTCGTCGAGGAGCTCGATGAGGGTCACGTGCAGACGCTCGACGTCGGGCACATCGTGGAGCGTGACCGGGTTTCCGGCGGAGGTTTCGAGGATCAGGGTGCCGCAACCGAAGACGCGGTCGATCATGTCACGCTCGTAGGAGGCGCTCGAAATCCGGGAGAGCGGGATGTCATGGCCGGTCTTGTTGAGGATGCCAGTGCGGGTGATGATCCGACGATTGGTGACAGTGAACGTGCTCGTCATCCACTGCAGCCAGGGGATCACGAACAGGAAGAGCGCCAGGAGCGCCGCGGTTGCGCCGGCGGCCCAGTGCGCCCACGGGCGCACGGAGTCCGGCAGGAAGACGAGGGCGAGGACGAGCGCCACCACCACGACCACGAGGGCGAGGATGTTCGGGAAAATGGCCTTGACGTGCTCACGCATGTGGCGGATGACGTACTCGTCGGCGGCCAGGAGCTTCTTGTTAAATCCCATACCTCCATTTTGCCACACGCCCGGGCTCGACCTCGTGCCGTGGTCACGACGCCGTCGCCAGAGGTGTCCCCGACGCCCGTGGTGCACGTTGGCCGCTACAGCCAGATGGCGAGGCCGACGATAATGAGCACGGCGATGATGGGCAGCGATGCGAGGGTGAGGCCGGCGGAGAGAATCGTCCAGCGCAGGTCGTCCTTCAGGTGCGGGACGTTCTCCACGCCACCGGCCTGGGCGATCGCGGCCCGCTGTGCTGCCTCCAGCCGAGAAAGGAACGTGTTTTTACGCTGGGCGGCCTCCCGCTCGGCGTCGGCCTGGCGCTCCTTGGCGCGCATCCGCTCGATCTCCTGCTCCATGCCCTCCTCGCGGCCGAGCGGGTTGCCGTATTCGTCGATGACGATGCCCTCACCCGCCGTGCTCGCGATCTGGCCGGCAGACTCGGCCTGGGGTCGACGCCCGTAGCGCGCCCTCAGTTTCTCGGTGTACGCCTCCATGAGGCGTTCGAGCCGGGAGCGTCGGACAGCGAAAAAAACCAGGACTGCGCTGAATACCACGCACGCGGCGAACGGGATCCAGGCGGCGGTAGAGGAACCGTTCCTGCCGGCACCCACACCGACGAACGCCAGCAGCACGTTTGCTACGGCCGCGGTGGAGACAAGTGCGCGGCCGGGTAGCCGGGTCAGCCGCTCGATGAGGGGCAGGAAAACGTTGAGGGATCCGGGTCCAAGGCTCATGGCAGAAATTATCTCACACTTGCTCACCGATCAGCTCCAGCACGTCGCTGAGAGAGGCAAGGGTGCCTGCCTCTTCGCCGCGGTGATCGAGCAGATAGCCGCGGATTCCGGCGGCGGTGGCGGCCTCGACGTCGATCGGCCGATCGCCGAGCGCGATGACGGTGGCCGGGTCGAGGTGGTGGCGCTCGATGAGAACCTGGTACATCTGCGGGGAGGGCTTGCGCTCGTAGCCGTCGGGGGCACACACCATGTCGTCCACCTCGATCCCGTGGGCGGCCAGCAGGTTCTCGGCCGAGCGGCGGTCGCGATGGGTGGCCACGAGGTTGAGCCCTCCGGCGTCGTGAACGGCGCCAAGCACGCGGCGCGCCCCGCTCATCAGCGGAGCCGGACGGGTTCTCCACGTTTCCTTGAGCTCCGCATAGCCGGCGTGGAGGGCGTCTAGGTCAGCGCCGTAGAGCTGGTGGAGCTTGTTCATCGCGTGCTCGATCGATACCGAGCGCAGGGCAGCCACCTCGGACAGCTGGGCGGCGGTGGGCGCACTCGTGCGGTACCCGATCCGCGCGAGCAGGTTGTCGACGGCGGGGTAGGTGTCGATCAGCGTGCCGCCCATGTCCCATAAGATGGAGGAATACATGGGACAAGTCTGACACGTGCCGCCCAATTTCACACGGCCCATTCGGCGATCGCCGCGAGCACGCTGGTATCGTGGATGAGGACTGTTACTTGAAGGAGACTCGTGCCCGTTTCTACCTCTGCTGAGCTGGCCAAGATCCAGCCCGCGTCCACACCGGCCGCGCAGATTCGAAATTTCTGCATCATCGCCCACATCGATCACGGCAAGTCGACGCTTGCCGACCGGATGCTGCAGCTGAC
This sequence comes from Trueperella sp., assembly GCA_022783305.1. GTDB lineage: Bacteria > Actinomycetota > Actinomycetes > Actinomycetales > Actinomycetaceae > Trueperella > Trueperella abortisuis. The sequence continues at coordinate 62,561 of JALEWQ010000044.1, read as the reverse complement.
CGACGTCGTCGCCGAGCGTGAGATGCGCGCCCAGTACCTCGACCGGATGGACATCGAGCGCGAACGCGGAATCACCATCAAGTCCCAGGCGGTGCGGATGCCGTGGACGGTGGACGGGCAGGCCTACGCCCTGAACATGATTGACACCCCCGGCCACGTTGACTTCGCTTACGAGGTTTCCCGCTCGCTCGCCGCCTGCGAGGGGGCGATCCTGCTGGTGGATTCGGCGCAGGGCATCGAAGCCCAGACCTTGGCTAACCTCTACATGGCCATCGAGAACGACCTCACGATCATCCCGGTTCTCAACAAGATCGACCTACCCGCCGCGAACCCGGACAAGTACGCCGCCGAGCTCGCCTCCCTTATCGGCTGTGACGCCGATGATGTCATACGGGTCTCGGGCAAGACGGGGCAGGGCGTGGATGAGCTGCTCGACCGGATCGTCGCAGAGATACCTTCCCCCACGGGCGACCCGGATGCCGAGGCGCGCGCCATGATCTTCGACTCCGTCTACGATTCCTACCGCGGGGTTGTCACCTACGTGCGCGTGGTGGACGGGAGCCTCACCCCGCGCCAGCGGGTGCAGATGATGTCCACCCACGCTAACCACGAGCTGCTCGAGATCGGCGTCATCTCGCCCGAACCCAAGCCGGCCGCCGGGCTGGGCGTGGGGGAGGTGGGCTACCTCATCACGGGTGTGAAGGAGGTGCGTCAGTCGCGAGTCGGTGACACGGTCACCGATGCGCGCAAGCCGGCTAGGAGCCCGCTTTCTGGCTACCGCGATCCCAAGCCCATGGTCTACTCGGGTATCTATCCCATCGACGGCTCGGACTACCCGGCACTGCGCGACGCGCTAGACAAGCTCAAGCTTAACGACGCCGCCCTCGTCTACGAGCCGGAGAACTCGGTGGCGCTCGGCTTCGGGTTTAGGTGCGGATTCCTCGGCCTGCTCCACCTCGAGATTGTCACGGAGCGCCTCGAGCGCGAGTTCGACCTTGACCTGATCGCCACCGCGCCCTCGGTCATCTACCGGGTTGTCGCTGAGGGCGGGGTGGAGCACGTCGTGCAAAACCCCTCCGAGTTTCCTGATGGGAAGATCGCCGCGATCTACGAGCCACTCGTCAACGCCACGATTCTCACCCCCTCCGACTATGTGGGCACCACGATGGAGCTGTGCCAGCAGCGCCGCGGCAGCCTGCAGGGGATGGACTACCTGTCGGAGGACCGTGTGGAACTGCGCTACAAGCTGCCGCTTGCCGAGATCGTCACCGACTTCTTCGACCAGCTCAAGTCGCGCACCAAGGGCTACGCCTCCCTCGACTACAAGGAGGAGGGCGAGCAGCAGGCGGACCTCGTCAAGGTTGACATCTTGCTCAACGGGGAGAAGGTCGACGCCTTCTCTGCCATCGTCCACCGCGACAACGCCTACCACTACGGCGTGGAGATGACGGGCAAGCTCAAGAGCCTCATCCCGCGTCAACAGTTCGAGATCCCCGTCCAGGCCGCCATCGGCTCGCGCATCATCGCCCGCGAGACGATTCGCGCCCTGCGCAAGGACATGCTCGCCAAGTGCTACGGTGGCGATATTTCCCGCAAGCGCAAACTGTTGGAAAAGCAGAAGGAAGGAAAGAAGCGCATGAAGTCGATCGGCCGCGTGGACGTGCCGCAGGAGGCTTTCGTCGCCGCGCTCTCCTCCGAGATGCCCGAGTCGAAGAAGAAGTAGCATGTCCCAGCCGCCGACTCCCGAGCAGAACCCGAACTACGGCCGGATCATGTCCTTCACCCGGCGCGGCTCGCGCCTGGCAGACAAGTACGAGAAGGTCATGGAGCAGTATGGACCGGCCTACGTCATCGACTTTCCAAGCGGCCCGGCCCAGACCACCATGGCGCAGGACGTCTTCGTCGACCTGCGCGCCGCGTTCGGGCGCTCGGCTCCCCTCGTGGTCGAGATCGGGCCCGGCAGCGGCGAGCAGACGATGTCGGCGGCTCTGGCCCGCCCTGAATGGAACTTTCTCGCGATTGAAGCCTGGTCGCCTGGGGTGGCACGTTGCGTGAATGCGGCCGTGCGTGAGGGCGTGCAGAACGTGCGGATTATGGAGGTCGACGCCGCCCAGGCTCTACCCATCCTCTTTAGGCGTGGCGAGGTGGAGAACCCCCGCGCGCGAGAGGTGTGGACTTTCTTCCCCGACCCGTGGCGTAAGAAGCGCCACCACAAGCGCCGCCTAGTCAGCGACGACTTTGCCGAGACAGTTGCCCTTGTCCTCGAGCAGGGCGGGGTATGGCGAATGGCGACGGACTGGGCCGACTACGCCTGGCAGATGCGCGACGTCGTGGCCAACAGCCCCCATTTTTCCAACCCGTACTCGGAGAAGAACCCCGACGCCGCCGATCAGGGCCAGTACCGGGGCGGCTTCGCCAAGCGTTGGCCGGGCCGGATTATGACTCGCTTCGAGTCGCGCGGAATCGAGGCCGGGCGCAAGATTTACGACATCGAGGCGATCCGCGAGCGTGACTGAGCTCGGCCTTGAAAATGTGCGGGTGGAGGGCCTGTCCGCCTACGTCCACGTGCCTTTTTGCTCGGTGCGTTGCGGGTACTGCGACTTCAACACCTATACCAACCTCGACTTCGGCGGGGGCGCGAGCGCTGCGCGTTTTGCGGACACGATCGTGCGCGAGATTGAACTCGCCCGCGATCTGCTCGGCTCGGCCGGCCCGCTACGCACGGTCTTCTTCGGCGGCGGCACCCCGACAATGTTGCCCGCGTCGGATCTGGCGGCTGTGCTCGCGGCGCTCCGCGACGCCTTCGGCGCACCCGAGGGGGAGGTGACCACGGAGGCCAACCCAGAGACAGTCACGCCGCAGGTGCTCGAGTCCCTCGCCCGCGCCGGCTTTACCCGGTTTTCCTTCGGCATGCAGTCCGCCGTGAGTCACGTTCTCGCCGTACTCGACCGCCGCCACACCCCCGGCCAGGTCGAGCAGGTGGCCCGTTGGGCGCGCGAGATGGGCCTGGAGTTTTCCCTCGACCTCATCTACGGCGCACCGGGGGAAACCCTTGACGACTGGCGCGCCTCCCTCGACGCCGCCATTGCGCTTGAGCCCGGCCACATCTCCGCCTACGGCCTGACCATCGAGGAAGGCACGAAGATGGGAGCCCAGCTCCGGCGTGGGGAGATCCCCGCGCCGGACCCGGATGTGCAGGCCACCAAGTACGAGATGGCCGACGAGGCGCTGAGCCTAGCGGGCTACCAGTGGTATGAGGTGTCCAATTGGGCCAAGCCCGGCAGGCGCTCTGAGCACAACCGTGCCTACTGGACGAACGCCAACTGGTGGGGATTCGGCCCCGGCGCGCACTCCCACCTTGATGGCCGGCGGTTTTGGAATGTTAAACACCCCATCGCGTATGCCGGCAAGCTGGAGGCGGGCGAGCTGGCGATCGCCGGGGGAGAAATCCTGAGCGCGGCTGAGCGGCGCGAGGAGGACATCATGCTGAGCATCCGCCTGCGCGAGGGCATCGAGGTGGGCGCCACCCCGCGAGCCGTCGTCGCCTCGCTGATCAATGACGAACTGATCGACCCGGCCGCCGCCTTGGCGGGCCGCCTGTGCCTGACAAGAAAGGGCCGGCTGCTGGCCGACGTCGTGACCCGAACCCTGTGGGACGCCGAGGAGGCATCATGAACCGCGACTACATCGTCTACCTTATCCTCGCCCTGCTGATCGGCATCCCGCTGATCTACACGGCCATCGCCCTGATCTCCAAGAAGTCCGCCGGGACGTGGGATGAAAACTCCCGGCGTAAGGGGGCCATGCGCGCTGAGGGCTGGCGGGTGAAGGACACCGTAGACAATCTTGCGCTTTTCCTTCTCGACACCACGACGCCGCCTGCCCACTGGCCGCTGCCCGTGGGCGCGCCGGGCGTGGAGGCCGTCAGCTCCGGCCGACACGCAATGACGTGGCGGGCGGGGACGTTCGTGGCCCCGTCGGTGGGCAGCTTCCTGTTTTTCGCCCTCGATATCCCCCAGCGTAGCGACGGCACCGAGGTCGAGTTCGCCGAGGCGCTCGTTCGCGTCCGGGGCGGCTTGGAGTGGGAGGGCGAGTCCGCCTGGGCTAACGACGCCGTCGCCGCCTTCCTGCTATCGTGGCCCGGCTTGCGCGCGGCGCACATGATCGGCAAAACGGTGACCTTCATGTTCGACGAGGGCGGGGAGAAGGTCGAGCGGCTCAAGGAGGTCGCGGCTTACGCCGAAGGGATCGTGCCTAGCCTTCCGGATGAGGTGTGGGTCTAGCGGCCGTCACGAAGTCGATGAGTTCTTCCATCCGGCCGAGGAAGGCCGGCTCGAGGTCGCGGTAGTCGCGCACCGCCGCCAGGATTTTCGCCCAGCCCAGCCCGATGTCTTCGACTGTCGCGTGCGGCCAGCCCATGCGGGCGAGGGTGCCCTTCTTGATGTCCTCCCCGCGTGGAACCTGCGGCCAGGCCTTGAGTCCGACGACGCCGGGCTTGATCGCCTGCCAAACGTCCACGTAGGGGTGACCGAGCACGAGCACGCCCTCCATCGCGGTGACCTTGGCGGCGATGCGGGCCTCCTTGGAACCCGGGATGAGGTGGTCGAGCATGATGCCGGCGCGCTTGGATTCCGAGGGGCCGAAGACGGACAGGATCTGGGGGAGGTTATCCGCGCCGAAGAGCTCCTCGATCATGATGCCCTCGTAGGCAAGGTCGGAGCCCCAGATTTTGGAGATGAGCTCGGCGTCGTGCTTGCCCTCCACCCAGATTCGGGAGGCTTTGGCCACGCGCGCCTCGTGCTTGACGTGGAAGGATCCGGAGGCGGTGATCTTCGGTGCGCGGCGGATCGCTTTGGGAAGGGGCGGGATAAGGTTGACGGCCTCTCCCTCGAGCCAGAATCCGCGCCCGAGCGGGAAGCCGCGCCGTCGCATCTTGGCGTCCTCGAGCTCCATTTGCCATTGGCCGGCCACCTTGCCCACCTTGATCACCTCGCCCACGTAGCCGGAGGCGACGTCTTCGAGAACCATGCCCACCTCCACGGTGACGTCGCGGATGCGGGAGGCGGGGGCGGACAGGACGTCCTCGCCGTAGCGGTCGAAATAGCTCATGGGCCTAGGGTAGCGCGTGGGAGGGGACTGGGATATTTGGCGCGGGAGGCGTAGAATTGGCACTCGAGTTATGAGAGTGCTATGTGGGGAGGCGTGATGGCGACTGATCGACAGGCGAGAGTTTTGAACGCCATCGTGCAAGATTACGTCAAGACGGGCGAACCGGTTGGCTCGCGCGCCGTCGTCGAGCGGCACAATCTGGGGGTCTCGCCCGCCACCGTCCGCAACGACATGGTCTCGCTGGAGGAGGCCGGCCTCATCCACCAGCCCCACACCTCCGCCGGGCGGGTTCCCACCGACGCCGGATACCGGCAGTTCGTGGATCAGATCGCGTCCCTCAAGCCGCTCTCGCGTGCCGAGCGCAACGCGATCAAGCGGATGCTGTTCGAGGCGGTGGACTTAGATGAGGTGATCACCCGCGCCGCCGCTCTCCTGTCCTCGCTGACCAACCAGCTGGCGATGGTGCAGTACCCCTCGTTGCGGCGCACAGCCCTCCGCCACATTGAGCTGGTCCCCCTCACCGACACCCGCGCGCTGGTGGTCATCATCACCGACGCGGGCCGCGTGGAGCAGCGCATGGTTGGCTTCCCGGCCGCGCTCAGCGAGGAGGACCTGGTGACCCTGCGCCGGGTGCTGAACGCCGAGCTGGAAGACCTCCACGTGGCGGGCCTGGCTGCGGCGTTGGGCCGGGTGGAGGACGGCCTGGCCGAGGTGCTCAAACCGGCCGCCCGCCTCGTCGTGCAGGTGGTAGAGGAGACGCTACGCAACGAAGCCGAGGAGCGGGTCGTCGTCGCCGGGACCGCGAACCTGACCCGGTACGCCATCGACTTTGGATCATCCGTCTTCCCGCTCCTCGATGCGATCGAAGAGCAGGTGGTGCTGCTACGCATCCTCGCCCACCAGGAGGACGGCCTTCACGTGGGGATCGGCAGGGAGAACTCGAGTGATGCCCTGAGCGAAACTTCTGTGGTGTCCACCAACTATGTGGGCGCGGACCAGCAAACTTTGGCCCGGCTTGGCATTATTGGACCGACGCGCATGGACTACACGGCGAACATGTCCTCCGTCTATGCGGTGGCGAAATACCTATCTGACATTTTGGCAGCTAACTAAAAGGGAAATTGTGGCAGATTATTACGAGGTCTTGGGGGTCGCCCGGAACGCGACCCAGGCTGAGATCAAGAAGGCCTACCGAAAGAAGTCGCGCGAGCTTCACCCCGACAACCCCAACGGCGGCTCAACCGAGAAGTATCAAGAGGTCAACAACGCCTACGAGGTGCTCTCCAACCCGGACAAGCGCCAGATGTACGACCTTGGCGGGGAGGACGCACTGCGCGGCGGCGGGGCAGGCTACAGCCCCGGCTTCGAGGGCTTCCAAGATATCTTCAACACGTTCTTCGGCGGTGCCAATACCCGCCGCGGCCCGGCCTCGCGCGCCCGGCGCGGCCAGGACACGCTCGTGGCGGTCACCCTGACCCTCGAAGAGGTCGTGTTCGGCGCCGAGAAGACGATCAAGCACGAAGCCGTGGTCGAGTGTCCACACTGCCACGGGAACATGGCCGAGCCGGGTACCGAGCCCGTGCCGTGCACGAACTGCGACGGCACCGGCTCCGTTCAGCAGGTCACGCAGTCGCTGTTTGGGCAGGTCATGTCGCAGACGGTGTGCGGGCGCTGCCAGGGATACGGCACGATCATCGTCACCCCGTGCGGGGAGTGCTCCGGTGAGGGGCGCATCCGCGCCAACCAGCCGGTCACCATCAAGGTCCCGGCCGGCGTCGAGGAGGGGATGCGTATCCGCCTCCAGGGGCGCGGGGATGCCGGGCTGGCGGGCGGCCCTGCCGGTGACCTCTTCGCCCAGGTTCAGATCGAATCCGACCCGGTCTTCACCCGCTCCGGGGACGACCTACTCTGCACGCTCCAGGTGCCGATGACGGCGGCCGCGCTCGGCACGAAGCTGGAGATCGACACCTTCGACGGCGAGCAGACGATCTCGCTCGATCCGGGCACGCAGGCGGGCTACGTCACGACCCTTCCGGGCCTGGGAGTGGGGCGCCTCCACCGAGGCGGGCGCGGCGACCTCAAGGTTCAGGTCCAGGTGCTGACCCCCACCAAGCTTGACGCCCGCCAGCGCGAACTGCTCGAGCAGTTCGCCCACGAGCGCGGGGAGGAGGCGGGCGAGCTCGTCAACTCCAGCCAGTCCGTGTTCGGGCGCATCTGGGATCGGCTCTCGGGTCGATGACGCTCCCGGTCTACATCGACCCCGACCTCGTCGACGCCGAGCAGGTCAGGCTCGCGGGCCCCGAGGCCCACCACGCCGCCGTCGTGCGGCGCACGAACGTGGGCGAGCGGATCGACGTCGTCAATGGCGCGGGGTTGCGCGTCACGATCGAGGTTGATTCGGTGACCAAGGGCGAGGTCCGCGGCCGGCGGGTGGCCTCCGTCCAGGAGGAGCCGGCGTGCCCCCGCCTCACGCTTGTCCAGGCCCTCGCCAAGCGCGGCCACGACGAGCAAGCGCTCGAGACGTGCACCGAATACGGCGCCGACGCCTTCGTCCCGTGGATGGCCGAGCGATCCATCGTGCGCTGGAGCGGGGAGAAGGCGCGCAAGGGGCAGGCTCGGCTGGCGGAGGCTGTGTGGGCGGCCACAAAGCAGTCCCGGCGCGCCTACCTTCCCCGGGTCCACCCCCTCCACACGAGCGATCAGCTGGCCGAGGCGATTGCGCGCTTTGACGGGCTCGCTCTCGTCTGCCACGAGGAGGCGACGACGCCGCTTGTGGACCTGCTGCCCATCGAACGTGACGTCATGATCGTCGTCGGGCCTGAGGGCGGGATCACGCCCGCGGAGCTCGCGGCTTTCCAGGAGGCGGGTGCGACGGCGGTGGCGCTGGGCAGGCACGTCATGCGCTCGGCGACGGCGGGGGCGTGGGCGAGCGCCGTCGTGCGGGCTTACCGGTAGAATGAACGCGATGGAAGCTACAAAGACTGTCACCGTCCCCGACCGGGTGCCGATGATCAACATCCTAGGTCACCGCGATGAGGTGTTGCGCGCCCTCGAAAAGGGGCTGGCGCCGGCCGGTTTGCACGTCCTCGGGCAAAAGATCACGATCCGCGGGCCCGAGGCCGACGTCGACCTGGCAGTCGACCTGATCGGCGAACTGATCTCCGTGGCAGCGATGGGGGAGCACTTGACAGTCGACGCCGTCGATCGGGCACTGGCCATCATGCGCTCGGGGCTGGCCAAGCCCACCGACCTGCTCAACTCCGACATCCTCACCAATCACGGCAAGACGATCCGCCCCAAGACGCTCGGGCAGAAGGCCTACGTCGACGCGATCGACGACAACACGATCGTCTTCGGCATCGGCCCGGCCGGTACGGGCAAGACGTACCTGGCGATGGCGAAGGCCGTGGTGGCCCTCCAGCGCAAGGAAGTCTCACGCATCATCCTGACCCGCCCGGTGGTGGAGGCGGGGGAGTCGCTCGGGTTCTTGCCCGGCTCGCTTAACGACAAGGTCGACCCATACATGCGCCCGCTTTACGACGCGCTTTACGACATGATCGACCTTGACGCGATCCCGAAGCTGCTCGCGGCGGGCACGATCGAGGTGGCGCCGCTGGCCTACATGCGCGGGCGCACGTTGTCTAACGCGTTCGTCATCCTCGACGAGGCGCAAAACACCACGCCGGAGCAGATGAAAATGTTCCTCACCCGCCTAGGTTTCCACTCGAAGATGGTGGTCACGGGAGACCTGACCCAGGTGGACCTGCCGTCGAAAAAGACCTCCGGCCTGATGCTGGCCCATAGGATCCTGCGGGATGTGGATAAGATCGCGTTCATCGAGTTGGGTTCGGCCGACGTGGTGCGCCACCGGCTGGTGGCTGACATTATTGACGCTTACGCACGATACGACGCCGAGTGAGGAAAATGATTGAGGTAAACGACGAATCAGGCTTCGAACCTGCCGTGGGGGTGACGGAGGTCAGCGAGCTCGCCGCCTACGTGTTGGAGCAGATGCGGGTCCACCCACACGCCGACCTGTCGGTGATCTTCGTGGACGAGGAGGCGATGGAGCGCCTGCACATGGAGTGGATGGATCTGCCCGGGCCCACGGACGTACTGTCCTTCCCGATGGACGAGATCCGCCCCGCCCCGCTCGGCACGGAGCCCAAGCCTGGGATGCTGGGCGACATCGTGGTGTGTCCGTATGTGGCGAAGAAGCAGGCCCTGCGTTCCGGGCACGCCACCATGGAGGAGATCCTCCTTCTTGTCACCCACGGTATCTTGCACCTGCTCGGTTACGACCACGCCGAGCCCGCGGAGAAGAAGGAGATGTTCGACCTCCAACGCCGCCTGCTACTGACATTCCTCGCCCGCAAGCCCCACGACTACGGCTCGGGCGACATCGACGACATCGCCCCGACGGTCGACGATGATTGAGTCCGAGGTTTCGCTCGCCCTGGCGAGCGTGGTCGCCATCGTGGCCCTACTCGGCACGGTTCTGACGAATATCACGCTGCAGGCCCTGCACACGATCACGCACCCGCGCGTGCGCCAGGCGCAGGAGGAGGGTAACGCCGGGGTCCACCTGGCCCGGATCTACGACCGTCGCCCGGCCACGCTCGCGGCGGTGACGGCGCTCCACAACGTCTTCCTCATATTGCTCGGCCTGGGCATGTTCACGCTCATCACGGACTATCTGCACGCCGCCTGGCTCGTGTGGATCGCCACCCTTGCCCTCGCGATTGTCGCCCTCATAGGGATGGGCCTCCTTCTGCCCGCCCAGCTTGGGGCGAAGTATCCCGTCCAGGTCCTGCGCGTGGGCGACGCTCTGCTCTGGCCGCTGGCCCGCCTCGGGTCCCTCTTCGTGACCCGCCGTGAGACGGCGGAGGAGGATCGCGAGACCCGTTACGAGGACGAGCTTCAGGTGATGGTCGAGCGGGTCTCGGAGTCGGAGGTGCTCGAGGATGACGAACGATCGATGCTGCACTCCGTCTTCGAGCTGTCCCACACGATCGTGCGCGAGGTGATGGTCCCGCGCACCGATATGATCTCCATCGATTCCAGCGAGGACCTTGACCACGCCCTATCGCTCTTTACCCGTTCGGGCTTCTCCCGGGTTCCGGTGATCGGCGAGTCCTCCGACGACCTGCTGGGTGTGCTGTATCTGAAGGATGTGGTGCGCCGCATTCACCGCCGCACCGACACCGAGGGCCTGCTGGTCACGGACGTCATGCGCGAGGCCCAGTTCGTGCCGGAGTTCATGCTCGCCGACGACCTCCTGGCCCACATGCAGGCCACCCAGAATCACATCGCCTTCGCGGTTGACGAGTGGGGCGGCATCGCCGGCCTCGTCACCATCGAGGACCTGCTCGAGGAGCTGGTGGGCGAGATGGTCGACGAGCACGACAAGGCGCTGCCGGAGATCGAGCAGATCGACGACGGGGTCTACCGGGTCCCCGCCCGCATGCCCATCGACGAGGTGGCCCACGTGTTCGGAATCGACTTCGATGATGACGACGTGGAGTCAATTGGCGGGCTTTTGACGAAGGGCTTGGGTAAGATACCGATCTCAGGATCGCAGACGACGATCGCGGGCCTGGTGCTGAAGGCGGATCGCTTCGAGGGGCGGCGCAAGCGCCTGGTGAGCGTCATTGTGAAGAGAGCGCAGGAAGAAGATGAGTGACTTTCCCGAGAATTTCAAGGCCGGTTTCGTCTCGGTGGTTGGCCGTCCGAATGCGGGCAAATCGACGTTGCTGAACGCGATGGTGGGCACGAAGATCGCCATCACCGCCGACCAGCCCGAGACCACCCGCCGGGTCATCCGAGGCATCGTCCAGCTGGATGCCGGCCAGCTCATCGTCGTCGACACCCCCGGCTTGCATCGCCCCCGCACCCTGCTTGGCGAACGTCTCAACGACATGGTGGGCGAGGCACTAGCCGACGTGGACGCCGTGGCGCTGTGCATGCCGGCCGACGAACCGACCGGCCCGGGCGACCGCTTCCTGCTCGACCTGGTGAAGAAGACGGGCGCCCCGATCCTCGCCGTCATCACCAAGACGGACAAGGTGACCAAGGACGCGCTCGCCGAGCGCATCATCGAGGTCTCCCAGATGCACGAGTTCGCCGAGATCGTCCCCGTCAGCGCCGTGGCCGGCGAGCAGGTGGGATTGCTGGCCGACCTGCTGCTCGAGCGCATGCCGCCCAGCCCCCCGCTTTACCCGCGCGACTCGCTGACGGACGAGACGGAGGAGGAGCGCATCGCCGAACTCATCCGCGAGGCCGCACTGGTGGGCGTGCGCGAGGAGCTGCCGCACTCGATCGCCGTCGTCGTCGACGAGATGGAGGAGCGCGCGCGGCGCGATGGTGAGCCGGTGCTGGCGATCCACGCGAGCCTGTACGTGGAGCGCGAGTCGCAGAAGGGCATCATCATCGGCCGGGGCGGGTCGCGCCTGAAGCGGGTGGGGCGCCAGGCGCGCGAGTCGATCGAGGCGATGGTGGCCCGCCACGTCTACCTCGACCTCTACGTGAAGGTGGCCAAGGACTGGCAGCGTGACCCGAAGCTGCTCGGGCGGCTCGGGTTTTGATCAAGCTCCGTGGCCGTAAGCCCCCGCTCGTCTTGCTGTGGGTGCTTGCCGTCCTCGTCTTGGGCACGTGGGGAGCGTGGGCGGGGCCTAACTGGAACCCGCAGCCGATGACGAATCTCATCGTCCCCGAAACCTCTGACACGTCGATTGTGTCCTCGGCTCGCACAGCCCCGCTCGGAACCTACGAGGTGGCCGTCTCGGTCCACGAGGTCGCCATGGAGGATGGAACCACGATCGAGGTGACCCTACGCGAGCCGGTGGGGGTGGAGGGGCAGAGCCCCGGCATCGTGTTCATGCACGGGACGGGAACCTCCACCCACAAGGCCTTCGAGCAGCACGCGACCTGGCTCGCCTCCACCGGGATCGTCACGGCGGTGCCGGACAAGCTGCTCAAGCACTACACCACCTTAGATCGCGACTACATCGGGCTCGCCCGCGGCTACGATACGGTGGCGAGGTGGCTACGCGAGCAGGACTCGGTCTACTTCCGCGACGTGGGCTACTACGGAGAGTCCGAGGGCGCTCTCGTGGCACCCGTGTCGGTGGTCGACGACGCCGAATCGGCCTTCCTCATCCTCGTGTCCGACCCGGCAATGCCGATCCGCGACCAGGGGGCGCTCGCGGCAGACGCCTACCTGCGCAACGTGGGAGTGCCGCGCGTGATCTACCAGGGAATTCCACGTCTCATCGGGGGTGCGCTTGCCGCCGGTGACTTCCAGTACGCCACCTTCGACCCGCGCCCCTACCACAAGCGCATCACCGTGCCGGTCATGATGGCCTACGGAACCAACGACCTGTCGATGCCGATCGTCCAGGGCCCGATCGAGGTGGGGGAGAGCCTGCGCGAGGCGGGCAACAACGACCTCATCGTGCGCTACTACGAAGGTGCCGACCACGGGCTGCGAATCGATGGTGAACTGCAGTCAAAGCCCTTCCAGGACATCTCGGACTTCATCAACGGCCTGCCCTCCTCCGCGTGGCTGGGCCCCAAGGTTGCCGGCGCTCAGCCCCGCCAGGCGTTCACCGCCCAGACGCTCGACACGCCGCGCTGGTTCGGCTCGGGGGACGCGATGGTCGCGATCCTTGCCTCGGGCCTCATGCTGACGTTCATCGGCGCGCTGGCCGTGCTGGCGGGCCGCTTCGGCGTCGGGCCCCGGCAAGACTATCGGAACGTGGGCCGTCCGATCCTCATCAGCGCCCTGCTTGTGACGCTGACCTGGGTGGCATTCCTGGCCTATCTCGTGGCCGTCGCGATGCTGGCAATGAGCTACGAAACGAATCGCTGGGTGGTCCAGGGCGGCATCCTCGCGGTCGAACTGCTGGGCCTGTCCGCCGTCTACTTCCTCGTGCGGGCGCTCGCGACCTGGCACGCCCACCCCATGCAGACCCGGCGAGCGGGCGGGGACCTTCGGGTGATCTTCACCGGCCAGATCCTGCTACTGTTTGCGCTGGCCTACTGGGGGATCTACCCCTCGCCGTTCTTCTAGCTCGCTCGTTGCCGGCGTCGTAGGATAGAGGGACGAATGGAGAAGGGGAATCGTGAGGCCAAGACTGACCGCCACCACGGTGTGCGTGAGCGACACCGGATCCGTCCGCGCGCGTAACGAGGACCGCTTCTTCGCCGGTCCCCACTTCTTCGGTGTGGCCGACGGCATGGGCGGGCACACGCTGGGGGACGTGGCGGCCCAATACGCGGTTGACATGCTGGGCGGCGCGCTGGGCGATCTTGAAAGGGCGAGCGGCGAGGCCGAGGAGGAAGCCGTCATCTCGGCGGCGCTCGCGAGGGCCGCGACGTCCATCACGGAGCACGTGGACGGGGAGTTCCTCAACACCCAGACTTTGGTGGCGGGTATCGGTCCGACGGCGGGCACCACGGTTGCCGGTGTCTACCTCGGGCGGGCCCCGCTCATCTTCCACGTGGGTGATTCGCGCGTCTACCGTTACCGGGACGGCGACCTGCGCCGACTCACGCGCGACCACTCGCTTGTCCAGGAGATGGTCGACGCCGGCCAGATCACCGACGCCGAGGCACACGTCCATCCCCAGAAGAACATCATCACCCGGGCGGTGGGTACCTACGGTCCGCCAGAGGTGGACTTCAGCCCGGCGATGCTGGCCGAGGGAGACTTCGTGCTGTGTTGCACCGACGGCCTGCACGATGAGCTGACGGACTACGAGATCGCGATGATCCTGCTCAAGGCGGTCAACATGGACGAGGCCGTCCACCTGTTGCGCGACGAGGCACTGGCCGCAGGTGGGCACGACAACGTGACGATCGTGTTAGCGCATATGGGCTACGAACACTAACGCGCCACCGGGCCCCGCCCACAACGTGGGATGCGGCTTGCACCCGACCGCCCGGCGGGTAGGGTAGTGCCATGTTCTTGCTCCTGCTTAGTTGCCGCGGGGAGGTCACCGGCTGACACCTCCCCGCGGGTATTCGTGTTGGCTAACCACTCGCAAGACTTAAGGGAGAAACCATGAAGACAGCAGGCTTTGGAACGCAACAGCAATCCTCGGCGATGCCTATCGGAAAGTATCGTCATTTCCTCGACACGAACCCGGTCAGCCTTCCGGACCGCACGTGGCCGAACAACCGCATCACGAAGGCTCCGCGGTGGCTGTCCACCGACCTGCGCGACGGCAACCAGGCGCTCATCGACCCGATGGACCCGGCCAAGAAGCGCAAAATGTTTGACCTCCTCGTGGCAATCGGCCTGAAGGAGATCGAAGTGGGCTTTCCCGCGGCCTCGAAGGCGGACTTCGACTTCGTGCGCTCGCTGGTCGACGACGACGCCGTGCCCGAGGACGTGACGATCTCGGTACTGACCCAGAGCCGGCCGGAGATCATCCACCGCACGGTCGACGCACTGCAGGGCCTTCCGCGCGCCACCGTCCACCTCTACAACGCCACCGCGCCGGTCTTCCGGGAGGTCGTGTTCAACATGAATCGCGAGCAGATCAAGCAGCTCGCCGTCTCCGGCGCCCAGGACCTCGTCTCCTACATGGAGAAGAGCTTTGACGATGACACGATCGTCGGCTTCGAATACTCCCCTGAAATCTTCGTCGACACTGAACTCGACTTCGCCCTCGAGGTGTGCGAGGGCGTCATGGACGTATGGCAGCCGGGCCCGGACCGGGAGATCATCCTCAACCTGCCCACCACGGTCGAGCGCTCGACCCCGAACGTGTACGCCGATCAGATCGAGTGGATGAGCCGCAACCTTTCTAGGCGCGAGTACATCGCCCTGTCCGCCCACAACCACAACGACCGCGGCACCGGGGTCGCCACCACCGAGTTGGCGATGCTTGCCGGTGTCGACCGGGTCGAGGGTTGCCTGTTCGGCCAGGGCGAGCGCACCGGCAACGTCGACCTGGTCACGGTCGGGCTTAATCTGTTTGCCAACGGCATCGACCCCCAGCTCGACCTGTCGAACGTGGACGAAATCCGTCGCACCGTCGAGTTCTGCACCCAGATGGAGGTCCCGGCGCGCGCGCCGTATGGCGGCGACCTCGTCTACACCAGCTTCTCCGGGTCCCACCAGGACGCCATCAAGAAGGGCTTCGCGGCGCGCGCCCGCAAGGTCATCGCCGCGGGCGGCGACGAGAACGCCGTGCCGTGGGACATGCCCTACCTGCCGATCGACCCGAAGGACGTGGGCCGCTCCTACGAGGCCGTGGTCCGCGTCAACTCCCAGTCCGGCAAGGGTGGGGTGGCCTACCTGCTGTCCTCCACGCGCGATCTCGACCTGCCGCGGCGCCTCCAGGTGGAGGTGTCCAACCTTGTCCAGCACCGCACCGACGTGTTCGGCGGGGAGGTCACGGCCGACGAGCTGTGGAAGATCTTCGTCGACGAGTACCTGCCCTACACCGCAGCTGAGGGCCTGCGTCCGTGGGGTCGCTACTCCCTGCGCGGGACCACGGTCACGACGGCGGACGAGGGTCACCAGACAGTCCTGACGGTCACGCTCACCGAGCGCGACGGCGAAAACACGACGGATCGCACGGTAGCGGCCACCGGAAACGGCCCCATCGATGCCTTCACCTCTGCGCTGGCCAAGCTCGGCATCGAGGTCGGGGTGCTCGACTACGCCGAACACGCCCTGTCCTCGGGCGGGGACGCCACGGCGGCCTCCTACGTCGAATGCGAGGTCGGCGGCCAAGTGTTGTGGGGTGTGGGCCTCGACCCGTCCACCGTCACCGCGGCCTTCAAGGCGATCGTGTCCGCCGTCAACCGCTCCCTGCGCTAACTTCACCCGCCGCGGCCCTATAATGGGGCTCATGAAGACCTACCGTGACGATGCGATCGTGCTGCGCTGCCACGATCTGGGCGAAGCCGATCGCATCATCACGATGCTCTCGCGCCACAACGGTAAAGTGCGGGCGGTAGCCAAGGGCGTGCGACGCACCAAGTCCCGCTTCGGCGCGCGCGTGGAGCCCTTCTCTATGGTCGACGTCCAACTCTACCGAGGCCGCACCCTCGACACGATCACCCAGGTCGAATCCCGCAATCAGTATGGGCGCACGCTGGTTGAGGACTACGACTCCTACACGTGTGCCTCGGCCATGCTCGAGCTGGCCGACCGGCTCACCGGCGAGGACCCGGATCCGGCGCAGTTCGCCCTCCTCCACGGGGCGCTACACGCGCTCGCGACCCGCGCACACATCCCCTCGCTGGTGCTTAACTCCTACATGTTGCGCGCCATGGCACTGTCGGGCTGGGAGCTGGCGGTCTTCGAATGCGCCAAGTGCGGCACGCCCGGCCCGCACGAGGCCTTCCACGTCCAGAGCGGCGGGGCGGTGTGCAACGACTGCCGACCGGCCGGCTCCACGATCCCGTCGGTGGAGGCCTGGCAGCTCATCGGCGCGCTGAGCGTGGGGGACTGGGCGATCGCGGACGCGTCAATCCCGGCCGCGCGTCGTCAAGCCGCGCCGCTCATCGGGGCGTTCGTACAGTGGCAGCTGGAATCGAAGGTGAAGTCGCTCGCGCTGGTGAGCGCGGAAGGGGGAGGCCATGGCTGAGGCACGCCACGTGGCGATCGTCATGGACGGCAACGGACGCTGGGCTAACGCGCGCGGGCTACCGCGCACGGAGGGCCACCGTGCGGGCGAGGACGCGCTCATGGACGTCATCTCCGGCGCGATCGAGGAGGGCGTCAAGGTGCTTTCCGTCTACGCCTTCTCCACCGAAAACTGGCGCCGCTCCCCACGCGAGATCGCCTTCCTCATGAACTACTCGCGCGACGTGATCCGCCGCCGCCGCGAGGAGCTACGCTCATGGGGTGTGAAAGTGGTGTGGTCGGGCCGCCAGCCGCGACTGTGGCGCTCGGTCATCAACGAGCTCCAGGCCGCCGAGCGTTACACCGCCGAGTGCGAGACCATGACCTTGAACTTTTGTTGCAACTATGGTGGGCGTAACGAGATCGCCGACGCCGCAATGGATCTGGCCTACGACGTGAGGCGCGGGCTTGTCGACCCCCACCAGGTCACCACGGAGCTACTCGGGCGTTACATGTACCAACCCGACCTACCCGACGTGGATCTTTTTATCCGCACCGGCGGCGAGCAGCGCACCTCCAACTTCCTCATGTGGGAGTCCCCGTATGCGGAGATGATGTTCGTGGCCGAGCCGTGGCCGGACTTCGATCGGGCATCGCTGCACCGGTGCCTGGAGGTGTTCGCCGGGCGCGAGCGCCGCTTCGGCGCCGCGAAGGATGCCGTGGCGGGGGACTGACGTTACCGTGCGCGTGAAGCGCTCCCGCTAGGTGGGCGCCCCGGGCGTTCGCCGCGCTCGCGGCGTACACTGGCCGCATGCTACAACGACTTGATTTTCGTGGGCGCAGCCTCACGCGGGCGGAGCTGGCGACGAGCCTACCGCGGGCGAGCGTGGATATCGACACCGCACTGGAGGCCGTGCGCCCGATCATCGAGCGGGTCCGCTGCGAGGGAGCGGCCGCCCTGCGCGACCTTGCCGAGCGTTTCGACGGCGTGCGCCCGCAGTTCCTGCGCGTGCCGCAGGAGGCGATCGACGACGCCGAGGCGGGCCTAGCCCCCGAGTTGCGCCATGCCCTCGAGCTATCGATCGAGCACAATCGCGCCGGTCACCGCGCCCAGCTGCCCACCCCGGCACAGACCACGATCGTGCCCGGCGGGGTCGTGCGCCAACGGTGGATCCCCGTTGAGCGCGTGGGACTGTACGTGCCCGGCGGGTTGGCCGTCTACCCCTCCTCCGTCATCCACAACGCCGTGGCCGCCCAGGTGGCCGGCGTCTCCCACATCGCGCTTGCCTCGCCGCCGCAAAAGGAATTCGGTGGCCTGCCCCACCCCACGATCCTTGCCGCTTGCAAGTTGCTCGGGATCACCGAGGTATACGCGGTTGGCGGCGCCCAGGCGATTGCGATGTTCGCCTACGGCGCGAAAGGCTCCGAGCCGGCCGACGGGGAGGTGCTGTGCGAGCCGGTCGACGTCGTCACCGGGCCCGGTAACATCTTCGTGGCCGCTGCTAAGCGCGCCGTCCACGGGGTCGTCGGCATCGACGCCGAGGCCGGAACCACCGAGATTGCGGTCATCGCCGACGCCGAGGCGAACCCGCGCTACGTCGCCGCCGACCTCCTCTCCCAGGCTGAGCACGACCCGGCGGCCGCCTCCGTGCTCATCACCGACTCCGAAGACTTCGCCGATGCGTGCGAGGCCGAACTGGCGGGTCTAGCCGCCGCAACCAAGCACGCCGGCCGTGTCGATATCGCGCTACGCGGACCCCAATCAGGGATTGTGCTCGTGGACGACATCGAAGGAGCCGTGCGTGTGGCCAACGCCTACGGCGCAGAGCACCTCGAGATTCACACCGCTCACGCCCGCGACGTGGCGGCCCAGATCCGGAACGCCGGTGCGATCTTCGTGGGCCCGTACTCGCCTGTGCCGCTCGGGGATTACATGGCGGGCTCCAACCACGTGTTGCCCACCGGCGGCACGGCCCGCTTCGCCGCGGGGCTCAACGTGTTCGCCTACATCAAACCCGTGCAGGAGATCGAGTACGAGCGTGCGGCGATGGCGTCCATGGCCGAACCGCTGACCGTGCTCGCTCTCGATGAGGACCTTCCCGCCCACGCGGATGCCCTGAAGGCGAGGCTGTCATGAGGCTCCCGCTTCGCCCGGAGTTCGTGGGGGAGGAGCCCTACGGCGCCCCACAGATGGACCTGCCGGTGGTGCTCAACACCAACGAGAACCCCTACCCGCCGGCCCCCGACGTCGTGGCGGAGATCGCCGCGCGCGTGGCCGAGGCCGCCGCGGGCCTGAACCGCTACCCGGACCGCGAGGCGCTTGCCCTTCGCGCGGACCTGGCCGACTACCTGGCGGCCGAGTCGGGCGTGCGGCTGGCGCCGGCGCAGGTGTGGGCGGCGAACGGCTCGAACGAAGTCATGGCTCAGCTGCTGACAGCCTTTGCCGGCCCGGGCCGGGCGGTGCTGACCTTCACGCCCTCCTACTCGATGTACCCCGAGTACACCCGCAACGTCTACGGCCGCTTCGTCGCGGTCGATCGCGGGCCAGACTTCGAGATCGATATCGCCGCGGTGCCCGCCGAGCTGGCTGCCCACCGCCCCGCCGTTATCCTCCTCGCCTCACCCAACAACCCCACGGGCACGGCCCTAGACCGAGCCGACCTGCGCGCGATCCTCGATGCGAGCACCGACTCGGGCCCGGACGGGGCGGCCAGCGTCGTCGTCGTGGACGAGGCATACGGGGAGTTCCGGCGCGACGGGGTGGCCAGCGCCCTCGAGCTTCTGGAGCAGTACCCGAACCTGGTGGTCACCCGGACAATGTCGAAGGCCTTCGGGGCCGCCGGCCTGCGCTTGGGCTACATGGCTGCCAGCAGGCAGGTCGTAGATATGGTGCGGATCGTTCGCCTGCCCTACCACCTGTCGGCCGTCAGCCAGGCAGCGGCGCGGGCGGCGCTGGCCCACCGCGACTCGCTCATGGAACAGGTGGGCCAGATCCGGGCAGACCGCGATCGGCTCGCCGATGAGCTTCGCGACATGGGCCTGCGCGTGGCGGACTCGGACGCGAACTTCGTCATGTTTGGTACCTTTGAAGACCGGCACGCCGTGTGGCAACGCCTCGTGGACCGGGGCGTGCTCATCCGCGAGGTTGGCCCCAAGGGCTGGCTGCGCGTGACGATCGGACGCCCGGAGGAAAACACGGCTTTTATCAACGCACTGAAGGAGGCACGATGATGCGCGTAGCAAAGGTGGAGCGCACCACCTCGGAATCGTCGATCCGGGTGGAGATCAACCTGGACGGGGCCGGCACGTCCCACATCGACACGGGCGTGCCGTTCTACGACCACATGCTCACCGCACTGTCCAAGCACTCACTCATCGACATCACCGTCGAAGCCCGCGGCGATACCGAGGTCGACGTGCACCACACCGTGGAGGACACCGCGATCTGCCTCGGCCAGGCGCTGCGCCAGGCGCTCGGGGACAAACGCGGGATCGCCCGCTTCGGCGACGCCGTGGTCCCGCTCGACGAGGCCCTCGCCCGCGCGGTCGTTGACGTGTCGGGCCGGCCCTACGTTGTCCACCGCGGCGAGCCCGCCGGCCAGGAATATCACCTCATTGGCGGCCACTTCACCGGATCGATGACCCGCCACGTCTTCGAGTCCTTCGCGATGAATGCCGGCATCTGCCTGCATGTCGAACTACTCTACGGCCGCGATCCTCACCACATCGTGGAGGCCCAGTTTAAGGCGCTCGCCCGGGCGCTGCGCGCCGCCGTCGAACCTGACTCGCGCGTCACCGGCGTGCCCTCAACCAAGGGGGCGCTGTGAGTTCGCGTCGATTCGTTGTCCTGACCCCATTCAGCCAGCCCGAGCTCGTGGCCGGCGTGCTACGCCTGCGCGGCCTGGAAGCCAAGGTGGTCGCCACGAAGTCCGGCGTGTGCGTGGTCCACGACGTCGCCGCGCCGACCTTCACCGACTGGGACATCGCCGAGCTACTCGGCGGTGAACCCGAGCCGGCGCAGGACGAGCCGGCAAACCCTGCGGATGACCCGGACAACCTCGCCGGCCCGCTGTCGGCGCTGTCTTCCTACGGCGTCGTGCTGCTGACGGCCGAGCTGGGCGACGACGTCGGCTCCGAGTCCGGCCTGTCCGGCATGGTGACCGGCGTTCGCTACCTTGGCGGATTGCGCGGCGAGGAGGTTCAAGCGGGTATCCTGCTTAACACCCTCGATCCGAAGGTGGAAGACCTCGTGATCAACGGAGCCGTGGGGGAGGCGATCTCTTCGATGGATCTCAGCCTGTCCGACGTCGAACGTATCCTCGGCGGCGGTAACAACTCCGCGGACGAGGCCTCGGGTGGCGAGGCGAGCGACGGCGAGGGCACACGATGATCGCGGTTCTAGACACGGGCGGCAACGTGCGTTCGGTGGTGCGAGCCCTGGAGAAGGTCGGTGCACGGGTGGAACTAACCACCGATCCGGCGAGGCTCGAGGCCGCCGACGGCCTCGTGGTGCCAGGCGTCGGCGCGATGGCCGCCGTCATGGACACGGTCAGGGCGGTGGGCGCCGATCGTATCATCGGTCACAGGCTCGCCGGCGGGCGTGCAGTCCTCGGCATCTGCGTGGGGCTGCAGATCATGTTCGACCGCTCCACCGAACACGGTGGTGCCGTGGGACTCGGGCAGTGGCCCGGAAGCGTCGACCTGCTCCCGGCGCCAATCGTCCCGCACATGGGCTGGTCGGCCGTGGACGTGCCGGCAGGCTCGGCCCTCTTCCGGGGAATCGAGAACGAGCGCTTCTACTTTGTCCATTCCTACGCGGTCATGTCGGACCCGGCCGCAGAGCTCGCGGGCGGGCGCTTCGCCCCGCCGCTCGTCACGTTCGCAGAGCACGGCGCGCGTTTCGTCGCCGCAGTCGAGAACGGGCCGCTGACAGCCACCCAATTCCATCCCGAAAAGTCCGCCGACGCCGGGTTGCGCCTCCTGTGCAACTGGCTCGATACCGTGAAAGGCAGCCATGTCTGAACTTGAACTTCTTCCCGCCGTCGACGTCGTCAACGGCAGAGCCGTCCGCCTCAACCAGGGCAAGGCCGGAACCGAGCAGGAATACGGAGACCCGGCCGAGGCCGTGGCCCTCTTCGTCGAGCAGGGCGCGCAGTGGATTCATCTTGTTGACCTTGACGCCGCCTTCGGGCGCGGTTCGAACCACGAATTGCTGGCGCGGATCGTGGCCGGGCAACAGGACGTGAAGATCGAGCTCTCGGGAGGCATCCGTGACGATGTCTCGCTCGCTCGCGCCATCGAGGCGGGCGCCACCCGCGTCAACCTCGGTACGGCGGCGCTGGAGGATCCGCAGTGGACGCGGCGCGCGATCGCCGAGTACGGCGATCGGGTCGCGGTGGGGCTGGACGTGCGCGGTGACGTGCTCTCGGCGCGCGGCTGGACCCGAGATGGCGGCAACCTGTGGGAGGTCCTGGCCCGCCTCAACGACGACGGTTGCGCCCGCTACGTCGTCACCGACGTCACCCGTGACGGCATGCTCGAGGGTCCAAACCTCGAGTTGCTGCGCAAGGTGTGTCAGGCAACGGACCGCCCGGTCGTCGCCTCCGGCGGGGTATCGAGCCTGGAGGACATCGGGGCGCTACGCGAGCTGACCGAGCTTGGCGTGGAGGGCGCGATCGTGGGCAAGGCGCTCTACGCCGGCGCCTTCACCCTGCCCCAGGCCCTGCAGATCGCGGGCGAGCGCTAGATGGCCGACCTTACTCGGATTCTCAAGCCCAATCCCTTCGCCGACGACGACGGCTCGATCACCCCCGAGCTCGCCGCGGCCTACGCCCAGCCCGAGCACGCCCGCGTGGAGGCGATCGTTGCCGCGCTTGGCCGCGTGATAGTACCCGTCCTGCCGCACGCCCACCCCGGCATGACAGGCGGCGGGCTCGCGCCGCACGAGCCTGCTCCCACCGACCCGCTAGAGTGTCGCGACGAGGACCTTGTGCGGGTGGACTTTCCCGGCGGACGCCGGGCGCTAGCGATCTTCTCCTCGGCGGGCGCGCTGCGGGAATGGAACGATCGGGCCCGTCCCGTCCCGGTCGAGGTGTCGAAGGTGGCCGCGGCTGCCCTGCAACGGGCCGACGGCGTGCTCGTACTGGATCCCGGTAAGAAGCAGACCTGGCTCGGGCGCAGCGCAACCGCCGCGCTTGCCACGTCCACTCCGTGGGTGGCGCCGTGGGATGATCCGCTCATCGTTCGGAGGATCACGCTCGGCATTGACGGCTATCTACCCGGCCTGGAGAAGATCGGAATTCAGCCCGGAGCCAATGGGGCGGCCGTCGTCGTGCTGTACCTCATCCCTCCCGTGGACCGAGACAAGGTGGTTACCATCGCCAACAGAGTCGCCGCGGCGATGGCTAGCGACGAATACGTCAAATCGCGCCTGGACGTCGTGGAGATCAGGCCGTTCTACGCCGGGGCCTAGGTGGGCAAGCTCACGGGCGTTGGGCGGGCACAAATATGGTGACCTTGCGGCTCGGCTGATACACTTCTAGGCGACCACCACCGGCGAATGCCGGGATGCAAGCGGAGAAATCCCACCTTGAGTTCCCGAATGAAGGGAGCCGGGTTTTGGTGAAGGCGGGCTCGCGCCCCTCTTTCCTCGGGATGCTCCGTGCGCATTGCACGTCGAAGTAAGAAGAGGAACCGTCATCAACGAGCCAAGAATCAACGATCGAATTACCGTTTCCGAGGTGCGCCTAGTTGGGCCGGGCGGTGAACAGGTCGGCGTCGTTCGCGTCAAGGATGCCCTGCGCCTCGCCCAGGAAGCTAATCTCGATCTTGTTGAGGTGGCGCCCAATGCCAATCCGCCAGTCGCCAAGCTGATGGACTATGGCAAGTTCAAGTACGAAGCTACGCAGAAGAAGCGCGAAGCTCGCCGTAATCAGGCCAATACCCAACTCAAGGAGATTCGCCTGAGCCTGAAGATCGATACGCACGATTACGACACGAAGGTCTCGGCCATCAAGAGATTCCTTGATGGAGGAGACAAGGTCAAGATCCAGCTTCGTTTCAAGGGCCGCGAGCAGCTACGTCCGGAAATGGGTGTGCGCCTCATGCAGCGAATTGCGAACGACACTGAGGAAAACTCCACCGTGGAGTCTGCCCCTCGCGTCGACGGTCGCAACATGGTGATGGTGCTTGCTCCTATTCGCCGCAAGTCGCAGGCAAAGTCCGACCAGCGCCGCAGGCGTGAGGCGGAGCGCGCAGCTCGTCGAGCCGATTCGCGCCGCGCCAAGCAGGATGCCGCCTCCGACGAGCAAGCTGAGACGGCAGCGAACTAGTTAAGAAAGAACACGAATAATGCCTAAGATGAAGACCCACTCGGGTGCCAAGAAGCGCTTCCGCGTCAGCGGTAGCGGCAAGCTCATGCGCGAGCAGGCTGGCAAGCGCCACCTCCTCGAGCACAAGTCCTCGCGTCGCACCCGCCGCCTGTCCTCGGATCAGCCGGTTGCTCAGGCCGACGTCAAGCCCACCAAGCGCCTTCTTGGCATGTAAGGAGTAGAAGATGGCTCGCGTAAAGAATGCACTGAACTCCAAGAAGTCCCGTCGTACCACCCTCGATCGTGCCAAGGGCTACCGCGGCCAGCGCTCGCGCCTGTACCGCAAGGCCAAGGAGCAGGTCACTCACTCGTTCGTATACAACTACCGTGACCGCAAGGTGCGCAAGAACGAGTTCCGTAAGCTGTGGATCCAGCGTATCAACGCTGCGTGCCGCGCCGAGGGCATGGTTTACTCTCGCTTCATGCAGGGCCTGTCGCTGGCGGGCATCGAGGTTGATCGCCGCATGCTCGCCGAGCTCGCGGTCAACGACCCGACCGCCTTCAAGGCGCTCGTCGACGCCGCCAGGGCCGCCCTCCCGGCGGACGTGAACGCTCCGGCGAACAAGTAGTATTTCGACTGTGGCGGGCCCCGAGTTCCTCGGGGCCCGCCACGCTTTGGCTATAGCGGCGCTGGTAACATGGGTGACAAAAACGGAGGAATCGTGGAGATTATTGAACCTAGCATGCAAACGACCTCGATTGAGGGCCTGATCGTCATCACACCGAAGCAGGTCACGGACGAGCGCGGGACCATCCGGGAGCTCGTGCGCAGGTCGTGGCTGGTGGAACACGGGCTTGTCAGCTCTTTCGCACAGGCAAACAACACCCTCACCCATCGCGGAGCCGTGCGCGGCCTGCACGCAGAGGCGATGACGAAGCTCGTCACCGTCGTCTCCGGGCGCGTCTTCGGCGCCTACGTCGACATCCGCGAGGGTTCGGCCACGCGCGGGCAGGTTGTGACCGTGGAGATTACGCCGGGCACGATGGTGCTGGTCCCGCAGGGCGTGTGCAACGGCTTCCAGGCCCTCGAGGACGCCACGGAGTACCTGTACTTCTTTGACCGAGAGTGGACGGCGGGGATGCCGGGCGCGGCGCTCGCCCCGCTCGATCCGGAGCTGGGCATCGACTGGCCCATCCCCGTGGACGTCGACGATCGCGCGATGATCTCGGAGAAGGATCTCAACGCCCCACGCTACGCAGCGGTGAGGAACTCCTAGGTGCCGCGCGCGAAGGCGGGCCTGACGGGTCAGGCGAAGAAGGCGGCAGGCCTGCACTCGCGCAGGAACCGGGAGCGTTACGGGCAGATCCTCGTGGAGGGCCCGCAGGCCGTTCGGGAGTTGCTCGCCCGCCCGGAGCTGGTGCGCGACCTCTACGTCACCGAGGAGGGCCTTAGCCGCCACCCCGACCTCGACGAGCTCGCCGGGCGGGTGGATCCTTACACGCACGTCCTTTCCGATTCCGACTTCGCGCGGCTGTCGACTGCGGCGCAGGGATGGCTTGCGGTCGCCGAGCCGCCGCGCCAGCCCTCCCTTGAGCGGGTGCTGGCGGGAGGACCTCGCTTGCTGGTGTGCCTGGTGGAGTCCGCGGACCCGGGCAATCTCGGCACCATCATCCGAAGTGCCGACGCCGCGGGCGCCGACGCCGTGCTCCTTGGCCCGGGCTCGGTGGAGGTGTATAACCCGAAGGTGATCCGGTCCTCGGCCGGTTCGGTCTTCCACCTGCCGATCTTATCGATGGGTGTGGAGGATGCCGTTGCTATAGTGCGAGCAGCCGGTATCCAGGTGCTGTGCGCCGACGGGAGGGGACAGTGGGATCTGGCGGACCTCATGGCGCGCCCGGAGGATAATCCCCGGCCGGTGACGCCCGGGTCACAGGTCCCAAACCTCGCAGCGCCGACGATGTGGCTGGTGGGCAACGAGGCTCACGGCTTTACGCCCGCTCAGCTGCGGCTAGCCGACCACCGGGTTGGCATACCGATGTGGGGATTGGCGGAGTCGCTCAACGCCGGGGTGGCGAGTTCTCTGTGCCTGTATGCGAGCGCACTGGTTCAGCGCGCGGGGCGACCCGGCCCAGGGTCCGCACAATAGGGGACGAAGGTCCTTATTGGCGCGAGCGTGGCCGGCGTTTCCGCGCCGCTAGAAATTAGCCAACACAAGTCTTACCTAATGCCGGGGCCCTCCTTACCGGAGGGCAACTATGATGTATGTCATGGTAGAAATTCGCATCCATGGACGAGGCGGCCAAGGCGTTGTCACCGCCTCCGACCTCGTGGCAATGGCCGCGTTCGCGGAAGGGCGTCACGCCCAGGCATTCCCTTCTTTCGGATCTGAGCGCACCGGGGCACCCGTCGTCTCCTATTGCCGGGTCCGTGAGGAGGAGATCCGCACCCGTGAACCCGTGCTTCACCCGGATCTGCTTATCGTGCAAGACCCGACGCTCCTGGGCATCATCGATGTCTTCTCGGGGCTCAACCCGCAGGGCTACGTCCTCATCAATTCCTCCAAGCGCAGCGCGGAGCTGGGCTTGGCCGAGCGCCAGGCCGCGATGCCGCCCGGGCACTTCATGACGATCCCGGCCGCAGACATCGCGCGCAAGCACACCGGGCGCACCGTCCCCAACGCCGTCCTGCTCGGGGCCGCCGCGGCGCTGACAGGGCTGTACAAGATGGAGTCGGTGGCGCAGGCGATCTCGCAGCGCTTCCCGGGGCGTGTCGGCGAAATGAACGTGGCCGCAGCGCAAGAAGCGTATGACCTGGTCATGGCTAAGAAAGAGGCTTTAAATGCTTAAGCAAATTGAGGGATCGCAGGCGATCGCCCAGACCGTGGCCGCGTGCCGACCCAACGTCGTCGCCGCCTACCCCATCTCGCCCCAGACCCACATCGTGGAGGGTCTGTCCGCGATGGTGAAGAAGGGGGAACTGAAGAACTGCGAGTACATCAACGTCGAGTCGGAGTTCTCGGCCATGTCGGCCTCCATCGGCGCGTCCGCCGTCGGAGCCCGCGCCTACACCGCCACGGCCTCCCAAGGTCTGCTCTACATGGTCGAGGCAGTCTACAACGCCTCCGGCCTCGGCCTGCCCATTGTCATGACGGTGGCCAACCGCGCCATTGGCTCGCCGATCAACATCTGGAACGACCACTCGGACGCCATGTCCCAGCGTGACTCCGGGTGGTTGCAGCTGTACGCGAAGGACAACCAGGAGGCGGCCGACCTGCACGTGCAAGCCTTCCGCATCGCCGAGGAGCTCTCCCTGCCGGTCATGGTGTGCATGGACGGCTTTATCCTTACCCACGCGGTCGAGCAGGTAGACATCCCCGAGGCTGACCAGGTAGACCGCTTCCTGCCGCCCTACGAGCCGCGCCAGGTGCTCGACCCGGCCGACCCGATCTCGATCGGCGCGATGGTGGGGCCGGAGGCTTTCACCGAGGTGCGCTATCTCGCCCACCACAAGCAGCTCGACGCCCTCGAGCTGATGCCGCGCGTCCAGGCCGAGTTCAAGGAGATCTTCGGGCGCGATTCGGGCGGTCTGCTACACGAGTACAAGTGCGAGGACGCCGAAACGATCGTCGTCTGCCTCGGTTCCATCACGGGCACGCTGCGCGACGTCGTCGACATGCGCCGCGAGGCCGGCGAAAAGATCGGCGTGCTCTCGCTCGTGTCCTTCCGGCCGTTCCCCGCGGCGGCGGTGCGCGAGGTCTTGAAGAAGGCCAAGCGCTTCGTGGTGCTTGAGAAGGCGTTCTCGGTGGGCATTGGCGGTATCGTCTCTTCCCACTGCCGCGCGGCGTTGCGTGGGCGCAACTTCATCTGCCATGAGCTCATTGCGGGCCTTGGCGGGCGCGACATCACCATTGACTCGCTCAACGCCTATCTGGACAAGGCCGTGCGCGACGAGGTCGAGCCCTTGACGTTCCTCGACCTCGACACGGAGCTCGTTGAGCACGAGCTCGAGCGGGAGGCCAAGCAGCGCAGGTCCGGCGCGATCCCGGAAAACATGATCCGCCACTACGCGGAGCGGGCTCAGGAAGAAGGTCACCATGACATCCGTTGATTTGCCAACCCCGGAGTACCGCCAGACGGCGATCCCCTCCCGGGAAGAGGTCAAGTTTTACCAGGTGGGTTCATTCGCAGTGGGCAACCGGCTCGTTGACGGGCACTACCAATCGGTTCAGTCAGGATCGAGCCGCTTTAACTCGCTGACGTCGGGGCATCGCGCCTGCCAGGGGTGCGGCGAAGCGCTCGGCGCCCGCTACGCCCTCGATGCGGCGATGGCGGCCACTGACAACCACGTCGTGGCGATCAACGCCACGGGCTGCTTGGAGGTGTTCTCCACTCCCTATCC
Organism: Trueperella sp.; assembly: GCA_022783305.1. GTDB lineage: Bacteria > Actinomycetota > Actinomycetes > Actinomycetales > Actinomycetaceae > Trueperella > Trueperella abortisuis. Next base: position 34,159 of record JALEWQ010000044.1, on the reverse strand, counting down.
GGAGACCTCGTGGAACCTGCCGTGGATGCATTCGCTGTTTGGCAACACGGCCGCCGTCGCCACCGGCGCGGCTGCCGGGCTGAAGGCGATGGGCAAGTCGGACGTGCGTGTGGTGGCCCAGGGCGGCGACGGCGGCACGGTCGACATCGGCTTCGGCCCCCTGTCGGGCATGTTCGAGCGCAACGACGACGTGCTCTACATCTGCTACGACAACGAGGCCTACATGAACACGGGCGTGCAGCGTTCGGGCGCCACCCCGCCTGCCGCGCGCACCTCCACCACCCAGCCCGTCGGCCCGGAACCGGGCAACGCATGGGGCCAGGGCAAAGACCTGCCACGCATCGCGATGGCACACGAGATTCCGTATGTGGCCACGGCCACCGTCGCCGACCTTCGTGACCTCGAGTACAAGGTCACGAAAGCCATGGGCATGCATGGGGCGCGCTACATCCACATCTTCGTGCCCTGCCCGCTCGGGTGGGGAACGGCGTCGGGGGTGACCGTCAAGGTGGCCCGCCTTGCCACCCAGACTGGCCTGTTCCCGGTCTACGAGGCCGAGTACGGCGAAATCACGTCAGTGTCGAAGATTCGCCGCCCGGCACCCGTGGAGGACTACCTGCGCCTCCAGCGCCGCTTCGCACACCTGTTCAAGAAGGGCGCTGATCCGGAGGTCATCCATCGGATCCAGGAGATGGCGGACCGCAACATCAGGCGCTACGACCTGATCGACGAGGAATCTTTGGATGAGTTCGTGAAGTACGAGGGAGAAGAATCATGACAGCGGTGCGAGACGAGAACGAGAACCTGCCCTTTGCGATCACTCTTGAGGTGGGTTCGTCGGCCGCGAACCGGACGGGCACGTGGCGCTCCGAGCGGCCGATCTACGTCAACCTCCTGCCTCCCTGTAACAAGCAGTGCCCGGCGGGGGAGAACATCCAAAAGTGGCTCTACCATACCGAGGAGGGCGACTACGAGGCGGCCTGGCGCGAAATCATGGTCAACAACCCGTTGCCCGCCTGCATGGGTCGCGTGTGCTACCACACCTGCGAGGTGGCCTGTAACCGCGCCAAGGTCGACGAGGCGGTGGGAATCAACTCGGTGGAGCGTTTCCTCGGCGACAAGGCGATCGAGGAAGGCTGGAAGGTTGACGTGACCGCGACGCCGTCGGGCAAGAGGGTGCTGGTGGTTGGCTCCGGTCCGGCGGGCCTGTCCGCCGCCTATCACCTCGCCCTGCTCGGCCACGAGGTCACGGTCCGCGACCTGGGTGAAAAGCCGGGCGGCATGATGCGCTACGGCATCCCGTCCTACCGACTACCGCGTCATATCCTTGACGCCGAGATCCAGCGCATTGCCGACATGGGCGTCATTTTCGAACAGAACACGCGGGTCGACGACGTTGAGGCGGCGCTGAAGAATTTCGACGCGGTCTTCACCGCGGTCGGCGCACAGATCGGCAAGAACATCAACGTGCCTGCCGGCTCTGCCTCACACGTCATGGACGCCGTGGACGTGTTGCGCGACGTGGAAGAGGACGGCGTCGCGGCGAGTGCCAGCCAGCCGCTACTCGGCCGCGTCGTGGTGGTCTACGGCGGAGGCAACACCGCCGTCGACGCCGCTCGCACGGCCAAGCGCCTAGGCGCAACCGAGTCCGTCATCCTCTACCGCCGCACGCGTGACCGCATGCCGGCCCACGACTCCGAGGTCCAGGAGGCCGAGGAGGAGGGCATCACGATGCGTTGGCTGTCCACGGTCGACCACGTCGATGAGCACTCGATTAAGATCGAGAAGATGGAGCTGGACGAGAACGGCTTCCCCCAGCCCACCGGCGAGTACGAGGAGCTGGCCGCCGATTCGCTCATCATGGCGCTTGGCCAGCAGTCGGACCTGTCCCTCCTCGAGGGCGTCGATGGCGTGGAGATCAACAACGGCGTCGTCACGGTTTCCGGCCAGATGATGACGGGCCGTCCGGGTGTCTTCGCCGGCGGTGACATGATCAAGGCGGAGAAGAACGTGACGGTGGCGATCGGGCACGGCAAGAAGGCTGCCCGATACATCGATTCCTGGTTGCGTGGGGGCACGTACACCCCGGCCGAGAAGCACGGGGACGCCACGCTTGACCGCATGGAGACCTGGTATTACTCGGACGCCCCGCACAAGATGCGCAAGCGTCTCGAGGGTGCTCGGCGTTCCTCCACCTTCGACGAGGTGGTCATCGGCTTGGATGAGGAGTCTGCGATCTACGAGGCGCGGCGTTGCATGAGTTGCGGCAATTGCTTCGGATGTGACAACTGCTTCGGCGTGTGCCCGGATAACGCGGTGAAGAAGATCGCCTCCGGTGTCTACGAGTTCAAGTACGACTACTGCAAGGGCTGCGGTGTGTGTGCTGAAGAGTGCCCGTGTGGCGCGATCTCGATGGTTCCCGAGGACATCTAGTGAACCTCTTCGATCCCATCGAGTTGCGAGGGCTCCAGATCCGCAACAGGATCTGGCTGCCACCCATGTGCCAGTACAGCGCGCAGGCGGCGGGGGAGCAGCTGGGTAGGCCCAATGACTGGCACTACCAGCACTACGCCTCCCGCTCCGTGGGTGGCTTCGGCCTCGTTACGGTTGAAGCCACCGCCGTGACGCCCGAGGGGCGCATCTCCAACATGTGCTTGTGCCTCGATGACGAATCGGACGTGCCCGCCTTCCGTCACATGGCTCGTGTCATCACGCAGCACGGCGCGGTGGCGGCGATCCAGCTCAACCACGCCGGGCGCAAGGCCTCCACGCGGGGGCAGTTCGCCGGCGGCGCGCTGGCGCGTGAGGAGGGCGGCTGGGAGACGCTCGGCCCGAGCGCCATCGCCTTCGACGGCATGCCTGCGCCGCGGGAGATGAGCGAGGCCGAGATCCAGGCTGTCATTGCCCAGTTCGCCTGCTCGGCCAACCTGGCGATGGAGGCCGGGTTCCAGGCGGTGGAGATCCACGCCGCACACGGCTACCTCATCCACCAGTTCCTTTCGGCTGTCTCGAACCGGCGCGAGGACGAGTGGGGAGGGGACTTCGAGGGCCGCACGCGCCTCCTGCGGGAGGTGGTGCGGGCCGTGCGCGCCGTCATCGGGGATGCGCCGCTCTTCGTGCGCATTTCGGCCACCGACTGGCTCTCGGAGAATTTCGAGAAGGTCGAGGGCAGCTACGGCTGGACACTCAAAGAATCGATCCGCCTGGTCAAGGAGCTGCCCGACGTCGACTTCTGGTCGGTGAGCACCGGGGGATGCTTCCCGGTGAGGATCCCTACCGGCCCGGGCTACCAGGTCCCATTCGCGCGCAGGATACGAGAGGAAACGGGCGCCGCCGTTGGAACCGCCGGGCAGATCACGAACGCCACCCAGGCCGACGTCGTCGTGTACGAGGAGGAGGCGGACGTGGTCTACGTGGGCCGCGTTGCGCTCCACGATCCCTACGTGCCCCGGCATTGGGCCAAGATGCTGGACGTCGATATTCCATGGCCGTATCAATTGGCGAGAGGACGGTCCACGCGCTGAAGGCTTCGACGTTTGCGGGTCTAGCCGCGCTGGGTGTCACGGCAGGAATGGTGCGCCGGCGGGGTGTGGCGAGGCAGAACTCTCCCTTCCGCAGGTACTGGGAGCGCCACCTTCAGGCCCAGCTGGCGCGCCTCAGCGCCCGCGTTGCGGCCGGCGAGGAGATGCCGCTGATTTATGTCGCGCTCGGAGACTCGGCGGCGCAGGGCCTGGGCGCCACGAGGGTGCAGGAGGGGTACGTGCCGCGGTTAGCCGTGGCGCTCGAGGCGATGAGCGGACGCGAGGTCGCGCTGGTGAACCTGTCCCTCTCCGGCGGCACGATTCAGTCCGTGCTCGGCACTCAACTGCCGCAACTGCGCGGGCTGCGGGTCGCGGGAGAGCCGCTGCGCCCCGACGTCGTCACCCTCGACATCGGCGGCAACGATGTTCTCCAGCCCTGGCTGAGTAAGGAGGACTTCGACGCGTATGTAGAGCGAGCCGGTTGCGAGCTGCCGGAAGGCACATTCGTCATGAACATCCCCTCGTTCGCCGTCATGGCGAAGGCCGACGCGCGGGCCGAGGCCTTCTCCGGGAGCATCGAGCGCCTGGCAGGTGCCCATCACGTGGTCGACATTCGCTCGCTGTCCCAGTCCCTTCCGTTGCCTACCTACATGTTCTCCTACCACGCGATCGACCTCTTCCATCCCAACACCCCGTGGTATGCGGTGTGGGCGCAGAGCTTTGCCGACGCCGTCGCGGATGCACGTGGTTGGCGACGAACGGATGTTGCCTCCCTCCCGGCATGGAGCGGGCCGATCGCGGCGCCGTGACGGCTCCGGGCTCCGCGATCGAACGGCCTCGTTCGGCGTCGTCGTAGCGCGGGCCACAGTGGACGACAATCGCCCGATGCCACGTCAATGACTAGACTTGGAAGGGAAAACCCGCGCTGGCGGGGCAAGGAAAGGTAGACATGACTCTCAGTCCACTCGACGAGGCCGGGATCGCGCAGGCGGTGGCCAATGCGCGGGCCGCATTCGAAAGTGCTTCGAGCCTCGATGAATTGAAGGTGGCGCGGCTCGCCCACAGCGGAGACAACGCGCCGATCACGCACGCGAACATGCAGATTCGTCACCTGGAGAAGGCCGATAAGCCGGTGGCCGGCAGGCTCATGGGTGCGGCGCGCAAGGCGATCCAGGAGGCGCTCGCCGAGGCCAGCGCCCGCCTCGAGGCCGCCGACCAGGAGCGCGTGCTACGCGAGGAGCGCGTGGACGTCACGGTCCCCACGCGCCGGGCGCCGCTGGGCGCGCGTCACCCGCTACCCGTGCTCATGGAGGACATTTGCGACCTCTTCGTCGCCATGGGCTGGGAGGTGGCCGAAGGCCCCGAGGTGGAAAACGAGTGGTTTAACTTCGACGCGCTGAACTTCGGCCCGGATCATCCCGCCCGTCAGATGCAGGACACGTTCTATGTGGACGCCGTGGAGCGCGTCGGCGCCGACGGCGCGGCGAGGGTCTCCGACGCCTCCGGGCTCGTACTTCGCACCCACACGTCGCCGGTCCAATCCCACGTCATGCTGGAACGCGGAGAACCGCCGATCTACGTGGTCTGCCCGGGCAAGGTTTTCCGGACCGACGCGCTGGATGCCACCCACACCCCGGTCTTCCACCAGATCGAGGGGCTCGCGGTAGACAAGGGCCTGACGATGGAGCACCTCAAGGGCACGCTTGACCACTTCGCGAAGGGCATGTTCGGCCCCGAGGCCCGCACCCGCCTGCGCCCGTCGTTCTTCCCGTTCACCGAGCCGAGCGCCGAGATGGACCTGTGGTTCCCGCAGAAGAAAGGCGGCCCGGGATGGATCGAATGGGGAGGCTGCGGCATGGTTAACCCGGAGGTGCTACGTAACGCTGGTATCGACCCGGATGTATACACCGGCTTCGCTTTCGGCATGGGTATCGAGCGCACGCTCATGCTGCGCAACTCCATTGACGACATGCGCGACATGGTGGAGGGCGACGTGCGCTTCTCCGCCCAATTTGCGGCGACCGGAAGGGGCAACTAATGCCGAGGATCGATATCGACTGGCTCTCCGACCACGTGGAGGTTCCCGCCGGGCTGAGCGCGGAACAGCTTGCAGCAGACCTGGTCAAGGTCGGCCTGGAGGAAGAGGAAATCCACCGCCCGGACGTGACCGGGCCGATCGTCGTCGGGCGGGTACTCACCCTCGACAAGAAGGAACAGAAGAACGGCAAGCTCATCAACTACTGCCGCGTGGACGTGGGCGAGCATAACGACGCTCCCGGAGAGGGCAAGGAGCCTTCGGAGCTACCCTCGCGTGGCATCATCTGCGGCGCCCACAACTTCGTGGCGGGCGACTACGTGGTTGTTTCGTTGCCCGGCGCCGTGCTTCCGGGAAACTTCCGCATCGCGGCTCGCAAGACGTACGGCCACATCTCGGATGGCATGATCTGCTCCAAGGCCGAACTCGGCCTGGGTGAGGACCACGACGGCATCATCGTGCTCGCCTCCAGTCCGGAGGAGGCCGCCGAGTGCGGTATCCCGGCCGTGGGCGAGGACGTGCTGGATTACCTGGGCCTGGCCGGCGAGGTTCTTGAGATCAACGTGACGCCGGACCGCGGCTACTGCTTCGCCATGCGCGGGGTGGCGCGTGAGTACTCCCACTCCACGGGTGCGCGCTTCACCGACCTCGGGCTGGAGGAGAACCTCTCGGCTCCGCTGCCGACACCGACGCCGGACGGCTTCCCGGTGGAGGTCGACGACGACGCTCCGATCCACGGCGTGGCGGGCTGCGACCGCTTTGTGACGCGCATCGTGCGGGGCATCGACCCGCTGGCCGCCTCCCCGTCGTGGATGCAGGATCGCCTGCTCGCGGCCGGCATGCGCCCGATCTCGCTGGCGGTGGACGTGACCAACTACGTCATGCTTGACCTCGGCCAGCCGCTGCACGCCTACGACCTCGACAAGGTGGTCGCGCCGATCGTGGTGCGCCGGGCTCGCGATGGTGAATCGCTTCTCACGCTTGACGGCGTTCAGCGCCGCCTCGGCGGGGACGACCTGTTGATCGCGGATTCGCAGGGAGGAAAGGGCGCGCGCGTGATCGGCCTGGCGGGCACGATGGGCGGCCTGGACACCGAGATCACCGATTCGACCACGAACGTTCTCATTGAGGCGGCACACTTCGACTCCGTGTCTGTGGCGCGTATGGCCCGCAAGCACAAGTTGCCCTCGGAGGCCTCGAAGCGCTTCGAGCGCGGGGTGGATCCGCGGGTTGCTGGCGTGGCTGCCCAGCGTGTTGCCGAGCTCCTCGTGGAGTTCGGCGGCGGGCGCATCGACGAGGCAAATTCCGACTACGACGTCACCACGCCTCCCGAGGCTCTATCCTTTAACGTCTCCGAGGTCGCCCGGCTGACCGGCCTTGACCTCGGTCGCGATCGGATCGTGGAGATCCTGGAGCAGATCGGTTGCACGGTCCGCGGCGATGAGCTTCTGTCCGTCACCCCGCCCACCTGGCGCCCTGACCTCACGGGCCCGGCACACCTGGTGGAGGAGGTCGCCCGCCTCGTCGGCTATGACCAGATCCCCTCCCGCCTGCCCGCGGCTCCCGCCGGCTCGGGGTTGAGCCCGGCCCAGCGTCACCGGCGCGACATCAGCCGAGCGCTTGCCGAGGCCGGCTGGACCGAGGTGTTGTCTTACCCGTTCGTCTCCGCCGAGGCCTTTGCCAAGCAGGGTATCGCCGACGACGACGATCGCCGGCTCGCCGTCCGGCTCGCGAATCCTCTCCAGGACGAGGCTCCCTACATGCGCACCTCGCTCCTTGACACGTTGCTGGCCACGGCCCACATGAACGTGGCGCGCGGCAACCCCACCGTGGCGATCTTCGAGGCCGGCGTCGTCACCCGACCGGAGGGCGTCGTGGCCGCGGCGCGCCCCGGTGTGGGCAAGCGACCTGAGCCCGAGGAGCTCGACGCGCTCATGTCCTCTATCCCGCACCAGCCCCATCACGTGGCGGGCGTGGCGATCCCGGCGGTCATGCAGGCCGCGGCGGGGCTGCCGGCCCAGACCTGGGACTGGCGCGACGCGATCGAGGCGGTCAAGACCGCGGGTCGCACAATCGACTTGAGCCTGGATGTGGCCAACGCGGAGCGGGCTCCGTTCCACCCTGGCCGCTGCGCCGAGTTGAGGGCAGGCGAGTCGGTGGTGGGTCACGCCGGAGAGCTTGACCCTCGCGTGTGCAAGGCCTTTGAGCTGCCGGCCCGCACGATCGCCTTCGAGTTCGACCTCGACGCGCTCATCGCCTCGCGAGGCGCCGAGCCGATCGCGGTGGCCCCCGTCCTTACCCACCCGGTTGCCAAGGAGGACATCGCACTTGTCGTGGAAAATGCGGTGACGGCCGCCCAGGTTCAAAGGGTGCTTGCGGAGGCTGCGGGGGATCTTCTGGAGGAGATTCGCCTCTTCGACGTCTACACCGGCGACCAGATTGATCAGGGCAAGAAGTCGCTCGCCTTCGCCCTGCGCTTCCGGGGCGATCACACGCTCCCGGCCGACGAGATCGCCCAGGTGCGCAACCGGGTTATCAAGGCGGCGAAGAAGTCCTTCGGCGCGCAGCTTCGCGTCTGAGGTAGTTCGGGCGTAGCTGAGTGGTGCGGGCCCCGCCTGACGCCTGGGCCCGCACCACTAGGATGGTGGTATGGCGAAGAACAAGGGCGCCACACGGGCACTCCAGGTACTCAACCGTGCGGGCGTGGACTACGAACTCATAGAATATGAGCACTCTGAGCAGATGGATGGCGGTTACGCGCTGGATACCTCGCGGGTGCTCGGAATTGACCCGCACATGATCTTTAAGACCCTGCTGGCCACTGTGGACGGGCGCCCGGTCGTCGCCGTTGTGCCGGCCTCGGGGCGGCTCAGCCTCAAGGCTCTGGCGAGGGCGGCGGGTGGCAAGAGCGCCGCGATGGTTGCCCCGCACGACGCCGAGAAGCTCACGGGTTATGTGCGCGGCGGGATCTCCCCGCTCGGGCAGATGCGCCAGCTACCAACCTGGATCGACGCCTCCGCCGAGCAGCTAGAGCGCATCGTGGTCTCCGCGGGCAAGCGAACCATGTCGGTAGCAGTGAGCCCGGCCGATTTGGCCGGGCTCACTCGGGCACGATTTGCCCCTATCGGGACGTGATTACTTCATGCCGCCGAAGAACTTCTCCCACGGCATGTCGAGCGGGGCGTCCTTCTCGATGATCTCATACAGGTAGCGGCACAGCGGGAAGTCCTCAGGCTTGATAACGCCGCGCTCGGTGAGCGGCTCGAGTGCTCCGCCGATCACGCGGATCGCCTGGACACCCTCGAGGGTGACGCCCTTCATGAGGGAATCGCGCACTTCGGAGAACGGGATGCCCTCACCGACGTAGGTGCCGGCGCGGACGTTGCGCCCGCCGGCGGAGGTGACGTACATGTCGCCTACGCCCGCCAAGCCGTCTGCCGTCTCAGGCTTGCCGCCCAGCAGCGTCATGAACTGGCGCAGCTCCGTTTGGCCCTGGCCGAAGACGGCCGCGTTGTAGTTGAAGCGCACGTAGCGGTCGTCCTGCTTGCCTTCCTTGCGCAGCAGGCCGGCGCCGAGGCCGGCGGCGAAGGCGTAGATGTTCTTTGTGGCTGCACCGATTTCGCAACCGCGGAAGTCGGTGGATGTCCACACGTGGTAGTAGTCCGTGCGGAAAAGATCGGCCAGGTAGTCGAGCGAAGCCTGATCCTCGCCGGCGAAGATCACGCAGGTATCGTGGTGGACCGCAACCTCGCCGGCGATCGACGGGCCGACGATCGCGTTCCAGGTCACGGCGTTGGCCAGGTCCTCGTCGAAGAAGGAGCGCAGCACGTCGGGCAGGAGGTGGAGCGTGCCGTCGTCGTCGGCCTCCATGCCCTTGGTGACGTTGAGTACCTTCATGCCGGGCTTGACGAGCTTGGCAAGGCGCTCGCCCGCCCAGTGAACGCCGAAGGAATTGACGCCGGACATCGCCACGTCCGCGCCTTCGAAGGCGGCCTCGGCCTCCTCAAGCTGGTAGGCGACCACCTTGTCGTTGACCTTGAGCCCGAGATCGGGGTGGACGCCGGTGGTCTGGATCGACTCGATGATGTCGCGGTCGAGGTGAGTGCCTACGAGGTTAACCTTGTGGCCGTTTTCCGTGAGTGGGAAGGTCAGGGCGGTGGCCATGATGCCGGCGCCGAGAATTGCGATGGTTGCCATTTATTTCTCCTTCGTGGTGTAGGCCAAGATTGCCTCGGCCGTGTAGATATCGATGATGAATACGTGTGCGAGCTTGGCGCGCGCGGCCGCCACCATGGCGGGTGCCTTCTCGGCTTCGCCGGCGACGGCGACGGAGAGGCGGGCCTGTGTGAGGTTGCGTAACGGGTAGGCGATGGTGCGCCGCTCGAGCTGGGGGGAGATCGGGTTGCCGTCGGCGTCGACGTAGTGGGAGAGGATGTCTCCCACCGATCCCTTGCGTCGGAGCATGTCGATGCTCTCCTTAGTGATGAAGCCTGACTCGACGAGCACGGATTCCTTGCTGACGGTGCCGGGGGAGTAGACGACGAGGTCGGAGTTGGCCGCGCCCTCGAAGATCCGGGTGATGGCGGGCTCGGCCATGAGCTGTGGACCGAGGTCGGGGTTGCCGATGATCGTGGGGGCCGGCAGCGTGTAGGCGGTGCCGGGGGCCTTGCGAGCCATGGCGGAGATGGAGGAGGAGACTTCGTTGTCGCCGTGGTGGGTGGGGCCACCGTTGGTCTGGTAGACCTTGATGCCCGGCGACCAGTTCTCGGGCAGTGCGTTGGCCAGCGCCGTCATCGTGCGACCCCACGCCACTGCGAGGGAGCGGATCGGGGCGCGCCCCATGAGGTATTGGGCGGTCGCGCGGGCCACCAGCTGGCGGCCTTCCCCGTTGGTGTTCGGTACGACGATGACGCTCTTGAGCCCCAGCTGCTGGGCGATCTGCATCTCGAGGTGGTGGGTCTGGATGCGGGGGTGGTTGATGGTGATGGTGACGAGCCCGGTCTGGCGTGCCTCTTCGATGAGACGCCCGACGGTCCAGCGGGTGTAGCCAAGGCGCGTGCCAATCGCCTGCTGCGTGAGGCCTTCCATGTAATACAGGTAGGCTGCCTCGAACATGAGGTCGTCGCGGGACGAATGCGGCGTTGCTTTCTTCATGTTTTGAGTCTGTCAGCTATTCACTCATGTGGGGAGAGATTCGCCAACTGTGCTCATAAGTGCGCTCCTCCCCGGTGTCCGGTCTCACAGCGGGCGCGAGCGGGGAATCATGCGCTCCAGTGTATAGTTATGCGCATGACGTACTCTGTTGCTATTGCCGGCGTCACCGGTTACGCGGGTGGCGAGGTCGCGCGCATACTCGCGGCACACCCCGATGTGACGATCACGACGGTCGCCGCCCACAGCTCCAGCGGCGCCCTCGGCCAGCATCAGAGGCACCTATGGCCACTGCGCCACCTCGAGATACAGCCGCTGCAGCCGCAGAATCTTGCGGGGCACGACGTCGTCATCCTCGGCCTGCCGCACGGCGCCTCCGCCGCTCTCACGGCCCAGATCGAGCACATCAATCCCGACTGCCTCATCATCGACCTCGGCGCCGACCATCGCCTCACCGACCCGGCCGCATGGGAGCGCTACTACCACACAGCGCCCGCGCAGCCGTGGACCTACGGGATGCCCGAGCTCATCCACTGCGCGGGGCCGAGCCAGCGCGAGCTCCTCGCCACCACCCGGCGCATCGCCGCCCCGGGCTGCAACGCCTCGGCCGTCACCTTCGCGGCCCAGCCCGCCATCGCGGCGGGGATCGCCAGCGGGGAGGACATCGTGGCGATCCTCTCCGTTGGCTACTCCGGCGCCGGCAAGTCTCCCAAGCCCCACTTGCTGGCCGCGGAGGCCATCGAGTCGGCGTCGCCATACGCGGTGGGCGGCGTCCACCGGCACATCCCGGAGATAACGCAAAACCTGGGCGTGGCGGGCGCACGCTCCGTATCCGTGTCCTTTACCCCCGTCCTCGTACCGATGTCGCGAGGGATCTTGGCCACCGTCTCGATCCCCGTCAGCGGCGTAAGCCCCGAGCAGGTGCTCGAGGCATATCAGGCCGCCTACGCTGACGAACCCTTCGTCGTGTGGTCGCCCGACTGGCCGGCCACGGGCAGCGTGGTCGGCTCCAACCTGGCCCTCGTCCACGCCGAACTCGATGCCGACGCGCGGCGCATCACCGCCATCTGCGCGCTCGACAACCTGGTGAAGGGCACCGCCGGGGCCGCCACCCAGTCGATGAACCTCGCCCTTGGGCTGTCCGAAACCACCGGCCTTTCACAGATCGGAGTGGCGCCGTGATCCTCTTTTCTGACCCCACGCCGCACGTCGAGACGCTCGGCGTCACCGCTCCGCGCGGTTTCCGTGCCGCGGGCGTGCGTGCCGGGCTCAAGAGCGCGGGCCGGGACGTCGCGCTCGTCGTCAACGACGGCCCGCATCCGGTCTCGGCCGCCGTCCTCACCTCCAACCGCGTATTCGCGGCGCCCGTGCGCTGGATGAAGGAGATCGCCGAGGCAACCCACACCGTGGCCGTCATCAACTCCGGAGGGGCAAACGCCGCCACCGGCAAGCCCGGCTACGAGGACGCGCGGGCGACCGCGGAACACGCGGCCACCCTCCTCGGGTGCGCACCCCAGGAGGTGGCGGTGTGCTCTACCGGCCTCATCGGGGAGCGCCTGCCCATGGAGAAATTGCTCGCGGGCGTCTCCAACGCTGCAGCGCGCCTCAGCACGGGCGGCGGAGCCGAGGCGGCCGAGGCGATCTGCACCACCGACACCGTCACCAAGCAGGCCGGCATCGCCGGGCCCTACACGATCGGCGGGATGGCGAAGGGCGCGGGCATGCTCGCCCCCGGCCTGGCCACGATGATCTGTGTCATCACCACCGACGCCGTGCTGAGCGCGGCGCAGGCCCAGGAGGCGCTTGAGGCCGCGGTGGCGGCGTCGTTCAATAGGATCGACTCCGACGGTGCGATGTCCACGAACGACACGGTTCTTCTGCTCGCTAGCGGTGCCTCCGGCGTCGCCGGCGAGGACTTCGTGGCAAACCTGACGGCGGTGGCCCAGTCGCTTGCCCGCCAGCTCATCGCGGACGCTGAGGGCGCCTCGCACGACGTCCTCATTCGGGTGTCGGGAGCCAGGTCGCAGGAGGCGGGGTTGGCCGTCGCCCGCGCCGTCTCCCGATCCAACCTTTTAAAGGCCGCCATCTTCGGCAACGACCCGAACTGGGGCCGCGTGATCTCCCAGGTGGGAACCGTCCCGGCCGATGTCGCACCCTTCGAGGCCGACGCGCTTGACGTCTACTTCAACGGCGTGCAGGTGTGCCGCGCCGGGGGAGTCGGCGAGGATCGTGGCCTAGTGGACCTCGCGGCAGAGCGGGAGGTCACCATCGACATCGACCTGCACGCGGGAGGGGAGGTCGTCGAGCTGTGGACCAACGACCTCACCCACGACTACGTCCACGAGAACTCGGCGTATTCGACATGAGCATCCTCACGCGCCTGGCCGGCGCCCAACACAAGGCCGAAATCCTCATCGAGGCCCTACCCTGGATCAACGAATTCGCGGGGCGCCGCGTCGTGGTCAAGTATGGCGGCAACGCCATGATCAACGACTCCCTCAAGCGTGCCTTTGCCAAGGACATCATCTTCATGCACTCGGTGGGCCTGCAGCCCGTCGTCGTCCATGGCGGTGGCCCGCAGATCAACGCCATGCTTGAGCGGGTCGGCATCCAGTCCCAGTTCCGCGGCGGGTTGCGGGTGACAGACCGCGAGACGATGAACGTGGTGCGTATGGTGCTCACCGGCCAGGTCCAGCGCGAACTCGTCTCCCTCCTCAACGTCGACGGGCCGCGGGCCATCGGCTTTTCCGGGGAGGACGCGGGCCTGCTGAGCGCACGGCGCCGCACGGCCGACGTCGACGGAAAGAAGGTGGACATCGGGCACGTGGGCGACATTGTCTCGATCAACATCGAATCGCTCAATCACATGCTCACCTCCGGACATATCCCCGTCATCTCCACCGTTGCCACCGACGTCGACAACCCCGAGGAGGTGCTCAACGTCAACGCCGACACGGCTGCGGGAGCGATCGCCGACGCCGCCGGCGCGGACAAGCTCATCATGCTCACAGACGTTGAGGGTCTCTACCTCGACTGGCCGGATAAATCGTCGCTCGTCTCCGAGATCCATCCCGACGACCTACGCGCGCTCCTGCCCGTCCTCGACTCGGGGATGAAACCGAAGATGGAGGCTGCGCTCAGGGCAGTGGATCGCGGCGTTCCCAAGGCCCACATCATTGACGGGCGGATGGCGCACTCCATTCTGCTCGAGATCTTCACCGACGACGGCATCGGCACCCAGGTCACGGCCGCGGCCCGGCGAGGGGCCGTGACCGGGACGAAGGCCGTGACCGGGGCGAAGGAGGAGAAGTGATGTCGGAACTATACTCTCAGCGGATGATGAACGCCTTTGGCGAGCCGCAGCTGGTCATCGAGCGCGGCGAGGGCGTCTACGTGTGGGACGAGAACGGCAAACGCTACCTCGATCTGCTTGCCGGCATCGCGGTCAACGCCCTTGGCTATGCCCATCCCGCGATCGTGCGTGCGATCACCGAGCAGGCGGGCAGGGCGACCCATGTGTCGAACTTTTTTGCCACCGCACCACAGCTGGAGCTCGCCGGCGCGATTCAGCGCATGCTCTCCGACGAGGGCTATGTGGGCGCCTCAGCCCGGATCTTCTTCTGTAACTCGGGAGCCGAGGCCAACGAGGCCGCCATCAAGATGGCTCGCCTGCACAAGCCGCGAGGAACGATCATCGCGCTCAAAGGCGGCTTTCACGGGCGCACGCTCGGCGCTCTGTCCATCACCCACAAACCCGCCATCCGCGAGCCCTTCGAGCCGCTTGGTGGAAACGTCATCTTCATCGACCCTAGCGTCGAGGCCCTCGACGCCGTCTTCAACGACGACGTTGCGGCGATCTTCGTCGAGACCATCCAGGGCGAGGCCGGCGTTGTTCCCGTCCCCGCTGCCTTCCTGCGCCGCACCCGCGCCCTGTGTGAACGTTTTAATGCGCTGTTCGTGGTCGACGAGGTACAGACGGGTGTGGGGCGCACCGGACGATGGTTCGCCCACTCTGACCTCGTCAAGGCAGACGTCATCACCCTGGCCAAGGGCCTGGGCGGGGGCGTTCCGATCGGAGCCGTCGTCGGGATCGAGAAAGCCGGGCGTCTGCTGACCCCCGGCAGCCACGGCACCACCTTCGGCGGGAATCCGTTGGCGTGTGCGGCGGCAAACGCCGTCGTCGGCGAGGTGGCCGGGCTGCTCGACCACGTGCGCGGAACGGGGCAGTGGCTAGCCGGCGAGCTCGAGGCGCGCGGGTTCGAGGTGCGCGGTGCGGGGCTGCTGCTCGGCGTCGTCGTCAAAGACGCCCCGGCGCTCCAGGCCGAGCTTTTGGGCCGGGGCTTCATCGTCAACGCGCCGAACACCACGACGATCCGGTTGGCGCCACCGCTTGTCATCACGCAAGATGAACTTGCGCCGTTCATCGAAGAAATGGAGAAACACTCGTGACAGGAACCATGGTGACCAAGGCGGCCCGGCTCGCCCGCATCACCGCCATCGTCGAATCCCAGCCCATTGGCTCGCAAGCCGAGCTGCGGGCGTTGCTCGCGGACGAGGGGATCGTGGTCACACAAGCCACGCTCTCGCGCGACCTCGACGAGCTTCAGGCGCGCAAGGTCCCCGACGGTATGGGTGGGCGCCACTACAAGGTGCCCAGCCCCGGTGTGGAGGGGGAGAGCGACGCACCCGCGGGCTTCCACCTGGAGCGCTGGGCCCGGGAGGTCATGGTCTCGGCCAAGTCGGCGGGAAACCAGATCGTGCTACGCACACCGCCCGGGGCCGCGCAGCTGCTGGCCTCGGCGCTCGACCGCGCCGTGCTCGACGGCGTGCTCGGCTGCATCGCCGGTGACGACACGGTGCTGGTCATTACCGAATCCACCAAACGTGCCGACGAGCTGCTTAGCCGCCTCATCGACATCGCTCACTCTTCTTCTAACAACTAAGAAAGGTTCATCATGGCAAAGGAACGCGTAGTCCTCGCATACTCCGGCGGACTCGACACGTCGGTGGCGATCGGCTGGATCGGCGAAGCGACCGGGGCGGAGGTCATCACCGTCGCCGTCGACGTCGGGCAGGGAGGCGAGGATCTCGACGTGGTCCGTCAGCGCGCGCTCGACTGCGGCGCCGTGGAGGCCTACGTGGCCGACGCTCGCGACGAGTTCGCCGAGGAGTACTGCATGCTCGACCTGCAGGCCAACGGCCTTTACATGGAGGCGTACCCGCTTGTTTCCGCACTTTCGCGGCCCGTCATCGTCAAGCACCTGGTGACGGCGGCCCGTCAGTTCGGCGCCGAGACGGTTGCCCACGGATGCACCGGCAAGGGTAACGATCAGGTTCGCTTCGAGAACGGCATCACCTCGCTCGCCCCGGATATGAAGTGCCTCTCGCCCGTGCGCGATCTGGCCCTGACCCGCGAGTTCGCGATCAACTATGCCGAGAAGCACAACCTGCCCATCGAGACGACGAAGTCCAACCCCTTCTCGATCGACCAGAACGTTTGGGGCCGCGCGATCGAGACGGGCTACCTCGAGGACCTGTGGAACGCGCCCACCAAGGACGTCTACAACTACACCGACGATCCGTCCTACCCGCCTTTGCCTGACGAGGTTGTCATCACCTTCGAACGCGGCATTCCGGTGAAGATCGACGGGCGCGACGTCACGCCGCTCCAGGCGATTGAGGAGATGAACGCCCGCGCGGGCGCTCAGGGCATCGGCCGCATCGACATTGTCGAGGACCGCATGGTTGGCATCAAGTCGCGCGAGATCTATGAGGCCCCGGGCGCGATGGCTCTCATCACCGCCCACCGCGAGCTTGAGCGCGTGACGCTGGACCGCGAGCAGGCCCGCTTCAAGGAGCGCGTGGGGTTGCGTTGGTCGGAGCTGGTCTACGAGGGCCAGTGGTTCTCCCCGCTCAAGCGTTCCCTCGACGCCTTCATCCGGGACACCCAGGACTACGTCTCCGGCGAGATCCGCATGACGCTGCACGGCGGGCGCGCCGTGGTGACCGGCCGGCGCTCGCCGACTTCGCTGTATGACTTCAACCTGGCAACGTACGACCAGGGCGACACGTTTAACCAGTCGCACGCCCGCGGGTTCATCGCACTGACCGGCCTGACGGGCCGGCTGGCCGCGGCCCGCGATGTGAAGTTCGGCAAGGGTGAGGCGATGCCGAAGCTGCACCTGTCCTAGGGGAGCCAGGAATGAGAATGGCGCGGATTCGTCCGCGCCATTTTTGTCGCCCGATCCGCGAGCAGAGGTTACGAAACGGTAAGAATCCAAGGTCCCATCCACATGCGTAGACCTTAGGGTAGCCTAACCTTCGGCATTTGGCGGTCTGTGTGTGCACTGACAGGCCATTCAATCAATGACCCCGATGGGTCTTACGCATGTTGGAGGTTATATGCGCGGCCGTTTTGGACGCATAATCGCGGCGCTATCCATGGGCGCTCTCACGGCAACGACGATAGCGGCGATACCGTCTGCCGTGGCGGCACCACCGGTTGACGAAGAGATCGCCCGATCATCGGATGCGTCGTGGCATTCCGTCATCGTCGTCATGGATGACAAGCACGAGGAGAAGGGTGTCCCCGCCACCACCCCGCAAGAAAAGATCGATCACGTGCAAGACCTGATCGACACGGCCAAGTCCTCTCAACGGGCCGTCCTCGCCAAGCTTGAGGGCGCCGAGAAGGATCACCAGGCCCACGACGTCCAGCCGCTCTACGTCGTCAATGCGGTCTCGGCCACGGTGACGAAGGAAGTCGCCCTCGACCTGGCAAAGACGCCGGGAGTGAGCGAGGTCAGCATCGACCACAAGATTGAGGCCGATCCGATCTCCGACGACTCCGGCATGCGCATGTCGGCCCTTGGCGGCAAGCCCGCCGCGTTGCACCTCCCGTGGAACCTGAGGCAAATCTCCGCCTCGGAGGGCCTGCTCGACGAATATGCCGGAGAGGGCGTCACGGTGGGCATCATCGATTCCGGCGTCGACGTCACTCATCCTGCCCTCAAGGACAAGTGGCGCGGCAATACTGGCGACAAGGCGGTGAGCTGGTATGACACCGTAGGAACCACGACCGAGCCCGTCGACTCCACGGGCCACGGCACCCACGTCGCCGGAACGATCCTCGGCTCCGATCCCAGCGGGACCGGCTACCTCGGCGTCGCGCCCAAGGCCACCTTCATCGCGGCCCGCGTCTTCGACGAGGAGGGCGAGACGAGCGACTCGCGCCTGCTCCAGGCCATGCAGTGGATGCTCGCCCCGGTTGACAGTCAGGGAGTGAGGCACCCCGAGCTCGCCCCGCGCGTCGTCAACAACTCGTGGGGAAGCTCCGCCACCAACCTCCTCTTCCAGGACGCCCTCAAGCAGTGGCGCAAGGCCGGCATCCTTCCCGTCTTCTCGGCGGGTAACGTCGATGGGAACAACCCCGGCGGCCCGGGTTCAATCACCCAGCCGGGTTCCTTCCCGGAGGCCTTCGCCGTCGGCGCGCTGCGATCCGACGACGTCGTCGCGAAGTTTTCGCTACGCGGCCCATCAAAGTACACGGAGCGGGCCAAGCCCGACATCGCGGCCCCCGGCGTGAACATCCGTTCGGGGTGGACCAAGCAGTCGATGAAGATCCAGTCGGGCACCTCCATGGCCGCCCCGCACGTGACCGGCGTCGCCGCCCTCGTCCTGGGCGTCAATCCGAAGCTGACGGTAGACGAGCTGGAGAGCATCCTGCGAAGCTCCGCCACGCCGCTGACCGACCCGCAGCACGTGAACTCCCCGAACCACGCCTACGGCGCCGGCAAGGTCAACGCCGCCCTCGCCATCGACATGGCCAAGGCAGATTCGAGCATCGGGACCGTTCAGGGCAACGTGTACGTCCGCGGTGTCGACGCCGACGCGCCGCACATCGAGCACACACCCGTGAGCGTCTTCTACCGTGCCACGACGACCGACGTGACCGCGAAGGTCACCGACGACACCGGCGTCGCCTCCGTCTCCCTCAAGATCACGGGAGGCGCCGGGGAACGCACGGAAGCGATGAAGCTGGTCAAGGGCACGAAGGTTGAGGGAACATACGAGTTCGTCGTCTCCCCGACGACGCTCGCCTCCGACGACGTCTCCTACCGGATTTGCGCCACCGACCGCGAAAAGAAAGAGGCCTGCACCCCGGTCCGCGGCTTCGAGCAGAAGGTCTCCGTCAGCGTCGGCTGGAGTGAAGACTTCGAATCCGGCACGGACGGCTTCGAGATGAGTGGCGAGACGCCGATGTGGGCGTGGGGCGCGCCGGCGGCGTCGCTGAAGCGTCCGACGTCGGGTGAGAAGCTCGTGGGCGTGGGACTGGATGGCCAGGGTTACCCGGGTCTGAAGGATTCGGTGCTCCTGACCCCGCCGATCGGCCTGAAAGCTGGGGATTCTGCTGCCCTGACGTTCAAACACTGGTATGACCTCGATAACTACGAGTACGCGGCCTACGACACCGCGGAGGTGTGGGTCGGCGAGGTCCGCGAGGACGGCACCGTGGCGTGGGAAACCAAGCCCCAGCTGCTGTTCAAGAACCACGTGAGCGATTGGGAGCGCGGATACGTGGACCTGACGGCCTACGCCGGCAAGACGATCCGCGTGATGTTCGGCGTGCGCGGGGCGTGGAAGTCCGAGCACGCCACTGCAGGCTGGTTCATCGACGACATCGCCCTCGAGCCGATCCAGACCACGACCGTGGCGAAGGTCGAGGATGAACTCGCGATCACGAAACACGCCTCGGGCCGCACTGTCATCGATTTCGTCCCGATTAAGGACGAGAAGATCAGCGCCTACCGGCTCTACCGCGCCCACGACGACGGCCCCTTCAGCCGCGTCAAGGAGCTCACGGGCGCGGAGATCGGCAAGTACACTGTCTCCTTCTACGATTATCCGACGCCGCAGCAGGGCACCTACTCCTACTACGTCACCGCGGTGGCGGGCCAGGCCGAATCCGAGCCGTCCAAGATTCTCCAGCGCACCTTCACGGTGGGCGAGAAGATCTCGCTATTCGACTTCGAATCCGACGCCCAGGGTTGGACCTCGGAGCCAGATGGTAAGGGCAACGTCTTCGAGCGTGGCATCCCCTCACTCGACGACACGCAGGCGACCGGCAAGGCGCCGACCACGCCACAGAGCGCCGGCAAGAATCCGGGCAGCCCGAACGTGTTCGCGACCGTCCTGAACGATTACCGAAAGGCGAAGGCCACCTACTCGCTGACCTCGCCGAGCCTGGATCTGTCTGCGTACACCGACGTCACCATGTACTTCCAGCAGTGGTTCAACACCCGCGGCCGGACGGGTAGCGACGAGTGGACCACCTACGACGACGACATCGGCCACATCTACGTACGCGCCAACGGGGGAGAGTGGAAGGAGATCTTCACCCTCAACGACGCCAAGATCGAGGAAGTCGATCCCACCGACAAGAAGACGGCCCTGCGCACCACAAACGCCTGGCACGTGGACGGCGTGGCCATCCCAGCCGAGTATCTGAGCGCCAACACCCAGGTAAAGTTCGAGCTGGTGACCGGCAGCGAGATATTCGACTTCGCCGGCGGCTGGTTCCTCGACGACATCCTGTTTGCCAACACGGCGGGAGCCACGATCCCGCAGCCGAAGCTGGCGCAGTCGGCGTCGTTGGGGATCTACGACGGTGAGGAGCTTTCTGCGCCGACGCTCGCACACGCACAAGCGGTGGCCAACGCCTCCGGGGCCGAAGGGGACGAGTCGTGGGTTCCCGCGACGAGTGCGACGGTCGAGCTCGCCGAGCGTGGGACGAAGGTATCCACCGAGGCCGGCACCGGCGCCTACCTGCTGCGTGGCCACGCAGGCGAGGCCGTCTTGGTGGCGAAGGCTCCCGGCTACCGGCCCGCGACGGCGACGGTGCAACTCGCGGACGCAAACACGCTGACGCAGCACTTCTACCTCGAGAAGGCCAACCCGCAGAAGGTCACGTTCACCGTAACGGACGGCTCCGGAAAGGGCGTGCGGGACGCTCGGGTGAGCGTGTACGCCAAGGGGCGGCCGGCGCCCGTGTTCACTGAGGCGGCGAGCGAGCCCGTCGCCTCCGAATTGCTGCCCGGCGAGTACACCCTGCGTGCCGGCGCTCCGGGCTACCTGGAGGCGGATATCCCGTTCACTGTAGAGGAAGGTAAGGAGGCCGGCGTCGATATCGAGCTTGCTCCCGCGACGATCGGGGAGACCGGTTGGATCTCCTACGACTCTGGCAACGCTGACGCGGCGCTGACCACCCTGGCCGGGGGAAAGACCGCGGCCGTGCGGTTCGACGCCGGCCAGGGTAGCCACGTGACGGGCGCGCGCTTCTACATCTTCCGCTCGGGTAAGGCCCAGGATTTCGAGTGGGCGCTGTGGGAGCACGACGACCGTGACGGCCTTCCCGGCCGCATGCTGGTCGGACCCGTGAAGGCCCGTGTCGAGGCAGGTGTTGGCGGCGGCTGGGTCGAGCTGCACACGCCCTACCCGATCCCGGTGCACGGATCCTACTACGTGTCCTACACGCAGCTCGATGGCGGCAAGGACAGGATCAGCCTCGGCGTGGATTCGAGAACCGACGGCTCCGAGCGAAGCTTCAAGCTCATCAACGATGCCTGGGTGAGCCCGGACGAAAAGGGCCAGTTCATGATCAACGCCCAGGAGGTGAGCGCGTGGGCGACATCGAAACCGCAGCCCGAGCCGACGCCGGAGCCAGCTCCCGGCCAGCCGGATCAGCCGGGCCAGCCGGATGAGCCGGGCCAGCCGGATCAGCCGGACCTGTCGGACCAGTCGGACCAGCCGGGCCAGCCGGATCAGCCGGGCTCGCAGGCTCCCGCCAAGCCTGATACGCCGAGCGTGAGCGCGACACCGACTCCTGCTCCGGAAACGGCAAGACAGGGCTCGTCCCTACCGCTCACGGGCGCGCAGGTCGGTGGTCTGGCCGCGCTGGCGTTGCTCCTGGGCGCGCTGGGCATCACCGCAGTGACGCACGCCAGCAAGAAGAATAGGTAGCGTTAAGCCGTGTGGCCCGCCTGTCAGGCGGGCCACACCCATGCCCTCGCACATGTCGCGCTATCGCAACGGCTTGCCACGCAGGTCGGTGCCCAGACGCCGGTAGGCGACCGGCACGAGCGTCGCGCACCAGATGAGCCCGAAGATTCCGATGGCGATGGTTGCCCACAAACCGGCCCGCAGGTCGACCGCCGCCGTCATACCGGAGATCACGAAGGGGCCCGCCGCCGTGCCGATGGCCACGATGGACTGCCAGATTCCGAGGAACGCCGCGCGATTCGTGGTGGGGGAGAGGTCGGCACCCATCGTCATGACGATGCCGGCGCCGAAGCCGTTGCCGAAGCCGAGGATCGCCGCGCCCACGACGAAACCGACCGGGGAAGTACAGGCGACCATCACGACGATGCCGATCGGCATGAAGAGCAATGAAGGCAACAGCGCCCAGTGGCGCCCGCGGCGATCCATGAGGGAGCCGGAGACGATGAACATCATCGTGTCGAGCAGAGCGGTCACAGCGAACGTGGCGGTGATAAACGTGGGTTGGAAGCCGAGGAAGGTCCCCCACAGCGGCACGATAACCGAGCGGTTGGCCCGCAAGACGTTGAGGCAGTTGATGCCGATGCCAAGGATGAGGGTGGCCAGCTTCGAACGGTGCTCGAGCCCGCGGCTCCCGTCCTCACTCTGGCCGGCGGAGACGCGTTTGCGTTCGGTGGCCGGGTCAGGCACCACGTAGGCCACGATCAGGGCAAGGGCCAAGCAGATGAGCAGGATGTTGAAGATGAAGGTGGACTGCAGCGCCCACGCCGCCAGCAACGCGGTCGCCACCAACGGGCCGATGAGCTGGCCGATGCGCATCATCCCGCCGAGCGTGGACAGGCCGCGGGCACGCCACATGGGCGGAATTGATTCAGCCAAATACGCCTGCCGGGCCAGCGACCATGAGTTCGAACCGACCGCCAGGAACACGATAGAGGCGACGAAGACGACGCGGGACGGCGTCGTGCCCGGAAAAGCGAGAGTCCCCAGGAAGCCGCACATCGCCGCGATCGCCACCCCCGAACCGGCGATGAGCGCGGACTTGTCGCCTATCTTGGCGATAATCCTTCCCAGTATCGGGGAGATGACGATGGAGACGAAACCGAGCACGCCCACGGCCGCCGAGGAGCCGGCCTCGTCGAAACCGACATCGAGGGCAGCCAGCGCAAGGATGGGCATGACGGTTCCCGAACCAATGGCGAAGATGAGCGCCGGCAGGTAGATGGGCAGGATGAGCCGGGTGATGGGGTTGCGGTCGAGGATCTTAGGCAAGGTCTGCGCCCAGCGTCGCCACCATGACGGCTTTGATCGTGTGCATCCGGTTCTCGGCCTGATCGAAGACGACGGAGGCGGCCGAGGAAAAGACATCGTCGGTGACCTCAAGCGCGTCCATGCCGGTGGCCTCGTAGACCTCGCGGCCCACGGTCGTGTTGAGGTCATGGAAGGCGGGCAGGCAATGCATGAAGATCGCGCCCGGGCCGGCTGCCGCCATGAGCGCGGCGTTGACCTGATAGTCGCGCAGCGCCGCCACGCGCTCCTGCCAGACCTCCTTGGGCTCTCCCATCGACACCCACACATCCGTGGAGACGACGTCGGCGCCCTCGACCGCCGAGAGCTCGTCGGTGATCGTGATCCGGGCGCCCGTCTCCTCCGCGAAGTGTGAGGCAATCCGCACCGCTTCGGCGTCGGGCTGGTAGGCGCGCGGCGCCACGATCCGCACGTCCATCCCGAGCATCGCGGAAGAAACGAGAAGCGAGCGTCCGGTGTTGAACCGGGCGTCTCCGACGTAGACGTGCGTGACTTCTTCGAAGGGTTTGTCCACGTGTTCGAAGATCGTCAGAGCGTCGGCGAGCATCTGGGTGGGATGCCATTCGTCGGTCAGCCCGTTGTAGACCGGCACACCCGACCACGCGGCAAGCAGCTCGACGTCAGCCTGGGAGTTGCCACGGAATTCAATCGCATCGAAGAAGCGCCCGAGCACGGCCGCAGTGTCCGCGTAGCTTTCCTTGTGACCGATCTGTGAGGTGGTCCCGTCTAGCATGGTCACGTGTGCGCCCTGGTGGTAGGCCGCCACCTCGAAGGCAGTGCGCGTGCGGGTGGATGTCTTTTCGAAGATGAGTGCGATCGTCTTGCCCGAAAGGCGCGCAACCTCGCGCCCCTCGTTCCGCTCTCGTTTGAGCTCGGCGGCCAGATTGATCAGCGAGCGCCACTGCGCGGGGGTGAAATCAGCCTCCTTGAGGAAGGAGCGTCCGTGAAGTTCGTGCATGGTGGTAGTGTATCCGCACGCACGCCACAGGGCATCGGATTTCACCCCCGCGCGGGGGAAGTATTCGCAACTAGACAGTGGCAGGCTCGGACTTTGCCGGGCCGTCAGGGTAGCCGTCCGGGTTGGCGGACTGCCAGCGCCACGTGTCCTCGCACATGTCCTCGATGGTGAGCTCGGTCTTCCAGCCCAGCTCCTTGAGCGCGCGCGTGGGCTCGGCGTAGACCTCGTCGCGGTCGCCGGCGCGGCGGGGGGCGACCTCCTTGGGGATCTCGTGTCCGCAGGCCTTCTCAAAGGCGTGGACGAGCTCAAAGACGGAGGTGCCGCGTCCCGTGCCGAGGTTCCAAATCCGCACGTCCCACGGCCCGTCGACCATCTTCTCCAGCGTCACCACGTGCGCCTTGGCCAGGTCCACCACGTGGAGGTAGTCGCGGATGCATGAGCCGTCGCGCGTGGGGTAGTCATCGCCGAAGATGAGCAGCTTGTCCTGGCGGCCCGCCGCCACCTTGGCCACCGCCGGCATGAGGTTGTTCGGGATGCCGAGTGGGTTCTCTCCGATGCGCCCGGACTTGTGGGCGCCGACGGGGTTGAAGTAGCGCAGCAGGCCGAGCTTGAAGCCGTGAGCGTGGGCGATGTCGGTGAGGATGCGCTCGTTGGCCACCTTGGTGTAGCCGTAGGGGGAGAGGGAGTCGAGATGCTTTTCGTCTTCCAACAACGGCAGCGGCACGTCGCCGTAGACGGTAGCCGAGGAGGAGAACACGATCTCCTTCGTGCCGGCGGCGATCATGGCGCGGCAGATGGAGAAGGTGGTGTCGAAATTGTTCTCATAGTAGTCCAACGGCTTTTCCACTGATTCGCCCACGGCCTTGTAGCCGGCGAAGTGAATGACGGCGTCCGGGCGGGTCTTAAGGAAGATCTTGCGGGTGATCTCCTGGTCGGTCAGGTCCGCCTTGTACCATTCTAGCGAGCGCCCCGTCAGCTCCTCCAGGCGATCGATGACGGTCTCCTTTGAGTTGGAAAAGTTGTCGACGATGACGGGCTCATGGCCCGCCGCGACCAATTCCACGACAGTGTGTGAACCGATGTATCCGGCTCCGCCTGCGACCAACACCTTCATTACTGTTCCCTTCTCTCGGTGTGCCTCTTATCATACTCGCCACTGGCAATACCTGCACCGGCCAGGCTTCTTTGGCATGATTAAACCTATGGAACACTTGGCATTGTGGGGCGGTCGTTTCAGCGGCGCGCCCGCGGACGCGTTGAGCGAGCTTTCTCGCTCCACACACTTCGACTGGCGGCTGGCGCGCTATGACATTGCCGGCTCGCGCGCGCACGCCCGCGCCCTGCACGCGGCCGGGCTCCTCGACGATTCCGAGCTGACAAGCATGCTCGCCGCGCTCGCCGTGCTCGACGACGACGTCGCCTCCGGTGCGTTTGCCCCGAGCCCGGACGACGAGGACGTCCACACCTGCCTCGAACGCGGACTCATCGAGCGGGCGGGTAGCGAGCTCGGCGGCAAGTTGCGTGCCGGGCGTTCGCGTAACGACCAGATCGCCACGCTCATCCGCATGTACCTACGCGACCAGGCCCGCGTCATCGGCGGCAAGCTACTCGACGTCGTCGATGCCCTGATGCGCCAGGTTCAGCGCGCCGGGGATGCGATCATGCCGGGGCGCACCCACATGCAGCACGCTCAGCCGGTGCTCGTGGCCCACCAGCTACTGGCCCACGTGTGGCCGATGTTGCGCGACGTCGACCGGTTGACCGACCTCGACGTCAGACTCGCAGAGAGCCCCTACGGCTCGGGGGCGTTGGCCGGCAACACGCTCGGCATGGACCCCCAGGCCGTGGCCACCGACCTAGGATTCTCCACGAGCTCGCCGAACTCGATCGACGCCACGTCCGCCCGCGATCTCGCGGCCGAGTTCGCCTTCGTCATGGCCCAGATCGGCATCGACCTGTCCCGCATCAGCGAGGAGATCATCATCTGGAACACGAAGGAGTTCTCCTTCGTCACGCTTGACGATGCCTTCTCCACCGGGTCGTCGATCATGCCCCAAAAGAAAAACCCGGATGTGGCCGAGCTCGCCCGCGGCAAGGCCGGCCGCCTCATCGGCGACCTCGCGGGGTTGCTAGCGGTGCTCAAGGGGCTACCGTTGGCCTACGACCGAGATCTGCAGGAGGACAAGGAACCCGTCTTCGACCAGGTGGATACCCTCGACGTGCTCCTGCCCGCAGTCGCCGGCATGATCGCCACGATGGAGCTCAACTACGAACGCATGGCCGAGCTCGCCCCCCAGGGCTTCTCACTCGCCACCGACATCGCCGAGTGGCTTGTTCGCAGGGGCGTTCCCTTCAGGCAGGCCCACGAAATCTCGGGCGCCTGCGTGGCCACCTGTGAGCGGTTGGGTATCGAGCTGTGGGACCTTACTGACGACCAGTTCACCCGCATCGATCCGCGGCTGACGCCCGCCGTGCGCGAGGTACTCACCGTTGAGGGCTCAGTGGCCGCGCGTCGTGGGCGGGGAGGGACTGCGCCCGAACGCGTGCGCGAACAACGTGATGAGGCCTCCCGCCGGATCGCCGAACTGCGCGAGTTTACCGATTCGCGCATCGTCGCCCGATAAATCCCTAGCATCCGCCCGCGGCCGCCGGTCTCGCACTGGCGGCCGCGGGCGTTGCGCTAGGCGAGCGGCGGAAACTCCTCAAGGGAGAACACCCGCTCGAGCGGCAGGTCAAAGAATGCCGCGATGCGAAGGGCCAAATGGAGCGAGGGCGCGTACTCGCCGCGCTCAAGATAACCTATGGTCTGGTAATGCACGCCGAGTGCCTCGGCGAGCTCGCGCCGAGACACGCCCCGGTCCGTACGGAGCAGGGCGATCCGATTGTATACGACGTCTTCTTTCATCAGATTCCCAGGGTGTTCTTCATCTTTTGCTGGGCGCGCGCCACGGTACCCATGCTGACCTTGCTAAAGCTCAAGGTTATCGCCTTGCGGGCCACGATCATCCCGAGGATGGCCCACGCGGCTAGCACCGAAGCCGACATCGCGATGTTTCCGGTCCCTCCGATGAACACCCAGCGCGAGACGATGCCGGCGTGGTAGAACGGCAGCGGCTTCGATACGGCCTGGAGCCAGCCTGGTAGTACGTCGAGGGGGAAGAAGATCCCCGAGATCGCCATCAGCGCCATGAAAACAAGCATGCCGATGAGGAGTGCTGTTGTCGAGCGCGTGAAGGCGCCGATGATGAAGCCGAGCGGCGCCGTGGCGGCGAGGGTGAGGAGGAGGAAGGGGATCGCGAGTGCCATCTTCGTCCACGTCAGGTTGAAGCCGGGGATGAAGAGGACCGTGGCGAGGAGGATGAGCGCCTGGGGGACGAGGATAACCCCCGCCGAGGTCGCGAGCTTCGCCGTCGACCAAATCTTCACCCCCTTCGGCAAAGTCCGCACCCGCAACAGCGTGCCAGCCATGTATTCGTTATACATCTCCGCCGCGATCTGGTAGGCCACCATCGCCGAGAAACCGACGAGCGAGCTGGCAATGAGGTAGTGACCCGCGCTGACGTCGAGGTCCCCGATCGTGCCCGTCAATCGGCGCCCGAGGAAGGTCCACAGGGCGGGGATGATGAGGATGTTGAGCGTGGACAGACCGAGGAGTTGTGGGCGCAGGTCTGCGACGGCCTGGATCTTGACAGCCTTGGCAAAAGACATCGTTTTTTCTCCTTAACTGGCGCGCTGGTGGCCGACCAGCTCGAGGTAGGCGTCTTCGAGAGTGGGTCGGGTGATGGTCAGGCCGGTGATCGCCGACAGATCGAGGGTGGAAACGAACTGCTCAACATGCTCGGTCGGATGGACCTGGCGCGTCCCTCCCTCCACCCATGTCACCTCGGCCGGGCGCACGAGCTTCTCGCGTAGCTCCGTTGCGGTGCCGCGGGCTGCGACGACGCCGTCGTTAATGATGGCGATCTTGGTGGAGAGCTTCTCAGCCTCGGTCAGATCGTGGGTGGTCATGAGGACGCCGGTTCCGCGGTCAGCGGCGTCGGAGATGAGGTCGTGGATCTCGAGCTTGCCGGCTGGATCGAGCCCGGTAGTCGGCTCGTCGAGGATGAGCAGGTCCGGCTGGCCAATGAGTGCTGTGGCGAAGTCTGCCCGCCGGCGTTGGCCGCCCGAGAGCTGGCCGAGGCGCTGGTCCTTCTTGTCGGAGAGCCCTACGCGGGCGAGCAGCTCGTCGACGTCGTGGGTTGGTCGGCCAGCTGCCTTGAATGCCTGCTCAACCCAACCCAGCTGATCACACACGCGCCACTTGGCGTGGTCCGTCCAGTGCTGCTGGACCAACCCGATGCGCGTCCAGACGGGCCCGCCGTCGAAGACGGACACGGTTCCCGACGCCGGGGCGTAGGTACCGAGGATGATCTCGATAAGCGTGGTCTTGCCGGCTCCGTTGGGTCCGAGAACGGCGAGAAGCTCGCCGGCATCGAGGCTGAGCGAGACGCCCTTCAGAACCTCGTTCTTGCCGTAGGCGAAGCATACGTCGGTGACGGTTAGCATAAAGCCTCCTGATATCGTCTTGACGGAACAAAGTGTAGTAGACATACTACATTTCGTCAACGGTGTTCGTCGACACGTAGATGCGGCACTGCCTTACCGGCGTCGTGAAGAAGGTTAGAATTGAGCCAAGCGAAGCGGATAGGGCAAAATTGATGTGGTTCGCCACGGCGGCGAACGCGAATGAAAGGCAATGAAGTGACCGACGTCCTCGATGAACTGCAATGGCGCGGGCTAATCGCCCAGACCTCCGATATCGACCAGCTGCGCAAGGCGCTCTCGGACGGCCCGGTAACCTTCTATTGCGGCTTCGACCCGACGGCGGCCTCCCTCCACCACGGCCACCTCGTGGCGGTCAAGGTCATGCGCCACCTGCAGATGGCGGGTCACAACCCGCTCGTGCTCGTGGGCGGGGCCACCGGGCTAATCGGCGACCCGCGCGCCAAGGGAGAGCGCCAGCTCAACACGAAGGACGTGGTGGCCGGCTGGGCCGAGGCGCTGCGCGGGCAACTGGAGAGCCTGCTCGACTTTGAGGGGGAGCACGCCGCCCGGACAGTCAACAACCTCGACTGGACCAATGAGCTGTCGGCGATCGACTTCCTGCGCGACCTTGGCAAGTACTTCCGCATGGGCACCATGCTGAACAAGGACATCGTCCGGCGGCGCCTCGAATCGGAGGAGGGCCTGTCCTACACCGAGTTCTCCTACCAGATCCTCCAGGCCAACGACTACCTCCAGCTCTACCGCAGATATGGTTGCACGCTCGAGGTGGGCGGGGACGACCAGTGGGGCAACCTCGTGGGAGGCCTCGACCTCATCCGCAAGACGGAAGGGGAGTCGGTGCACGTGCTGACCAACCCGCTCATCACCAAGGCCGACGGCACGAAGTTCGGCAAGACCGAGGGCGGCGCCGTGTGGCTCAACCCCGAGATGCTCAGCCCCTACAAGTTCTACCAGTTCTGGCTGAACACGGCCGACGAGGACGTGGTCCGAATGCTCAAGGTCTTCACCTTCCTGGATCGGCAGAGGATAGAGGAGCTTGAGGCCGAGGTCGCGCAGCGACCCCAGGCGCGCGAGGCGCAACGGGTACTGGCCGAGGAGGTCACTACCTGGGTCCACGGCGCCGAGGCGACCGAACGTGCCAAGCAGGCCTCGCTCGTGCTGTTTGGCAAGGCTGAGCCGGCGGGGCTGGACGAGCGCACGCTGCACGACGCGACGGCCGAGCTTCCCTCGGCGGAGGCGAAGGTTGGCGATGCCGTGGTGGACATCCTCGTCTCCCTCGGGCTGGAAAAGGGGGCGGGTGCGGCGCGCCGAACGATCGACGGCGGTGGCGTGTATATCAACAACGCCAAGGTCGCGGATGCTGAGAGGGTGATCGAGGCCAGTGATGTCCTGCCCGGTTCGCTCGTGTTGTTGCGCAAGGGCAAGAAGAATATGACGGCGATCCGGATCTAGGTTCGCAGCGAGGAAAAAGGCGCCGGGGTTCCCCGGCGCCTTTTTCCTGCTATCGCTTGGCCGAAGGTCCTAGGTTGCGGTAGGGCGAAAACTGTAGTTTGATTGTACCGAATCCACTAAGGGTTCCCTAAGAGAAAGATGGCTATGACTATTAAAAGACTTCTCGGCCTCGCTACCGCCTCGGTGCTCGCGCTGTCCGTGACGGCCTGCGCGCAGGATAATGCCGGCGGCAAGGACTCGGACGGCAAGCTCACCATCGTGGCGACCACCGGGTACCTTGGGGACGCGATCACCAACATCGCACCCGACGCCGACCTCACCGTGCTCGTCGGCCCCGGCGGCGACCCGCACACGCAGGAGCTGACCACCGCCGACACCGAAAAGATCGGCAAGGCGGACCTCGTGGTGTGGACCAGCCACGACATGGAGCACAAGATGATGGCCCAGTTCGACAAGCTCGGCGACCGCCAGCTCCCCGCCGGCGAGGCGATCCCCGAATCCGACCTCCTCCCGTGGGAAGAGGATGGAAAGATCGAGGGCCACGATCCGCACATCTGGAACGACCCGGTCGCCTGGCAGCTCGTGGTGACAGCCACCGCCGAGAAGCTCGCACAGATCGATCCGGACAACGCCAAGACCTACCGTGACAACGCCGCCGAGTACAACGGCAAGATCCAAGCGATGCACGAGGCTGCCAAGGCTGAGTTCGCCAAGATCCCCGCCGACCGCCGCACCCTCGTCACCGGACACGACGCCTTCAACTACCTCGGGCGCACCTACGACCTCGACATCTACGCCACCGATTTCGTCTCCTCCGAGTCCGAGATGTCGGCCGTCCAGATCAACGAGCTCGCCAAACTCATCGCCGAGAAGAAGGTCCCCGTCCTCTTCGCAGACAATCTCAAGAACCCCGAGGTCATCAAGCACCTGCAGGACGCCGTCAAAGCTGCAGGCTGGGACGTTAAGATTGCCGACGACGAGCTCTTCGCTGACACGCTTGGCGTGGAGGCTCCCGTCGACACCTACCTAGGCGCCTTCCAGCACAACGTCGACGCCATCGTTGCCGGTCTGAAGTAACGGGGCAATCAAGTCAACCAAGAGCTAGGGGAGGAACAATGCACCTTGAGATCACATCTTTGACCGCGGGCTATCGCGGACGCGTGGTGCTCCATGGCGCCACTATGTCCATAGGCGCCGGACAGATCATGGCGATTCTGGGGCCAAACGGCGCGGGCAAGTCCACGCTTATCAAGGCCGCGCTCGGCCTTGTTCCTCCTCTGGCCGGTTCGGCGGCCTTCTTCGGCCAGCCGCTGTCCGCCGTCCGTCACCGCGTGGGCTACATGCCGCAGGTGGCGGCGGTCGACTGGGACTTTCCAGCCACTGTCGGCGACGTCGTCCTCATGGGCACATACGGGCGGCTCGGCTGGCTACGGCGCCCCGGTCCGCCGCAGCGAGCCTTGGCGCAGGAAGCGATGGAGCGCCTGTCGATCACCGACCTCGCGGGCCGGCACATCTCGGAGCTGTCCGGTGGGCAGAAACAGCGCACCTTCCTCGCTCGAACGCTCGCCGGTCAGCCCGACCTCCTCCTGCTTGATGAGCCATTCGCGGGCGTCGATATCGCCTCGGCCCTGGCCATCACCGACGTCCTGCGTTCGCTTGCGGGCGAGGGGCGAGCCATCGGCGTCGTGCACCACGACCTCGCCACGGTCAAAGACTTTTGTACTCACGCGACACTCCTGCGTGAGGGCCGGGTCGAGGCGAGCGGCCCGCTCGAGCATGCCTTCACAGCTGAGACCATCCACCGCGCCTACGGGCTTGCGGAGGTGATCCCGTGAGCCTCGCCGAATTCTTTGGTACGTACGCCTTCCGCACCACGGCCATCGGCACGATCCTTATCGGGGCACTCGCCGGCGCACTGGGCGCGATCCTCTACCTTCGCAGGCAGTCGCTGGCCTCCGACGTCGTCGGCCACTCCTCGCTCGCCGGCGTCATCGGCGCCTTCGTTCTCGCCACGCTCCTGGGCCTGGACGGACGCTCCATCCTCGTTTTGACGGTGGGCGGAACGATCGCCTCTATCCTTGCGCTCCTACTGACCAACGCGATTGCGCGCCGACGGGTCGGCGTCGACGCCGCCATGGCAATTTCCATGGCGATCTTCTACGGCGGCGGCATGATCGGCCTCTACCTCGTCAACCACTCCAGCCTGCCGAACCGCGGCGGGATAGACAGCTACCTTTTCGGTAACGCCGCAACGATGCGTCAGGTCGACATCGTCACCGTCGCCATCCTCGGAGGCCTCGCGCTCCT
Organism: Trueperella sp.; assembly: GCA_022783305.1. Classification (GTDB taxonomy): domain Bacteria; phylum Actinomycetota; class Actinomycetes; order Actinomycetales; family Actinomycetaceae; genus Trueperella; species Trueperella abortisuis. The sequence continues at coordinate 1,827 of JALEWQ010000044.1, read as the reverse complement.
GACCCTGGTGGCGTTCTGGAAGGAGATCAAGCTCTACTGTTTCGACGAGGTGGCCTCACACGTCCAGGGCTTCAAGCCACGCACGATGGAGGCCCTCGTCATCGTGACCACCACTGTGGCGATTGTTGTTGGCATCAAGGCGGTGGGGATGATCCTTGTGGTCGCCTTCGCGATCATGCCGCCAGCCGCCGCACGCCAGTTCACTTCTTCGATGTCTGGGCTCGTCGCCGGCTCTGCAGCGATCGGGGGAGTTTCTGGCCTCGCCGGGGCCTACTTCTCCGTCACGGCCGGGCGCGTGCCGACGGGACCCGTCGTCGTCCTGATTCTCTTCGCCGTCTTCCTCGTTGCGCTCGTCTTTTCGCCGCGGAGGATGTCGCGCCGACGTGCCGCGAGGGTTCGGAGGGCCGTCGCATGACCTTCATTCTTTCCGTGCTTCTGCTCGCACTCACGACGGCACTCACCTGTGCCCTGCCGGGTACCTTCCTGGTGCTACGTGGGCAGTCCATGCTGGTCGACGCGCTCTCGCACGCGGTTCTGCCGGGGATCGTCATCGGCGCGATCGTCTCGGGCAGCACACACTCACCGCTCATGACGCTCATCGCCACGGTGTGCGGTCTCATCGTCGTGATCGGCGCAGATCGGCTTAAGGGGTCGGGTCTACTCGCCGGCGACGCCAACCAGGGGGCAATCTACCCCGCGCTCTTCGCGCTCGGCGTGCTACTGCTCTCCACTCGGCTTTCGAACGTGCACATTTGCGCCGATACGGTGCTCGTGGGCGACCTCAACCTCATGGCGCTGCCGACCGAGCACGTTGCCCTCGGCCGGTTTGACATGGGACCGCGGATGATGTGGATCCTTCTCGGGGTGGCCGTGGTGAACGCGGCCTTCATGGCGGTGACCTACCGTGTTCTGCAGGCCTCCACCTTTGATCGCGACTTTGCCGTGGTCTCCGGTATGCCCGTCAAGATCGTCGATACCGTCTTCATGATTCTTGTCGCCTTGACCGTTGTCACGGCTTTCAACGTGGCGGGGGCAATCCTCGTCATCGCGCTCATGGTGGTGCCGGCCGCAACTGCACTCCTGTTCTCACGTAGCTTGCCGGTGATGCTCGCGTCGTCGTTGGGGGTTGCCGCTGCCTCGGCCGTCGGCGGTTTCCTCGTCGCCTGGCTCGCAGATGTACCCACGACGCCGACCATGGCCTTCGTCGACGGTCTCATCTTCGTCGCCTTCATGGGTGTCAAGGAAATCCGGCGGCGGCGCGAACGCAGGGCAGCGCAAGTTACGGGAAACGGAGAAATGGCGGAATCTCGCGGTTTTATCGCTGTGACCAGCGACACCGTACAAGAATTTGACGCTGACGCCGTTCGTGCGTAAAGTATTTATTCGTTGCCGCGGAGAGCAACGAAGTCCAAAGAAGCAAATTCTTCGGACAAGTTGCGCTCTTCGACGTCAGGATCTTAACCGGTTTTGACAAGCGGCGGCGGGAATGCTAATCTAGCCTTCCTCCCTTCGGAAGTTTCCGGTATGACGGATGTTTTCGGATGTGGGTGTGTTGTTTGATATCTCAATAGTGTGTCAGCTTTTTATGTTGTGTTTTTTTGATGGCTGGCTCTTCCTTTTTGGTTGGGTTGGTTGTTGTTGTGGCTGGCTTGGCTTGGCTTTTTGTTGGGTTGGGTTGGTTGCAGTTTTTTTTGCCAGTTTTTCTGGTTTTTTGAGTCTGTTTTGGCTTTCTGTTTGGATCTTTCCTGCTGGGTTTTGTGCTTGGTGGGTTTGGTTTTTTGTGGAGAGTTTGATCCTGGCTCAGGACGAACGCTGGCGGCGTGCTTA